>JBGTBQ010000430.1:0-15640 GCA_041749275.1 Pyrinomonadaceae bacterium | reverse complement strand
GCTCGGCGCGCTGCCTTTGACGCCGAACGGCAAGCTCAACCGCCGCGCGCTGCCCGAGCCCGAGCGGCCTTCGGGCGGCGGCTACGTGGCGCCGCGAACGCCGACGGAAGAGGTGCTGGCAGGACTCTGGGCGGAAGTGTTGGGCGCGGAGCGTGTCGGGGTCGAAGACGACTTCTTCGCGCTCGGCGGTCACTCGCTGCTGGGCATGCGGATGATGGCGGGCGTGCGCGAAACCCTTCAGGTAGACCTGCCGCTGCGCCGCCTGTTCGAGTCCCCGACTGTCGCCGGCTTGGCCGCCCACGTCGAAAACGAGATCAGGGCCGGGCAGGGTTTGCCCTCACACCCCATCAGGCGCGTCCCGCCGGGCGAGCCGTCGCCCTTGTCTATGGAACAGGAGTCGTGCCTGCTGCGCGAATGGACGGAGGGTCTGAATTTGAAGCAGACCAAACTCTCGCACACGTACACGGCGTGCCGCCTGACAGGCCCGCTCGACCTCGCGGCGTTGAACCGGGCGGTCAACGAAATCATCCGTCGTCACGACGTTCTGCGGTCGGTTTTCCCGCCCGCAAAGGGGCTGCTCACGCAAAAAAGTCTCTACCCGGTTTACAGAAAGTTTCTATCCATGAAGAGGCTTCACAGGGCGGTGTACAGGGCCGGCAACCTGATCTACGCCAAGTCGGAGCGCATGAAGTTTCTGGGCCGGCCGAAGCAGGTCATACTGCCGAGCTTAACCCTGACGGTGCCGGTCGTTGACCTGAGAGGTCTCGCGCGGCCTGAGCGCGAGCCAGAGGGGCTGCGCCTGATGAATCAAGGCGTGCAGACGCCTTTCGACTACGGCAGCGGCCCGATGCTACGCGTCACCCTGTTCAGGCTCGACGAGGAAGAGCACCTGCTCAGCATCGTGCTGCACCACATCATCTCCGACGCATGGTCGCTCCAGGTCTTCGTGCGGGAACTCGGCCAGTACTATCAAGCCATCGTCGATGGCACGTTCGCGACGCCCCCCGAACTGCCCATCCAGTACGGCGACTTCGCGCGGTGGCAGCGCGGCTGGCTGCAAGGCGAGGTGCTGCAAAAGATGGTCTCTTACTGGCGGCCACGGATCGCCAAAGTCGGCCTGTTCCCCGAACTGAAGTTACCCTTCGCGCGGTCGGCACCTGCCGACGCCGCCTACCGCAGAAAGGGGACGGTGCAAAGCATTACGCTCGCGCCCGACCTCCACGACTCGCTCAACAGGCTCAACCGCCAGCGCAGCGTCACGATGTACATGCTGATGCTCGCGGCCCTCAACGCCCTGCTGCACCGCTACACCGGGAGGAAGCACATCGGCGTCTTCTCGCCCGTCGCCAACCGCTGCCGCCCGGAAACACATGACTTGATAGGCTGGTTCGCGCACGAGCACGTGCTGACGACCGACCTGTCGGACGACCCGCGTTTTTCGACCTTACTCGAACAGGTGAAGGAAGTGGTGTTAGGCGCTTACGCTCATCAGGAGATACCGTTCCCCCTCTTATTCGGGGCGTTAATCCAGCACCACAAGAGCAGCGAGATGCCGAGCAGCATCTCCGAAGTGCCCTATGTCTTCTTCGACCTGAGAGCCCAGCCCCGGAAAGCGCCGCAGTCGTCCGGGCTCCGGATGAGCCCCGTGGAGAACGTAAACAATGCCGCCGGCGCCGGGGTCGAAATCGTCGCGGTAGAGCGGGCCGACGGCTTAAAGCTTAACGTCAAATACTCGACCGACAGGTTTGACGCGGCCGATATCAGGCAGATGCTCTCGGAGTTCAAAACCCTGCTGGAAGGCATCGTGGCCGACCCGGAAGCGCGCCTGACAGAACTGCCACTCGCGGCGAAGGCTTAGGGCCACGCCTGCCCACGCCGGCTGGGTTGCAAGAACCGCCACTGAGCTATAATCCGCCTACCAGCACCGGCGACGTTTCGGGGCTTCACCTTCCGGCCTACGCCCGGGGCGAGGTCGCGGATTTTGCTTACCCATAGCTCGTGATGATCGAACTCAGGCAAACAATCTCAGATAACCGATGCCGGGAGTTGCCACCGCAGTGCCCGGCTTCTGTGTCGTAACAGCCCGGATAACGCTCAGGTCTCTACATCAAACATCCAACCGGAGAGCTAAAGAGGAATGGCGCAGATATCCAGACGCAAAATCGCGCTGGTCACGACGACGATCAATATACCGACGGCTTTGGAAGCTTACATGGCCCAGTTCGATAGCCGGGGATGCGACGAGGTCGAGGTCATCATCATCGGGGATAAGAAAACCCCGCCCGGCATTCGCGAGTGGGTTAGAGGCACGGGCCACGACGATACGTTGCTGTACTTCGGAGTCGAGGAGCAGGAGCAGTGGCTGGGCCGTTTCCACGCGCTCGCTAAACTGCTGCGGTGGAACTCTATTCAGCGGCGCAACCTCGGATACCTGATTGCCGCCGAGAGAGGGGCCGAGGTGATTATCAGCATAGATGACGATAATCACGTGACGGAGGACGACTTCCTATCAGGCCACTCGCTCGTCGGAACCGTTCAGACAGTAACGGCAGTCAGTTCTTCGACGGGATGGTTTAACGTCTGCGATCTTCTGCTGACCGAGCCGCCAACACGCGTCGTCCATCGCGGCTTCCTGCAAACGGAGCGTAACCGCATCCCCGAGATCAGCACCGGCCAGCGCACGGGGCGGGTGATGGTGAACGCGGGATTGTGGCTGGGCGAGCCGGACGTGGATGCCGTCACGCGCATTGTCACGCCGGTCGAAGTGGTCGGCCTGCGTGAACACCTGCCGATCCCTCTCACCCTCGCCGAAGACACGCACTGCCCATTCAACTCTCAAAACACGGCGTTCGAGACATCCCTGCTGCCTTGCAGCTACCTGATCGTCATGGGCGACGAATACCGCGGGGTGCGTGTGAGCAGGTACGACGATATATGGATGAGCTATTTCTGCCGACGAGTCGTGGAGCGGCTGGGCGGGCTGATCACCTATGGGCGCCCGCTCGTCAGGCAGTTGCGAAACGAGCACGACCTGCTCGAAGACCTCTGGGGCGAGCTTCCCGCGATGATGCTCACCCGGCGGCTTACAGACGCTCTGTCTGAGGTGCAACTCAAAGGCTCGAATGCGCTGGATTGCTACGGCGAATTAATTGAGCAACTCCGCTCCATCTACTCAAGGCCGGAGTTCGCAAGCGCGGAGGAGCGGGAGTTCTGGGGCGCGATCATGAACGGTATGAGCATCTGGAGCGATGCCTGTGAGAAGGTTCAAGGAAGATAGCTGGTTCCATGATGTGAGCACGAGGGCGGGGTGCGTTACAAAGATTATTTTTAAACGCGAAAGTCCTTCGAGCGTATTTCGCTAAGCGGCGAGGCTGAACAACAAATCGACCCCGGGGCCGGACGGCAGGTAGTCCGGCCTTACTCGACCGACTCCTCGTAGGCCCCGACGAGCGCCGCCTCCTCTCCGACCTGCCCCCGACCGTTCGGGCCGGAAGCAGTGGCCGGGTCGCGCACGGCCGCAACATGTCGGCGGCGTTTCAGCAGCGGCAGCGCCACGCTCAATAGTGTGAAAAGGAAGAGGGCGAGCAGTACGAAGGCGGAGGCCCACGCGCCCGTCACGTCGAGTGGGCTGCGCGCGAACGTCAACCGGGTCGAGCGGCGCGCGAACGTCAGCATGTACATCGGATCGACGGCGTAGATGACGTGTCCTGGCTCGGGCTGCCAGTTGGGGTGGTAGCTTGTCGAGACAAGCACGGGAGCGCCCAGCGCGGGCGGCGGCGCGGCCTGATCGTAGTTGAGTTCTATCGTGTCGCCTTTAACCTCGCCCGAGACGGCGGCGGCGTCTTCGACCGGAATTTTATGGGTTTCGAGGATGCGGCGTATCTGCGCCCAGAGCAGCCGCGGGGGGCTTGAAGTGTAACGCCGGGTCGCGCCGCGATTGTCGAGCCACGCTCCGGGCGACGCGTCCGGGTCGCGCTCGATGATGGTAGCCATCGGGAATTCGGCGATGGAACTGCGGATGCGGTTGAAGAGGCTGCTGTCGTTCATGAGCAGGATGAGCGGGCGGCCCTGCGAGAAGGTCTTCAACTGGCGGTAGACCAGGTCGCACCTGTCGCACTCGTACTTGTCGAGGATGAGCGCGCCGAACTGGTTCAACTCTCTCAGGGCGCCCAACTCGTCGAGGTTGGTCGAAGGTGCGCGGGCGAGGAGGACATCGAACCACCCGTCGGCGAACTGCTCTTCGGCGAACCTGACGTAGTTGTACTCGTTGGCGCGCCGCCCCTTGACGGTGAAGTCGCTGACGAGCAGCGCCGGTCGGAAGGCGAGCGCGCGGACGGGCAGCGGCGGGCCTTCGCGCATCTCGAAGACGCTCCACGATCCGAAGTCGTGCCTCGCGCCGACCGACGGCTCGCGGGCCAGCCGCTCCTTCATTGCGGGCGTGTGCATGACGAGGTAACGTGCGCCGAGGTAGCGCGCGCGCATGAGGTGTTTCTCCAGCGGCTGCTCGATGAAGTCGAGGTCGTCGCTGAGGACGGAGCTGAAGCCGAAGTTGTCCGGGTTGTTCGAGAGCGCGCCGACCTGCGGGTAAGTGAAGATCGAGTTCGGGGACGCCTCGCGGTAGACGACATTCAGCGTCTGGTTGCCCTGCGCGCCGAGGTAGGAGTTGAGCGCGCGCGAATCGAAGGAGGCGGCCTCCACGCTGTACTGCGCGGGAATCTCGACGAGATAGCGGCCATCGCGCCGCCCGCGCGCGAAGTCGAGCACGCCCTCGATGCCGGCGGCGGCGGCGGCGAGAATCTCCTTGCCGCGGATGTGGTCGTCCCTGAACGCGTCGGCGATGTCGCGTAGCTTCACGTCGGCTGCGCTCCTGTCGGCGAGCGCGTCGGTCCACTTCTCCTCACGCGCCGGGGCGGCCGCGCGGGGCGGCGGTGGCGCCGCGTTGACGACGGCCGGGTAGTTGGCGAGCCTCGCCTGATACCCGTAGTAGAACTCGATGGCGGGAACGCGCGCCGAGGCGTAGTACCGAACCATCACCATCAACAGCAGCGCGCAGAGCGCGTAGGGCGCGAGCCTGACGATGAGCGGGCGCACGCGCGGGAACCATTGGAAGAGACGTCCCGTTGCCACGTCCCAGACGGTTGTGAGCGCGTAGGCGACGGGCACCGAGAGCAGAAAGTAGAGCGTCGGCATCAGGCGGTTGGCCTGTAGGGGCAACCAGCGCGGGGCCGACGCGGCGGTGAAGATGAGAGCGGCCAGCAGGGCGCAGGCCGTGACGTAAGGGGCCGCGTCGCGCGTCGGCCGCCGCAGCCAGCAGGCGCAGCCCACGACCGCGGCGGCGAACCACCAGAGCATATCTCTGGTGACGATGACCATCGTGAAGGGGCGCGTGACGAAGTAACCGTAGGACCCGAGCATCGGCACCAGCCAGAAGAGCGTTAGCCCAGCCGCGACGATGGGCGAGAGCGTGTGCGCCGCCAGCGACCTGAACGCGCCGGGGGGTCGCCCCCCGGCGCGACCCGGCCGCGCGCGCAGCAGGTCGAAGAGGATGACCGAGGCGACGATGATGGTCGCCATCATGCCGTTGAGAAAGTTCGCCAGCACGGCCAGCGCGAGCAGCACGCAGGCCAGCACGAACAGCCGCGCGCGTTGCCGCGCCTCGACGTAGACAGCGAACCACGCGAGCAGCAGCACGAACCCGAGCGGCTGCGTGTACATCCCGATTGAGAGGGTGCTGAAGTAGTCGAGGCCGGAGGCCCACTGCATCTGCCCGCCGAAGCGCACGCTCACTAGCGGGTAGACGCTCACCAGCGCCGCCCAGAAGGCGATGCGCCGATCCCTGCCGGAGATTACCCACGCCAGCAGCCAGAGGGCAGCGGGGATGAGCAGGAGCGGCAGGAGGACGAACGCCTTGAAGGCCGTCAGCAGCGAGACGAGGTGCGTCCGCTCCAACAGCGCCACGCACCAGAAGAAGAGCGGTGGGTAGAAGTTCGGGAACGGCATCCCCCCGAAGTGTGCGTGCGTCCAGCCAAAGGTGTCTGGGAAGATCGACTGCGCGTAAATCTGCGCGACGCCGTAGTGCCCCGTGCCGTCCCACGCGCGCGGGCGGCCCGAGCGCCACACGTCGAGCAGCAGGTCGCGCGCCAGTAGCGTCGGCAGCACCGTCACGTAGAGGACGGCCCACAGCGATTTGAGCGAGAGAAGACGTGCGCCGACGGCGTGAAGCCTCGTGCTCGCAGCCAGTTTCTTCATAGGGTGGGGGATTCGCATAAGCAGGGTCGGGTTGGAAGCAGCGCTCTGCTTCGCGCATCCTGAGACCCTGCTCTAAGCCATCGGCAAAGTTGTAGGGCGGGCGGCGGCGAGCGCGTAGCGGCTTCGTTACCGCGCGGCCTCCTCGGCGGGCATCGTCTCCGGTGCGACCGCCGCCGTGGCAGTCGGCGGTGCCGCCCGTTCGCGCCGCTTTGTCTTCTGTAGCCCGAAGAGGAACCTCGTCAACCTCGTCCGCCGCAGGATGAATTCGTAGATGCAGAACGAGATGAGGATCGTGCCCAGCACGATGATAGTGAACTGCACGCTGACCGGGAGGGGCAGGCGCACCACGCGGTAGGCGATGGCGGTGGCGACCGGGAGGTGCAGGATGTAGACCGGGTAGACCGATGCGTTCGCATACGGCAGGAGCCGGTGATGGAAGTTCATGTATCGGCTGCCGAAGCCGAAGATGGCGACGCACCAGAACCACATATTGAAGCCGCACATCATCCTGAAGAGCGTCCAGTTGAGGTTGTAGCCCTTAACTGGGATGCGCGCCGTGAAGATGATGAAGAGGTATGTCGCAGAGGTGAGGATGCCGAGCGCGAGCGCCACCACGCGATGCCGCTCGATGGCCGCCCTGATGCGGTCGTCGGAGAAGATCACGAAGCCGTAGACGAACAGTATGAGGTAGTTGCAGAAGTTGGCCCAATCGTCAACGATGATGGCGCGCGACGAGCCGGGCCGCAGCGCTCGCAGCGTGGCCTCGACGACGAGGATGGGGATGCCCAGGAGGAAGACGCCGCCCTTCTTCTCCAACAGCGCCGCCAGCCGCGAGACGTGCCTGCGCCCCTCGTTCCGCCGCAGGTAGAGGAAGAGCGGCAGCGCCACCAGCGAGATCACGAAGAGATAGAAAAGGAACCAGAGGTGCGCCCAGTGCAGACTCTCCCGCCCCTGACCGAAAAGACCGAAGACGAAGAACCGGTACATGATGGTCTGGTAGAAGTAGAGATACGTCTTGGGGTAGCCGGGCGTGCCGAGGAACTGCCAGTAGTAGATGTGGATTGGGACGATCAGCAGCGTGCCCGCGACGAGCGGGATCATGATCCGTTTGAAGCGGCTGACGGCGAATTCGCGCCCGCTCAAAAACCCCAGCGCGAAGTAGGAGCCGGCCCCCGAGACGATGAAGAGCACCGACAGCCTCCACTCGTGGACGAAGGTGGCGAAGACCGCCAGCGCGAAGCTCTTGGGGCCTTTGACCGCCGTGATGGGGTAGGGGTCGAACATGGCCGCCGTATGAATCATGACGAGGATGCAGACGGCGATCACACGCAGCCAGTCCAAGTCGTACCGGCGCACGCTTCTCTTGGGTTCGTCATTCATGGTGGGGTTTGCCTGCCGCCCACACTTCCACGCGCGCGGTGGTCGTGTCTATTCCAACTGAAGAGGTGGAGCGGGCGCCAGTAGATTTTATCCCTGCAATCGTTTAAGATACGCCGCCGAGACGAGGGGCAGTGGCCGAGAGGTGTGAAACTCAGCGCCATCGTCAGTCGAGTTCGCTACCTTCAGAAGCAGGCGCCAGTATACCAGAAGAGACTTTTGCGCAGCAGACTTTTTCTACCGCACCTACGGGAGGCAGTCGCCCACTTCCGCCGCCGCCGCCGCCCGGCTTCTCCATCGCAATCAGTGACGCGGCCACGGCTATCCGGTGTCCCTGACCGCTCAATGTTAGCCGTCGCCTCGTCGTCCCCCGAGCCATGCGCGTCCCCCCTTCCGCCAACACAGCCACACTGAACAAGGCGCTCGACGTGCTCTTCGTGCTCGTCGTCGCCTTCATCGTCTCGCTAAAGCTACAGGAATTCTTCAACGTCAACGTCGTGCTGCTCGGGGCGGCGCTCGTCTACCTGTTCAGGGACGCACTGCTTGAGCGTGACCCCGCGGCGGCGCGCGTGCGGCTCAACGAGATGGACTACGCCGTGCTCGTCGTCGCGCTGGTCGAGCTGGTCGGGTACGCCGCCTCGACGTACAGGGAGAACAGCTTCTACCCGCTGATGGAAGTCCTCTTCCTGCTCCTGTTTTACTGCCTCGTCAGGCTCAACTTGAGGCACGACTACCAGCGGCTCGCCCTCTACGTCTTCATCACGCTCTGGGGCGTGTTCCTGGCCGCCGTGGCCGTCTACTGGTTCCTGCCCCTCGATCTCAGAATTCGCGCGCTCGGCTTCTCGGATTTCACAGACTTCAGGAACTACATCTACGTTCTCAACCCGGTCGGCGTCTCTATCGGCGAGTGGGTGTCGGTGCTCTTCCTGATGCTGCCGTTCCCGGTCGCGTTCTGCGTCGGGCTACGGCGCCCACGCGCGGCGCGCTGGCTCGCGCTGGCGGCCATGGTCGCCGTCGTGTGCACCATCGCCGTCACGTTCATCAGGGGCGCCTACATGGGGCTGGCGGCCTTCTTCCTCTTCGCGAGCGCGCTCTTCTACGTCTACGGCCTGTTACCGCTGAAGCGGATTCTGCTCTTCAATGCGCTGGTCGTCTGCCTGACGGCGGTCTGCCTGCTGCCGCTGGCGCGGCCGGTGACGACGACGCTCGCCGTTCTGAAGACGACCTCGCAGGTGCGCAGCCTGGAGGGGCGGAAGAACATCTGGCGCGACTCGCTGGAGATAATCAAACGGCACCCGGTCTTCGGCGTCGGGTCGCAGAACTTCGTGATGCAGTACGCCGGCTATAGGGAACAGCGGCCAGATGCGGCCTTCGCGCAGAGGCCCTTCAACTACTTCTTCCAAATCCTCGTCGAGAAGGGGCTGCTCGGCCTCGTCGCCTACGGCCTGCTGCTCGTCTGCTTCTACCGTGTCTCGCACAGGAAAATTCGACTGCTCGGCGACGACACGTTTCGCAAGAGCGTGGTCATCTGCCTGATGGCGGCCTACGCCGCCCTCATCGTGCGCGACTTCAGCGACTCGTCCATCCTCACTAACAGGGGCGTGGCCGTGCTGCTCTGGTTCGCCTTCGCCCACAACGCCGGGTTAGAGGGCGAGGCGTCCCGTCCCGCCGCCGCGCCGCACACGCGAAACGTGTGGCCTTATCTGCCCGCGCTGCTCGCGCTGCTCCTGCTCGCCGGCGCCCACTTCAAGTACGCGCGGCTACAGGCCGCGGAGGAGTCGTTCTACGCCTTCACGCAGCAGGCGGGGCGCGGCGACCTCGACGCGGCGCGCGTCAGCATCGACGCCGCCCTCGCCGCCAGCCCGGACAACGCGCACTACCTCTCGAACGCCGCGCTGCTGCACGAGAGGACGCTGCGCCGCCCGTTCGACTTCGCATCGTTCGCCAGCCCCGCGCCGGACGCGGATGAGCGGCGGCACGTCGAGGCGGGCATCGAACTATTCCGGCGCGTGCTCGAACTCAACCCGTTCGACGATCACGCCTGCCACAACCTCGGCTGGCTCTACTGGCTCGCGGGGCGACGGGCGGAGGCGCTCGAATACCTCAGCCGCGCGAACGAACTCGACTCGGACTTCCCGCTCTACCGCGTCAGCCTCGGCCTCGTGCGCGAGTACGGCGGCGACCCGTCCGCGGCCGACGAGGAGTATGCGCGGGCGCTCCGCAGTTCGCCGTCGGTTGCCGACTCGCCCTTCTTCGCAGAGCTGCGCGGCCGCTCGCCCAAGCGCGCCGAGCGGCTCATCGCCGGGGCCGTCGCTTACTTCGAAGAGCAGGTGCGGCGCGGCGGCGGCGCCATGGCCAAAGCGAAGCTCGGTAAGCTCTACCTCGAAAGTCAGCCCGAGCGCGCGACGCATCTGCTCGAAGAGGCGGCGACCGACCTCCCGAGCCTGTCACGCCCCTGGGCCAACCTCGGCTACCTCTACGAGCAGCGCGGCGACGCAGCGCAGGCGGAACGCAGTTACCGTAAGGCTCTCTTCATCGAGCAGGACGTGCCGACCATCATCCGCCTCGGGAGCTTACAGGAGAAACAGCAGCGGACGCAGGAGGCGATCAACCAGTACCGCTGGGCGGTCAACACCTGGCGGAACCAGTCGAGCATTCACGCGAGCCGCGTGCGGCGCATTTACCAATCGCGCTACACCCTCCGCGACGACGTGGCCCCCAGAGGCATCTCGGTCTACGCAAGCCCCGCCTTCGACATGGTCGGGATGTGCCGGAAGCTCTCCGCGATGCTCAGGCAGGTTGGCAACGAGAACGCCGCGGCTTTTTACGAGAAGCTCGCCGCGGAGTACGCGCCCTGAGTCCGGGGCTGCGGCCCCACCCGAAAGCGATGCAAGTCAACATCCAAGCGAAGCACGGAGGCGCCGCCTCGTTGCGCCTCGCCACCCTCTTCACATTCGTCTCCCTCGTCGCCTTAGTCGCGCTCGCGCTGTCGGCGTGCGGCGCGCGGGGAACCATCCCCACGGTCGCGCTCCGGCTGGACGGCCCATCGGGCGAGATGAAGCTCACGCAGTGGCGCGTGGCCGGTCCGTTCCCCGTCGGGAAGGGCGACGCGGCGCCGGTGGCCGGGCAGGCAGCCGACGGCGGCCCCGTTGACCGCGACTACCTCGCCGGCTCCTGGGCGGGCGAGTCCCAGACGGATGCCGACGGCTTCCTTAAGATTCAGAAGGGGCTGCTCAACCCCGGCGGCCTGGCACCGGACTTCACGAACACGGTCGTCCGCTCCGAGGACGGTGTGATTCGCCTCGACAAGTTGTTCCGCACGACGAAGGACGCGGTGGTCTACGCCGCGTGCGTCATCGAGAGCACAGGCAACGAGGAGGTCGTGCTCGTGGCGGGCGCCGACGACGCGTTGAAAGTCTGGCTCAACGGCGAGCCGCTGCTGCGGACGGCCATGAAGCCGCGCTCGGGCGACTCGCCGGTCTACGGCGACCTCGGCAGGGCTGCCAGCTTCACCGCCGCGCTACTGAGGAAGGGTCGGAACTTCATCCTCGTCAAAGTCCCGCAGCGGGAGCGCATGTGGGGCTTCAATTGCAGCCTCGTCGGCCTCGAAGCCGCGCGGCGTTTGGCCGCCGGGAATGATCCTTACATGCCCGACGTGGTCGAGATGGCCGTCCTGCCGCATGGCTCGTCGCTCGCCCTCGACCCGAAGCTCTCAGACTTGCTGCGCACGCTGAGGCTGACGGCGCGCGTCGAAGTGCTCGACGCGAAGAAGGTGGTGCTGTCGTCCGAGACTGTCGGGGGGCAGGAGGCGTGGAGCAAGCCGCTGGACGGGATGGCCGAGGGTCTCTATCACTGTAGAGTCACCTGCCAGCTCTACACCCTTGAGGAGCCTTTCTATTACGGCGACGCAGAGGCGCGGCTCGCCGATCTGTCGGGGCGAAGCGGCGAGGCCGCGGGCGCCGACGACAAGGCGAAGATCAATTTCGGCGCGCTTGAAATCCGCCGCGCCCACCTGACGGAGCCTGCGAACCGCCAGCCGCAGGACAAGACGTGGCAGGCGAAGATGGCCCACCTCGTCGAAGAGTTCGATGGGCTGCTGCGCCACCTGCCCGGCGGCCCGCACGCCATGAGCTACACGGGGACGCACCTGCGCGGCTTCAGGTCGAAGGTGGACGGGCAGGTGCAGTACTACATGGTGCACGCCCCCGAGTCGTACACGGCGGGGAAGTCGCGCCCGCCCCTCGTCGTCTTCGTTCCGTTCCCGCTCCCGAGCCGCCACTTCCTCAAGAGCGTCCATGTCGCCAACACAGCGCTCATCAACACCTACGTGAGGCTGGCCGAGCGGCACGGCTACGCGCTGCTCTGGCCCTTCGCGCGGGGCAACGCCGACGGCACACCCATCGCCATGACCGACATCTTCGAGGCGATGGAGGCGGCGCGCGCTGACTACGACTTCGACGAGCGCAAGGTCTACCTGCTCGGCTGGTCTTACGGCGCGACCTACGCGCTGCTGCTCGGCGAACGCTTCCCCGGCCGCTTCGCTGCCATCGCAGCCGCGATGCCGCCGTCCGACCTCGTCGCCTTCGAGCAAGCCGCGACGCAGATACGCAGCCCGTACCCGCTCGACTGGCTCAGGCTCAACAGCCCGGTCGAGCTGGCCGAGGGGTTGAGCAACACCGACCTCTATCTCGTCCACGGCGACGAGGACAGGAACGTGCCCGTCGGGCAGACCTCCGCCTTCGTGGAGAGGTGTCGGCGGCTGGGCTTCGAGCCGCGTTTCGACGTGATCAAGGGCATGGATCACGTCTACTCGCCGGACGACCCGACGCCGCGGATGTTCGATTTCTTCGAGGGCAAGGTGTTGAAGGAGAGTCCCGAGCGGGTCTCGCTCGCCACGGGGCAGCTCAAGTACGGCGAGGCGTACTGGCTCAGGGTCGAGCGGTTGACGCGCCCGCTTGCCATCGGGAGGCTCAACGCCTCGCTGGGGCCGGGCGGCGTCATCACGGTCGAGGCGGAGAACGTCGCGGGCTACGAGATACTGCCCGAGCGCCTCGGCCTCGTCCCCGGCGCGCCGCTCACCATACGCACGAACGGGAAACTCAACTTCGACGGTGTGACGGAGGGGCGACCGATCCGGGTCGAGGTCGAGCCGGGGCCAGCCTCGGAACCACGCAAGAGTCGGGAGGTGGAAGGCCCGATCACGCACGCCTTCGCCGGGCCTTTTCTGGTCGTCGGGGGGAGCGGGGGAGAGGGCGCGGCCCGCGCCGCACTGGCGTCTGCGGCCACGCAGATTCGCGAGAGCTGGATGAAAAGCTACTTCGCCGAATGCCCTTACAAGGAGGATCGCGAAGTTACCCCGCAGGACATCGCGGACAATAACCTGATCCTCCTCGGCGACGCGCGGACAAATTCAGTCGTCGGGCGTCTGATCGAATCGATCCCGCTGAAGTTGGAGTCGGAATCCGTCTCGATAGGCGACCGCCGTTTCGAAGGGAAGGGACTCGGCGTGTCCGTCGTCTACCCGAACCCGCTCAACCCGAAGAAGTATCTCGTCATCATCGCGGCGAACGATTACGAGGGTTTCGAGTTGTACGAACCCAACCTCTCGCAGAGAGGCTGGTACGACTTCGCCGTCTGGAACGCGCGCGACCCGCGCGGCGCGGGGCCGGTGGCCGAAGGGTTCTGGGACGGGGACTGGCGGCGGGTCGTAACCCTGACGGGCAAACGCTGAAGCGCGTCGGGGCGCGCCTACGTCTTCCCCTCCGACTGTCTGCTGCCGATGTACGAGATGACGGAGGCGAGCGCGTTGAGGGTAGGAGCCTCGAAGAATGCGCGCAACGGTAGTTCAACGTGGAGCAGTTCGCGCACGCGCGAGACCACTTGCATCGCCAAAAGCGAGTGGCCTCCCAGCTCGAAGAAGTTATCGTTGGCGCCCACCCGCTCGACCTGCAACACGTCGCCCCAGATGTGCGCGAGGGCCGTCTCAAGCCCCTCCTGCGGCTCCTCGTAGACGCCCGTCCGCGCGAGGCTCGCGTCGTCGGGCGCGGGCAGGGCGTCCCTGTCCACCTTCCCGTTGGCCGTGAGCGGCAGTTCGGGAAGGAAGACGTAGCGCTGCGGCAGCATGTAGTCCGGCAGTCGTCCCGCGAGGTAGGCGCGCAGTTCGCCTGCGTCCGTCGCCTGCGGCGAACGCGGCACCGCGTAACAGACCAGGAATCGCTCGCCGCCCGGCTCTTCTGCGCGCACCAGAACCGCCGCCTCGCGCACCGATGGGTGAGCCGCGATGGCGGCCTCGATCTCGCCCAGCTCGATGCGGAAGCCGCGCAGCTTCACCTGCCCGTCGCGCCGCCCGCCGAACTCCACGCGCCCGTCCGGCAGGTAGCGGCAGATGTCGCCCGTCCGGTAGAGACGCGCGCCTGGCTCTGCCGAGAACGGGGCGGGGACGAAGCGCTCGGCGGTGAGCGCGGGCGAGTTCGCGTAGCCGCGTGCCAGCCCGTCGCCGCCGATGTAAAGCTCGCCGCGCGCGCCCAGCGGCACGGGCCTCATCCCGCCATCCAGAATGTAGACGCGAGCGTTCGCTACCGGTCGCCCGATGGGCACAGGCCCGGCGACCGCCTCCGCCTCGGTGATGGGGTGGCAGCAGGTGAAAGTCGTCGCCTCGGTCGGGCCGTACCCGTTGATCAACCGACCGCCGCACTCGCGCAGGAAGCGGGCCGCGTGTGCCGGAGAGACGATGTCGCCGCCGGTCAACAACTGCCGCACCCCCTTGATCCCTTCGACCTTGTGCTCGACCATCTGCTGGAAGAGTCCTGCGGTCAGCCACAGCGTCGTCACGCCATGGCGCTCAAGCGCCTGCGATAGGTCGTCGAGCGAGAGAGCCTCCGCCCCCATTAAGGCGAGGCGCGCGCCGTGGAGCAGAGACCCCCACAGCTCGAAGGTCGAGGCGTCGAAGCAGACGGGCGCCAGCAGGAGGAAGACTTCGCCGGGACCGAACTCCGCGTAAGTCTGCCCGAAGACGAGCCGCACGACGTTGCGGTGCGTGACGGCGACGCCCTTCGGGCGGCCCGTCGAGCCAGACGTGTACATGACGTAAGCGAGGTTGTCCGGCGAGACCGTCGCGTGCGGGGCTTCGTCGCGCTCTATCTCCAACTGCTCGCGCTCCGCGTCGAGACGGACGATGCGCACGTCAGCGTCCCCCGCCAGCCCGGACAGCGCGGAGTCCGTGATGAGCACGTGCGCCTCCGAGTCTTCGAGCATAAAGGCGAGCCGCTCGCGCGGGTACTCCGGGTCGAGCGGCACGTATGCGCCCCCGGCCTTGAGCACGGCGAGCAGCGCGACGACCAGTTCCGGCGAGCGCTTCAGCATGACGGCCACGCGCGACTCAGGGCCGACGCCGAGCCGTTGCAGGTATTGCGCCAGTTGGTTAGAGCGCGAGTCCAGCTCTGCGTAGGTGAGCCGCCCGCCTTCGTCTTCGAGCGCGACGGAGGCCGGGGCATTGCGCGCCTGTCGCGCGAAGAGCTGGTGGATGGAGAGGTCGCCGGGGTATGAGCGCGACGTGTCGTTGAAGTCGCGGAGCAGTCGGCGACGCTCGCCTTCGGGAAGCACGCGCAGGTCACCGACGGGCTTGTCCATGTCCGCGGCGATCTCCCTGAGCAGGGTCACGAAGTGTGAGGACAGGCGCTCGGCGGTCGAGGTGTCGAACAGGTCAGTGTTGTACTCAAGGATGCAGAGCAGGCGGTCGGACGTGTCGGTGACGGCGAGCGTCAGATCGACCTTCGCCGTGCCGGGGTTGGTCTGAAATGATGTCGTCTCAATCCCCGGCAGCGGGTAAGACTCCGGCGCATTAACGAAAAGGAAGGCCACTTGATAGAGCGGCGCGTGGGCAAGGCTTCTGCCCAGTGCCAACTCCTCCACCAGCTTCTCGAAGGGCACCTCCTGATGCTGATAGGCTCCCAGACAGACCTCGCGTACCCGCCCCACCAACTCCCCGAACGGCTCCGCCGCCGCGACCTTCGTG
>JBGTBQ010000429.1:0-1889 GCA_041749275.1 Pyrinomonadaceae bacterium | reverse complement strand
GACCGGCACGATGCGCGCCGCGACCGCCGCCGCCGAGCCGCCCGAAGAGCCGCCCGGCACGCGCTCCGTGTCCCATGGGTTCCTCACGGGGCCAAACGCCGAATTCTCGTTTGACGAACCCATCGCAAACTCGTCGCAGTTGGTCTTGCCGACGATGACCGCGCCCGCCGCGTTGAGCCGCTCGATGACCGTCGCGTTGTAAGGCGGATGATATTTGCCGAGGATGCGCGAGCCGCACGACGCCTGCAAGCCGCGCACGCAGATGTTGTCCTTGACCGCGATGGGGACGCCAACAAGGGGCGCGTTCGGAGCGAGACCTTCAGGTCTTTTGCTTTCAAGTTGAGCCGCACGTTCGAGCGCGCCTGCTCGATCAATCTGGAGGAAAGCATTGAGGACGCCGTTGAGTCGCTCGGCGTTATCAACCGCGTGCTTGACGACGGCGGGAATGCTGACGCCGTGTTCCCGAAAGTCTCCTGAAGTATTTTCTAACGATGACATGAAGATGGCCTGTGTTTGTAGTCGTCTTAGAGCGTGTCTAAAAAGCCCTGCGCCGTAGCTCCGTGAGGAGCGGAATGTTTATAGCCCGTGCCGTCCCCTTTCTCTCTCAAGCCCCGGAGGGGCGACAGACTCACGGAGCTTGGAGACTTCGTCTCACCCGACGAGCTATAAACATTTCGCCCCTCACGGGGCTTTTTAGACATGCTCTTAAAAATTCTCAACCTCTTCCGAACTCGCCAGTATCTTCGGCACGCGGAAGTGTCCGTCAGAAGGGGCGGGCGCCTGTTCGAGCGCAAGCTCCTGCCCGAGCGAGGGGCGCGCGTGGTCTTCGCGCGTGGCAGCGGTGCGCTCGCCTTCGGTGGTGAGGCCGCCGAGGGCCGGCTCGATCTGGCTCGTGTCCAACTCTTTCAACTGTTCGACGTATGCGACGATTGACGCGACCTGCGGCGCCAGCGTCCGCAACTCTGCATCCGTGATTTCGAGGTGCGCGAGGTCGGCGATCTTTTTGATGTCGGCTTCAGTGATGGGCATAGTCGGTAATCAGTGGTCAGTGCTCAGTGAAGACAGTTTTTTCTGACCACTGACCACGGGTCACTTTCTTTCTTGTGCATTCAAGTAACTGCCGGCGGCGACAAGGAAGTGTCGGCGGAGGGCTTCGTCGCGGATGGCCGATGCCGCCGCGCGCAGTTCGTTCGCGCGCCGCAGCGCGTCGTCTTCGTCCATCAATCGCGCCGTTTCGTGCAGGCGCAGGCGCTCGCGTTCGGCCCGTACCGTAGCGGGGTCTACGCGGAACTCGATGAAGGTGACGAGCGCCTGTCCGAGCAGCGAGTTGATGCGGAAAAGCAGTTGCCCGCTCATCTTTTCGAGCTGCGTCTGCCACGTCCGGTCGGGCACCGAGACGACAAGCGTCTTGCGATAGAGGCGGAACGGCACCGCCGCCGCGCGCAGTCCTTCGCCCGCGGCCCGACGCCACGCGACGAAGGCGGCGGCCTCCACGACCTCTTCCGCCTCGCCCGCCGCGCGCAGCAGCTTCGGGAGCGATTGGATCAACTCTTCCATCGGTAGCTGTCAGCTTTCAGCAGAAGATAAAAAAGCGGAGTGGTGACTGCTGAGAGATGAATGCTGTAAAATCAAAAACGCAAAACAAAATCGAAAATTTCTAGGGGAGTGTAATGGAAACAGAGCGGAGCCTACAAGCGACGGGCACGGAAGCGATGCGTCTGGACGCGCTGGCGCCGCTCATACTGGCTTCGGGCAGCCCGCGCCGCGCGGAAATCCTGCGCGCGGTCGGGTGGCCTTTCGAGGCGTGCGCGGCGGACGTGGACGAGACGCTTCGCGGCGGGGAGCGGGCCGAGGACTACGTCCGGCGGCTTGCGCGCGAGAAGGCCGGG
>JBGTBQ010000428.1:0-10030 GCA_041749275.1 Pyrinomonadaceae bacterium | reverse complement strand
GGCGCTTCCACGTCGTCGCCGCGCTCGACCCGGACGCCGCCGGACGCCGCGCCGCCGCGCGCTACGAAGAGCTTTTTATGAGGCGCGGCCTCCGACTGGCAACCGTCAATCTCTCCTCCGATGTGAATGACTTCTTTCGCCAACATTCCGCGGCGGCGCTTGAATTTGAGCTGATGACGGAAACGGCTGTGGAAAGGATGAGGGATGAAGGATGAGGGATGAAGGATGAGGGATGAAGGATGAGGGATGAAGGATGAGGGATGAGGGATAAGGGATGAGGGATGAGGGATGAAAGAAAGCGGTGGTGTTGAGTCGATTCTTTTTCATCCTTCATCCCTTATCCCTCATCCCTTTGTTATAATCCCCGCCGTATGGCCGACGAGATTGCGAAGACGATTGCCCCGGCGGCGGGCTTGAGCATGACGGATAAGCTGCGCCTGCTGCTGGAAATCACGAAGAAGATCAGCCGCTCGCTCAACGTCGAGGAGGTGCTGGCGCTGGTGATGGACACGCTCGACTCGCTGCTGCCTTACGATGCGGCGGGCATCTACATCATCCGCCGCGATCCGCACATCAGCGAGGGCGGCACCCAGACGCTCATCTTCCACGCCGAGGCCGTGCGCGGTTACGACATTGACGAGTTGTTGGAGTTGCGACTGAGAGCGGGCGAAGGCGTCATCGGTCATGTCGCCGCGACGGGCGAGACGGTCGTCGTGCCGGACGTGCGCGAAGACCCTCGTTACGTCAACGCGCGCAGGGAGACGCGCTCCGAGATGGTCGCGCCGATCTTCTCGAACGACGAGGTGATTGGAGTCTTCGACCTCGAATCAGACCAGATCAACGCCTATACCGAGGACGACATGCAGATGCTCCAACTGCTCGCCTCGCAGGTAGCGATCATCGTCGAGAAGGCGATGTTGCACGATCAGGTCGTCGAGAAGAAGCGGCTCGAAGCGCAGCTCGAAGTCGCGCGTCAGGTGCAGCTTTCTCTGCTGCCGCCGCACGACCCCGTGCTCGCGGGCTTCGATATCAGCGCCTACAACTTCTCCACCGAAGAAGTGTCGGGCGACTATTACGACTTCGTGCCCGTCTACGACGACCACCTCGGCCTCGTCATCGCGGATGTATCGGGGAAGGGCATCCCGGCCTCGCTCCTGATGGCATTCCTGCGCGCCTCTCTGCGCGCCGCCATCCACATCGGCTATGCCCCGAACGTCGCGATGGCGAAGGCCAACTTCCTGCTCTGGGAGACCATCGAGCCGCACCAGTACGTGACGGCGTTCTACGGAATGCTCGACGCGACGAACCGCACGCTGGCCTTCGTCAACGCCGGTCATAACCCGCCGGTCACGCTCGACCTTGAGGGCAACGCCCGCTTCATCGAGCGCGGCGGCCTCCCGCTCGGTATGTTCCGCGATACGCGCTACTACGAATATTACCTTCCGATTGACCCCGGACAGATTCTGTTGCTCTACACCGACGGCGCGACCGAAGCCCCCAGTCCGACGGGCGAGGAGTACGGGCGCGACCGTCTCGTCGAGGCCTTGCGCGCCGCCCGCGACCGCGGCGCCCGCGAAATAATTGACTTCATCTATAACGACGTTTTCGAGTGGTCGGGCGGGCGCGGCGCGGGCGACGACGTGACGTTTATCGTCATCAAGGTCATGTGAGAGCGGCGGCAGGCGGAAGGCCAAGTACGCGGAAGGCAGTCAAGATAACCAAACTCTTGACTGCCTTCCGCGTACTTGGCCTTAATGTCGTCCGGGCCTTTGTTTTAACTGCCTACTGTTCTTCAGTGCGCGGTGAGCGACTCATGTGCATGGTCGCCGCCGGGGGCGATGGGGGCGCGGTAGTGACCGAAGCGAAATTCCGCTTCAGCGCCGTTGAATGAGTAAACATCGAAGCCGTAAGCATCGAAGTAGGACGCCAGATCGTCCGCCGAGCGAAGGAAGATCGTCGGGGTATAGCCCGCATCAACGCGAATTTCCAGCAGGCGCTCGATCACTTCCAGCGGGGCGAAGACTCTGACCGGGTCTCGATAGGTTGCCATCTGGTAATGCGCCTCCTTCTATCAGGGTGCGGGGCCGCTCCCCGCCTTGCACACTCTTTGATGTACGATAAATGCCTCGCGGTTGTTTGCTTTTCGAGTTCGTTTTCGGTTACAACATTAAAGGAAGGTGTGTCGCTCCAATCTCGCTGGGCGGCGAAAACGAACCCGAGGCAAAGCCCCTCCGATCCTTACCGTACTTCTCGATCTCAGATTTCCCGAAGCGATAGAGTCAAAGCCAGTGCGTGCGCTTTCACGGGCGCTCCGCCGATGGGAGTCCGATGCCCGCGGCGCGCACTCGATTAGGAGATGATTAAATGAGCACACCCGACTCCTCTGCCACACAGCCGCCCGCGCCCGCGACCCCGCCGCCTCAGCTCAACTTCGTCGGCGTTTTGAAACGTATGCTCTCGGTCTCCGACAAGGTGAGCGACCTCATTTTCTCGCCGGGCCGTGCGCCGCAGATCGAACTGTTGGGCGAGCTGCGCGACGTGTCCATTCTGGGGCTGGAAAAATTGTTGCCGACGCATACGACGGTAATCGCCAAGATAATCCTGACCAACCAGCAGGTTGCCGCCGAGAACCTCGAAAAGCACGGTTCAGCGGATGTCTCTTTCAGCGCGCCGGGCCTCGCGCGTTTCCGCGTCAACGTCTTTCGGCAGCGCGGCTCACACGCCATCGTCATGCGCGTCATCCCGCAACGCCCGCCGCAGTGGAGCGACTATAACCTGCCGGAAGTTCTGAAGGATGTCGCTGACCTCAAGAACGGCCTCGTCCTCGTCACGGGGCCGACTGGCAGCGGCAAGTCATCCACGCTCGCCGCCGTCATTGACCTCATCAACGAGTCGAAGCGTTATCACATTATCACCATCGAAGACCCCATCGAGTTTTTGCACAGCCACAAGAACTCGACCATCCATCAGCGCGAACTGCACTCCGACACGCCGAGCTTCGCCCTCGCGTTGCGCGCCGCTCTGCGTCAGGCGCCGAAGGTGATCCTCGTTGGCGAGATGCGTGACCGCGAGACCATCGAGGTCGCGCTCGAAGCCGCCGAAACCGGCCACCTCGTGCTCTCGACCCTGCACACGATTGACGCCTCGAAGACCGTTGACCGCATCATCGGCGTCTTCCCCAAGAACGAAGAGCAGGCCATTCGCACGCGGCTCGCGCAGACCTTCCGCTTCATCGTTTCGCAGCGCCTGCTGCCCCGCGCAGACCGGCAGGGCCGCATCGCCGCCATGGAAATCTTGAAAGCCACTTCGCGCACGCGCGAGTATATGGAGCGCGGCGAGATGGAGGGCCGGAGTTTGATTGATGCGATGGATCAGGGAGAACTCGAAGGAATGCAGACCTTTGACGGCGTCATCGAGGAGATGGTTCGCACGGGAGCCGTGACGAAGGATGACGCGCTCTCCTACGCGACGAATCCGGGCAACCTGCTCCTGCGCCTGAGCGACATGGGCGGCAGAGGCGGCGCGTCGCAGGTGCAGAAGCCGGACAACAATGGCTCGATGCTCAACATGATCGAATAGACACCCGTAAAGGTGCGACGGCAGGCGATCAGTGGGTGAAGAGCGAGAGCAACCCGGCTGTCGAAATAGGATACGGCTTGGTGAAAAAGCGAGGCGACGAGGTGCTGGAGTGCATTCCCCTCAGCTTCGACGGTCACTTGTCGGCGATAGCGGAAGGACGGGAAATATTTGGAGGGACGCCCCGATCTCCCCGTGACGGAGCGCCCTCCATTTGGCATCTACTCTTTCACCGGCAGCCTTTTCCTCGTGTCCACGCCTTAGCCCCATTGACGCATCGTGGCGAGACCTTCGGTAATACTGCCGGCGAAGGTGATGACGAAGTGACAGTGCGAGGCGGGGTTGGAAAAATACATATCGAAAAATAATTTCTACTGCTTGAGCGATACGGAAGACCTCTTGACCCATCGCCATCGTGTTTAGAGCGGTTTGCTTTTGAATGTACGGCAGACTCACAGTCTGCCGTACACCCAATCGCAAATTGCTCTAAGTTATTCCGGCGGGCTGTGAGGAGAGCCGACTATTGCCCGAATCGCTGCCTGTATTCGATTGCGGAGATAAATGCCTTCACCATCTCCGCGCGGCGATAATCGCCACCGAACTGGTTGAGCTTGTCGAGCCAGAAGTTGAAGCCATCCATGTTCGCGTCCGGTCCCTCGTCCGGGTTGCGCCGCAGGTACCCGAAGTATTGCATCAACACGAATGCGCGATTCCTTTCCCGTTCAACCAGAGAAGGATGCGCGGCAACCTTGAGTAGCACCGTGGCGCGTCCGCGCGGAGTGTTGTCAGCCGTGAGTTCGGCAATGAGCGCACTGCGCTCCGGTTCGGACGGAACGATGCTCGCATTCGCAAACAGCTTGTTGACGAATGCGGCAGGCGACATTCCGACGGGAAAAGCATTGGCATTCGTAAACTCAGGACGCCCGATCCAAGTGAGGGCGAACGCGCGCTTGTTCCGTTCGAGTTGCTCCTCCCAGCCGGGCGTGCCGACGACCAATCCCTGTCCGAGCATTTGCGTATCGGGCATGAACTTCGCATAACGCGGCATCTGGCCGTAGGAAGCCACGTTCATGCGGTGAAGCAGATAGCCGGTCTCCTGAAACTCGATGGAGAGGAAGAAGGCCGCCGACGTGTCTATCCGCTTGACCTCCGCGCACTGCGCGTTGGCGCCGCACGCCGCGATTCCGTCCGACCAGAATTGGAGGCCCGCGGCGTCGGGCGCGCGATTGAGAAAATCGAGGTAGTGCTGGCGGACGAAGAACGCAGTTTCATCCGTGGGGTTAAGCATGAAGCCGGGCCAGCCCCGAACGAGTCCCTGCATTGCCGCCGCCGCGTCAACGCGCCGGTCAACGTCCCGCGCCTCGATTCTCGTGCTAAAGTCGCGGATGTTCTCTTCAATCGCGTCCGGGTGGTATTCGGGAACCGCCGAGCGCAGCAAAGCCGCCGTTCCCGCGACGAGCGGCGCGGCCATCGAGGTGCCTCGCCACGTGCCGAAATCGCCGTTCGGGTTTCCGCCGGGCACGCTGCTCAGGATGCCCTCGCCGGGGGCGAGCACCCTCACCCAAGAGGCGTGCTGTGAAAAGGTTGCGAGTGTGTCCTGTCGCGTGCTCGCACCGACCGAGAGCAGACCTTCCACGCCCCTCTCGGCTGCCGGATACATCTGCTGATTCGCTCCCGCGCCGTCGTTGCCCGCCGCCGCGATGACCATCACATCCCGGTTCGGGACGCCCGGCGTCGGAACTGGAACCGGGGACTCGTGATCCGGGTCCGAGTCGCCACATGCCTCGCCGATGAGTTGTTTGAGTAACTCGGATCGAACGGGCGTGGCGAGGCTCAGGTTGATGATGTCGGCCCCGTCGTCGCTCGCGGGGTCGTTGTCCGGGTCGAGCGCGTAGCGAATGGCCTCGGAGAGCACCCACATGTTGCCGACGCCGCGGCGGTCGAGGACGCGGATGGGAAGGATTTTCGCCTCCGGCGCGGCCAGCGCGACGAGGCCGGCGACATGCGTCCCATGACCATAGGGGCCTTCGACGACGCTTCCTTCTTCGCTTGGGTCGGAATCATTGTCCACGAAGTCGAAGCCGGCGAGCATCCGCCCGGCGAGCGCCGGATGGCGGCGGTCAACGCCCGTATCGAGCACGGCGACGATCACGCCCGCGCCGCGCCGAACGCGATGTGCTTCCATGAGGTGCATCGTTCCCGGCGCCCATTGCGCGACGTAATCGCCCATGCTGCCGCCGATGCTCCACGACGCCCCGATGCTCCACGACGCGCCGCTGCCTTCCGGCGGGCCGGCCACATAATTCGGCTCGGCTAGTTCGACGCGCGCGATATCCGTCCTTAGCGCCGCCGCTTTTTCCGGCGCGCGGACGCCATCCGTGATACGGAGACGAAAGATCGGGCGCGAGCCGAACTGCTCGATGGGCTGTGGGGCGAGATTGAATTGCGCGGCCACCGCCGCGAGGTCGGAAGCGTTTCTGAGCTTGACGTTGACCTCACCGGGGACGAAGACATCCTCGTCGGAACGGCGCGCCGCCAGCGACGCACTATTGAATGGAAGGCTACCGGAGAGAATCACCAGAGCAAGGCCGAGGATGACAACAGTGCTTGAAAAAGTGCGGTACATCTGAGGAGATTCCTTAAGCAGGGCGGCTCTTCACCCGCGAAGCACGCTCAGGGCGGCGGGCGCTGCCCGTATCAATGGCTCTTTCCATCGGTTTACGAGTCGAATGCTTTTGATGCTGATTACCCTCGGTAACAGTGCCCGGCTCGTCAGCGAAAATACATGGCAGCGATAATTTTTAGGCGTCCGACACACCGCGCTGGAGGAAGTATAAAGGGGCGAAAGGTGAAACCGAAGAGAGAGTGCTCTCTTCGGTTTCACCTTTCGCTGTTCGAGGCCGCCGGCGCTCGGCCTAGCGGTTGAAGCGCTCGCGGTACTCGATTGACGAGATAAAGGCTCGCACCAGTTCGGCGCGGTTGTAGTCGCCGCCGAATTGGTTGAGCTTGTCGAGCCAGTAGTTAAAGCCGTCCATGTTCGTGTCCGAGCCTTCGTCGGCGTTGCGTTGCAGGTAGCCGAAATATTGCATCAGGACGAAGGCCGCGTTCGACTCCTTCCGTCTGATCTCGGCATTGTCGGCCACCTTGCGGAGCACGGTGGCGCGCGTCTCCGCCCCGCCGTTCAAGCCCGCGACCAATGCCTCGCGCTCGGCCTGCGCCGGGACGACGCCCGCGTTCCTGAACAGAGCATCAACGTACTGCGCGTTCGACATCGAGTCGTACACCGCGCGAAATTCCGTGCGCGCGACCCACGCGGCGGCGACCGCCTGCTTGTTCGCTTCGAGCTTCTGCTCCCAACCCGCCGTGCCGACGACGACGCCGCGCGCCGCCGCCTCCATGTCAACGAGGAAGGTGTTGCGGCGCGGCATCACGCCGTAACTCGCGCGGTTGAAGCGATAGAGCATGTAGCCCGTCTCCTGAAATTCGATGGAGAGGAAGAAGGCCGCCGACGTGTTGATGCGCTGGCGCTCGACGCAAGATGCGTCGCCGTTGCAGCCCGCGATGTTGGCCGACCAGAATCCGAGGCCGCTATCGTCCGCTTCGCGTCCGAGAAAGTCTCGATACTGCTGTTCGACGAAGAAGATGGTCTGGTCAACGACGTTGCTGCCCGGCGCGACGGGCAGGCCCGCCGTGTTGAAGCCGCCGCTGAGGATCGTCTGACCCTGCGGGTTGGTGACGACGACCGAGGTGGCCGTGGTCACTTCCGGCACCGGCTGCCCGTCGTTGGTATTGCGCTCGAACTCTCCGCGAAGCGTCGGAGAGAGAACAATCTCGCCGAGCTTTACGCCGTTCACGACGACGGAGAGGATGGTTCCCGCGGGCAGGTTGACGCGCTCGACCTCGACGTTGAAGTCGCGCCGCCCCGGCTCGCTGCGGAAGCGTGCGCGGCCCGTCGGCGTCAGGCCGTTGAGAGGAGCGCCGGCGAGAAGCGATTCGATGCGGAGCCGACCATTGTTGTCGGGCGTCGGCATCGGCGCCGGGCCGGGTTCCGGGTTGGGATTCGGGATGTTGGAGAACGAGCCGGCGACGATTGTTTCACCCGCCTGATTCGTGACCACGACGCGCGTGCGCGGGTTGACCTGCGGGACGGTCTGGCCGTCCTCGGTCTTGAGCTTCAGTTCGCTCCGCCGCAGGTTGGCGGCGACCGAGATGTTGCCGATGAACTGATTGTCAACGAACACGCGGAGCAGTGCGCCTGCCGGGAGGTTGATGTTCTCAACGCGCACCCTGAACTCACGTCCTTCAGGCTCGATTGAGAATTCGGCGTCGCCCTTCGGCACGACACCGTTGATCGCTGCGCCGACGAGGTCGGCCTCGATCTCATTCAGCACCGGCGTCGGGCTGGGCGTCGCGCCCGGCGTGGGCGTCGGGCTGGGCGTCGCGGTGGGCGATGGGGTCGGCGTCGGAGATGGAGTCGGAGATGGAGTCGCGGTTGGCGTGGGGTTGGGCTGCGCGAAGGCCGCGGCGGAAAAAGCGAAGAGGGCGATCAACATGGTGATGCCTCTTAACGCTGTGCGAGATAGGCGAGAAAGTTCGTTATGAGTCAAGCTATTCATCATCGTCATTCCTTGAGTCCGGTTTTTCATTGGTGGGGAGCCACTCCGCGGAATAACAGTGCGACGAGAGGCGGGAAAAATACATTGGCGTGGTGAGACTTAAAAAAAATCCGACATCGCGGGGAGTGCGTCGTCTTTACCAGCGTCCTACAAGCACGAACGGCGACCAGAAAAAAGGGTGGGGCTGCTTCTCCAATTGCCGCAACTGCGCGGCGCGGAGCGCGGCGGCGGGTCGCCGGCCCGCGTGCAAGTGTGCGTAGAAGTCACGCATCAACTCGGCGGTCGCCTCGTCGTCCACAGTCCAGAGGCTCAGGAGGAGCGTCGGCGCGCCCGTCGAGAGGAAGCCGCGCACGAGGCCGATCAACTCGTCGCCGGGCGCAATGGCGCTGACGCCCGTCTCGCACGCCGACAGCGTGACCAGACCGCCGCCGAAATCGAGCGTATATGCGTCGCGCACCGTGAGCCAGCCGTCGCCGAGCCGCAAGCTTGAGAAGAGCGGGTTGTCGGGGCGAAACTCGCCGTGGCAGGCGAGATGTAGCACGTCAGCCGCGGGCGCGAGCGCGTGTAAGCTGGAGAGGGTCGCCTCCTCGTCGAGAAGCACGGTCGCCGCGGTGAAGAGCGGAGCGAGCGCCGCCACCTCCTCACGCACATGAGGCGTCTCGTCGTCCGCAACGCCGACGAGTAACGCATGGTCGAACGAGCTATGAGGTCTGGCGAGGCAGTGCCGGAGCACGCCCGCGCTCGGCGTATATGAAACCTCGCGCCGCTCGACGAGGTAAGCCGCGCCGTCGTAAAGCGCGTGAAACGGAATGTAGTGCAGCGCGCGGTGCGGCACAATGACGAGACGCCGGGCGTCGCCGTCTTTTTCGACCGCGCTCAATCTTTCTTCGACCCGCCGGAGCAGAAGGTCATAGAGCCGTCCGAGATAGTGACGCGTTCGCGCGGCCAGCGGCCCCAGATGCGCGCGTATCGCGCTCGCCCCGTAACGCAGGCTGCCGATCTGAAAACGGAACTGTGCGAGCGCTTCGTCAACCTCTTCCGCGCTCGCCAAGTTCCGCACGACCTCGATCCCTTCCTCCGTCACGACGAACGCGAACAGTTCGCTGCCGAGGCTGGTGTATTCGATGAGCGCCGTGTCGCGTCCGAGGTCGCGCCGGAGCGCGCCGATGTCGAGCGGGGAAGTATGACCGAAAGCGAAAACGCCGGACGCGCCCAGCACACCGATAGTTTCGCCTTCATCACTCCTCTGTTGTAGCTGGCGCGTGATTTCAAGCATTTTCGCTTCGCGCGCTCGCGCCGTGTGGTGCAGCGCGCTCATCGCCGCGACGCCGCGCGCGGCGCCGCCCTCCGGCGGGCGATTGATCTGGTTGTAGAGCCAGTTCAATTCTTCGCGCAACTCTTCAAGCCGTGCGAGCAACTCGGCCTCGAACTCGTCGCGCGGTCGCGGACGGACACTCAAAGCGCCGCTCAACATTTCGGACAACGCGCGCGAGCGCGCCCGCTCGACGTAGCCCAGCGCCTCCTCGACGCGCGTGCCGCCCGCGTCCGCAAGACACAGGCGGATAAGCTCCTCGTAGGCCGCCAACTTGTCGGCGATGAACGCCGTGCGAAACTCTTCAGCCGGCAGCGGCGCGCGGATGGATTCGACGAGCGAGACCGCCTGCTTGAAGAACCCTTCGGCGCGCTCCGGTTCGCCGTCCGCGGCGGCGAGGAGACCGAGTGACGTGTGGCAGCGCTCGGCCACCTGCGGGAGCGCCTGCGCCTCCGCATCACGCAAAGTCTCCTCAAGAAGAATCCGCGCGGGCTGCTCCTGCCCCTGCGCGCGCGCCGCTTCGCCG
>JBGTBQ010000427.1:0-15095 GCA_041749275.1 Pyrinomonadaceae bacterium | reverse complement strand
CGGGCGGCGCGATCTTTTTATGGCGGAAGGCGCGTGGTGAAAAACAGCCGGCGGCTCGTCAACTCGCATGACGAGCCGCTTCCAACATCTGTTAATCTTCGCGCATGAAAACATCCGTCGTGAGTGGGCGCGGCGGCTTTATCCGCGCGGGTGCGCGGGTTCTGATCCGCGCGCCGAGGGCCGGCGACCGCGACGAGTTTCTCTCGTTGACGCGCGCGAGCGCGAGCTTTCACCGGAGATGGGCCGCGCCGCCCGTCACGCCCGACGAATTCGACGGGTATCTGGAACGTTGCCGCCGCGTGAACTTCGTGGGTATGCTCGCCTGCCGCCGGGAGGACGGACGGATCGTCGGCGTCTTCAACCTGAGTGAGATCGTGCGCGGCGGTTTTCAAAGCGCCTATCTGGGCTACTATGTCGGAGCGCTCGATGCGGGGCGCGGCTACATGACCGAAGCGCTTCAACTCGTGCTCGCCCACTCCTTCGACATGCTGAAGCTGCACCGCGTCGAGGCGAACATCCAGCCCGACAACGTCGCCTCCATCGCACTCGCGCGCCGCGCCGGATTCGCGCGCGAAGGCTTCTCACGCCGCTATCTCAAGATCGCCGGTCGCTGGCGCGACCACGAGCGCTGGGCCATCCTCGCCGAAGACTGGCGGGGAAGAGCAAGGATGAAGGATGAAGGATGAAGGATGAAAGCGCGGCCTTCGAGTTGACGCTTTTCTCTTCATCCTTCATCCTTCTGGCTCCTGATTTCCGACTTTCTTTTTGCTCACGATGACTCTCTGGATCATTGCCGGTCTGGTGTTGCTGTCCCTGCTCGCGGTGGGTCTCGTCGTCTATCTCGCCGTCGCGCTCGACATCGAGCACGTGCGCCATCGGCAGCGAATCGAAGACGCGCAGCGACTTCTGCCGGACGCCGATGCGGCGCGGCACATCGCCGAGCAGACCTCGCCGCTGACGCAAGCGGAACCTGAAACAACCGTGGGAGCCGTCGCGGCTGATGAAGTCTTTCGTGTCGAGGATGCGCCGCCGGCATTTCCGGAGCCGGAGACCGTCGGCGCGGACGCGGGCGGCGAGACGGATGTCTATGCGCTGGCGTGGGCCATGGATGATTTTTTCAACCGCAGCTCGCAGCCGAAAGACCTGCTCGCGCATGAAAAGTTTCTGAAGGGCGTCGAGATGCTTCGGGGCGAGGCTTACACGACGGAAGACCTCCTAAGCTACTCGCGCGGGCCGAACGTGGTGGTGGGCTGCATGGCGCTCGAAGCGCTCGCGCGGGGCGACGGCGCGGACGACATCTCCGCGTCGCTCCTGAGCGGCATCAACGATTATTATTACTGGCCGCGTTACTTCGCGCTGCGTGCGTTGGACGCGCGAGCGCGCCGCCCCATCCTCGCCGAACTGCTGGCGCGCGTGAACTCGAGCTGGCGCGAGTTCGTCCCGGCGCAGGCGCTGCGTGAGTTCGTCGCGGGACGCCTCGCCGCGGGCGAGACCGTCTCGCTCGACGACCTGCTGGAACACGTCTCGCGCAACAATCTCAGTGACGAACAAGTGGGTGACGTGGCGAACGTGCTCGACGATTTGGGCGACGCGCTTTCGGCGACCCTGCGCGAAGAGTTCGCGCGCTGGCGCGGTGAGCGTGTTGACCTCGAATTCCTGAAGTCGTTCGGTCGCGTGTGGGAGCCGCGTGGCGAGGAAGGCGGCGAGGTCGTGCTGCTCGACCCGGTCGCCGAACGCGTGCGCGAGTTGGAGACGGCGTTGACGAAAGAGCCGGCGCGCTCCGTCCTGCTCGTGGGTGATTCCGGCGTGGGGAAGACGGCGACCTTGCGTGCGCTCGCGCGGCGACTGCAAAGAGAGCGTTGGACGGTCTTTCAGGCGAGCGCGGGCGACGTGATGTCGGGGCAGCAGTACATCGGCCAGCTCGAAGGACGCGTGCAGTCGCTCGTCCGGCAGATTGGCGGCAAGCGCGTGCTGTGGGTCATCCCGAACTTTCACGAAACGTTGTGGGCGGGTCGCCATCAATATAGTCCGACGGGCGTGCTCGACCTCTTGCTCCCGCACGTCGAGAGCGGGCTGGTCAAGGTCGTCGGCGAAGTTCCGACCGCCGCTTATGAACAGCTTGTCCGATTGCGCCCGAAGCTTCGCGCCGCGATGCAGACCTGCCGCGTCGCGCCGCTCGGCGATAGCGAGACGTTGGAACTCGGCAGGCGTTGGGCGGCAAGCGCGACGACGGCGGAAACAAGTCAGTCAGGGAAAGCGGCGGGCGTGGGCGCGGCGACGAATGATAACAGCAGCCGCGTCCGGCGCATCTCGGAAGAGACGCTTCAGGAGGCGTTCCAACTCGCCAAGCAGTATCTCGGCGACAAGGCCGCGCCCGGCAATCTGCTGCTCTTCCTCGAAGCCACGCGCCGGCGAATGGGCGCGGAAGGAGAAGGGCAGACGCGAGAGATCACGCTCGACGATCTGCTCGTCACGCTCTCGCAGTTGACGGGCTTGCCCGTGAGCATCCTCGACGAACGCGAGGGACTCGACCTCGCGGAGCTGCGCGCCTTCTTCGAGCGGCGCGTGCTCGGACAGCCCGAAGCGGTGGATTGTCTCATCGAGCGCGTGGCGATGATTAAGGCGGGACTCACCGACCCGACCCGACCGCAGGGCGTCTTTCTCTTCGTCGGCCCGACGGGGACGGGCAAGACCGAGATCGCCAAGACGCTCGCCGAATTTCTCTTCGGCTCGCCGGAGCGCATGATCCGCCTCGACATGAGCGAGTTCCAGACGCCCGAATCGCTCGACCGCGTGCTCGGCGAGTCGCAGGAGACGAGCGAGAGCGCGGCTCTCGTCAACCTCATTCGCAAGCAACCGTTCTCGGTCGTCCTTCTCGACGAGTTCGAGAAAGCGCACTCGAACGTGTGGGACTTGTTTCTGCAAGTCTTCGACGATGGGCGTCTGACGGATCGTCGCGGCAACACGGCGGACTTCCGCCACTGCGTCGTCATTATGACCTCTAATTTGGGCGCGACCTTGCCGCACGGCGCGACCGTCGGCTTCTCCGGCGAGCAGGCTCGGTTCACTTCCGCGGGCGTCGAGCGCGCCGTCGGTCGTTCGTTCCGACGCGAGTTCGTCAACCGCATTGACCGCGTCGTCGTCTTCCGCCCGCTCGGTCTCGGCGTGATGCGCGAGCTTTTGCGAAAGGAGCTGAACGACGTGCTGCGCCGGCGCGGACTGCGGATGCGCCAGTGGGCGGTCGAGTGGGACGAGTCGGCCATCGAGTTTTTGTTACACAAGGGCTTCACCGCCGACCTCGGCGCGCGACCGCTGAAACGCGCCGTCGAGCGCTACGTGCTCTCACCGCTCGCCCTGACGATTGTCAACCACCAGTTCCCCGAAGGCGACCAGTTTCTCTTCGTCCGTTCCGCGCCCGACGGCGAAAGCATCGCCGTCCAGTTCGTTGACCCGGACGCGCCCGAAGAAGAGTTGAAGCCGGACGATGCGGCGGAGTTGTTGGAAGAGACGGAAAGCGCCGGCGGCGAGTTACGCCTCGAAGCCATCGCGCTCGACGCGCGCGGCACGCCCGATGAGGTGCAATTTCTCCAGCGCGTCTACCGCGAACTCTCAGACCGGACGGAGGCCGAGGAGTGGCGCGAACGCAAAAGCGCGGCGCTCGAAGCGACGCAGGCCCCCGGCTTCTGGGATTCGCCCGGACGCTTCAGCGTACTCGGACTCGCCGAGTATATGGATCGCATCGAGGCGGGACTCGACACCGCGGGGTCGCTCCTCGCACGTCTGACCGGCTCGCGTGACCGCAGACAGTTTCCGCCGGGCATGGTGGCGCGCGTGGCCGAACAGCTCTACCTCGTCGGCACGGCGCTCAAGGGGCTGGCGGCGGGCGAGCCGCGCGACGCCTTCCTCTCGGTGCGCGCGAGCCGCGAAGCCGGAGCAGATGGCGCGACCAGCGACCGTCTCGCGCGCCGGCTGACGGCGATGTATCGCAACTGGGCCGAGAAGCGACGGATGCGCTTCGAGCTGCTCGAAGAGAGGGAGGACGTGAGCGGCGATAACGACGAAGCCGGCGCGCGCCGGGGTTATCGCGCGCTCGTCGCCGTGTCAGGCTTCGGCGCTTACTCGATCCTCCGGCCTGAAGCAGGCTTACACGTGTTGGAGACGCCGCAGGACGAGAAATCTTTCAACCGCGCAAAAGCCATCGTGAGCGTGGTCGCGCAGCCGGACGAGCCGGCGGGACACGGCGACGGGGCTTTACGCCGCCAAGCCGAGCGCGCACTCGTCGCGCCGGACGCAGGCACGACGCAGGCAGTCGTCCGCCGTTATCGTGAAGAGCCTTCCCCGCTCGTCCGCGACTCGGCGCGCGGTTGGCGCACCGGCAAGATCGAGCGCGTGCTCGGCGGCGACTTCGACCTGATTTCCTGAAGATGGCGCGGGCAGTCACATCTATCTCGACCCGCCATGAAGGAGGTCAGAGGCGGGCTACCGCGCAAGGCCAAGAAATTTGTTGCTTTCTGCGCGGTTGCGGGTTAATCTGCCCTCATTGAGTGCCTCCTCGCCAGGCATCATGGCTTTTCGGCGCTTACTTTCGGACACACCAATCCCGAACCGCCCGCGCATGGAGCTAAGGCAGTTCTTAGCTTTGAGGCTCGTGGGATTTGTCTTAGATCAATGCCAAGACGTTTTCAATCACTCTCAACGCTATCATCAGCGGGGTTTCCATCTGGCCATCCCGCGATTGCGGGGTTTCCATCTGGCCGTCCAGCGCCGTCGGGACATCGGTCACCGTCACTGGCGCGCCCTGCGGCTTCGGGGTTTCCATCTGACCGTCAGCGAAAGCTGGGAGGCCAAGCGTGAGTACCAGCAGCGTGACCGCGAAGAAATTACGCAAGCTTTTCATGATGTTCTCCTAAGTTGAAGTTGTGAGTTGCGACTGGAAATGAGAACCAGCCAAAAGCAGGCCATTCGAGGCCGAACTAATAGGTGCATCTTCCGATACGGCGGGTAGAATGCGCCTTTCCGCGGCGTAATGCAAATTATTTTGTAACCACAGAGAAAGGCTGCCCTCACATGGATTTAGCGATTCAACTACTTCACCAAATTGCTGACCCCGCCGTCACCCGCTCCGAACGGGTGACATTGCGCTGTCGGCTCAGTAAAGAACTCGAAGAATCGGGTGATTTCGAGGGAGCGCGCGCCGCGCTAAGAGAAGTCTGGCAGCGGGTCGGCGAGCGCCCCGCGCTGGACGGCCTTGACCGGCGTGCTGCGGCGGAAGTGCTTCTCGCGGTTGGTAGACTCACCGGAAGCATCGGGAGCGCTAGGCAAATCGAAGCTGCGCAAGAGACAGCGAAAGACCTTATCAGCGAGAGCGTCTCCATCTTCGAGTTGATGCGTGAGAACCAAAAGGTCTCCGAAGCCTTGGTGGATCTCGCGCTCTGCTACTGGCGTCAGGGAGCATTTGACGAGGCCCGCGTCATGCTGCGGGAAGTGTTTCGGGGGCTGGGCGATGGCGACGGCGAACTGAAGGCGGTCACCCTTCTCCGTAGCGCCATTGTTGAGAAGACGGCCCTCCGCCATAACGACGCGCTTAGGATTTACACCGAAGCGGTGCCCCTCTTCGAGGTGAGCGACAACCATGCGTTGCGGGGGAAATTCCATAACGGTCTCGCCAACGTCCTAGAAAACCTCAGCCGGGAAGAAGAACGCGACGACTACAGGGATCGGGCGCTGGTCGAGTATGCCGCCGCCAGCTTCCACTTCGAGCAGGCCGGGCACATACGATACTGCGCCCGCGTGGAGAACAATCTCGGATTTCTCTTCTCGACCATCGGCAGGTTCGCCGAAGCTTACGAGCATCTGGATCGCGCGCGGCGTCTATTCGCGCGACTGAACGACAGCGGCAGCATGGCGCAGGTAGACGACACGCGCGCCCGCGCACTCACCGCCGAGGGCCGTTTCGTCGAGGCGGAAAGATTCGCGCGTTCAGCAATGCGCGCGCTTGAAAAAGGCGACGAGCACGCGCTGTTAGCCGAAGCGCTGCGGACGCACGGCGTCGTCCTCGCCCGCATCAGCCAACCCGAAAGCGCTCGGCGAGCGCTCCTGCGCGCCGCTGAGACGGCGGAGATGGCAGGCGACCGTGAAGGCGCTGGGCAAGCCGTGCTCTACGTCATCGAAGAACTCGGTGGTCGCTTGACGGCGGACGAGTTGATCGAGCTTTACAACCGCGCCGATTCTCTCCTCAACGGCGCGCGCAACGCCGATCTATTAGCGCGCTTAAATGCCTGTGCGCGGATCGCGCTGAACGCTACGTCCGCGTTGACGGAGACGCCGCAACCGGCTGCCGCTAGCGCCGAAGTGTTCTTCGCGCCGTTGCCGCGCGGGTGGGATGGGTTCTCGTTGAAGAAGGAAGTGCGGCGCTACGAGGCCGCGCTGATCGAGCGCGCGCTCAAGGAGGCGGAGGGCGTCGTCTCACGCGCGGCGCAGATGCTCGGCTTCGAGCATTACCAGACGCTGATCGCGCTTCTCAACAACCGGCACAAGAATCTCCTGCACGCGCGCACGCCCATCGTCCCGCGCCGTCGCAGCATCATCCGCCTGCGCGCCCCGCGCAGCACTCCGCACCACCGCGTCGAACGCAAAGTGCGCCCCGTCCGCGTCCTCCATGTCGAAGATAACGACCTCGTGGCCGAGGCCGTCAGGGAGACGCTCGAACTCGAAGGCTGGGAAGTGGTCGCATTTGCGGACGGCATGCAGGCACTCGCCGCAGTCGAAGGCAAGGGGCAGCTCGACCTGCTGCTGCTCGACAACCACCTGCCGGGACTGAGCGGCGTCGAATTAGTGCGGCGCGTGCGCGAACTTGCTCACCGCCGGGACACGCCGGTCGTCATCATCTCGGCGACCGAATGCGAGGATGAGGCGCTCGGAGCCGGCGCCGATGTGTTTCTCAGAAAGCCACAGGACATCTCCGTGATGGTCGAGACCATCACGCGACTGCTCGACACTGAAGCGGCGGCTCACTGAATTTGAAACACGGAAGCGGGGGCAAGCCCCTCTTTCTGACCTGCGAGATAATTTGCTTGAATCACTCAAGCATAGCTGCCTCTCAAGTCAGGAAGGGTGGCTTGCCCCCGCTCTTTTGCCTTCCCTACCCCGCCAGCCGGAGGCTCGCGACGATTTGCTTGAATGCCGGCTCGTAATTCCTGAACTCGTCCTCCGGCGCCATCATAATGAGATAGAACAAGCGCCCGTCCGCGGTCGCCGTCGTGTAGATGACATCTATCTCGACGACGCCCGTCACCGCCGAAGGCCCCGCGACGAGCGTCCGATGCCACACGCGCCCGCCCGCTTCGACGCGCTCCGGCTGACCACGCGGGCGGAAGTCCGGGTTGGCCTCGATCTGCTGGCGAACGAAAGCCTCGTTCGCCGCGGCGAGGTCGCTCGCTTGCGGCGCGACGACGCCGATAAAGATGCCGTGCGAGACGTAGAGGCCATCGCCCATCCGTCCATAAGCGCCCTTCGGCGCGAAGATCATGTTTGCGTCCCCATTCGACGCGCCGAGCGCATCCCAGTTCGCCGGATAACTCAACCCGAACGAGCCGTCTTTCGACTGAAACTCTCTCTGCTCCGTTGAAGGCCCCGGTGGCCGCGCCCCCGGCTCGATGTTGGTCGGGTCGCTCGGCCCGACGCGCGCCGGCTCTTCCGAAGACTTGATCGCGCCCCCCGTCAAACGCGCTTTGACCTGCTGGAACTCGTTCGAGTCGCGCACCGGTTTCTGGCTCACTTGGAGCGACGGCAGTGCTTGGTTGATAGCGGCGATGCGGTTGCCGGGGTCTGGATGGTCGCTCAACAGTTCGGGGACGCGCTGCCCACCGCCACGCTCCTCCAGATTCTCGAAGAACTTCGCCATGTCGCGCGGGTCGTAGCCGGCGGCGGCGAGAATGCGCGCGCCTTCGAGGTCGGCCTGCGTCTCGGCGGTGCGGCCAAACTTTAGAAAGATGACGTTCGCGCCCGCGCCGCCGATGACGTTGACGATCTGACCGAAGTCGCCACCCTCGCCGCCCGCGATTTCACTCAAAATCCCCAACCCCGCCTTGGCGATGTAAGCCTTCGACGCCTGATTCGTACCGTGGCGCAGAGCGATGTGCGAGATTTCATGCGCGATGACGCCCGCCAGCTCGCCCTCGTTCTTCGCGGCGGCGATGGTCCCGGCGTTGATGAAGATGGGGCCGCCCGGCAGCGCGAAGGCGTTGATCTCGCGCGTGGCGACGACGGCGAACTGATACGGGAACTTGTGGCCCGGCGCACGTCCCGCCAGCTTCGCGCCGAGTTGCTGGACGTAGCGCACCGTGCGCTCGTCGTTCAACACCGGAGCCTGTCGCGCGATCTCCTGCGCGGACATCTTTCCGAGTTCGATGTCCTGTTCGGGACTGAACAGGTTGAAGCCCGGTTTGAAGTGCGGCGCGGGGCGTGTGCCGTCCGCCACATCAGCGCCGTCGCCGCCCGACAGCAATCCCCCGCAAGCGAGCTGCGCCGACAGGAAAGCGATGAGCAACAGCCGCGTGATCTTTAGCCTCGACATGGTTTCAATCCCTCGATTCGATTTCTTCGCACACGAATATAAAAACTCCTGAAAGGTTTAGCCCAGCCGCGCCCCACAGTCAAAAGCTCCGCCGCTCTATGACAATCAAGAAAGTGTCCTCGAACCGCGCACGATGTCCGTCGTCACGAGTGGCAAGACGCGCTCTGTTCTCTTCGGCAAGAAAATTCCCAACAAGATCGCCGAGAAATTTGCGAACCGCGTCAGGGCCGTGCGACCTTACCCGCCCGTTTCATCGAACCCCGGAGTCGTCGAGCGCACCTGTTAACCACACAGAGACGAAGCCACGAAGAGAAGTCAAAACATCTTTCTCTTCGTGGCTTCGTCTCTGTGTGGTTAATCTGCTCGTCGGACGAGCGACGAGAATGGTCGGGCGCATCCGTCTTGGAAGAGGTCAGGCGCGCGTCTCAAACTGAAGGCTGAGGCGCTGTCGTTGATGAGTGCGGAGCCGTCTCCAACCCCACATCCGGGAACGAGCCGCGCCCGAAGAAGACGTGCCATGCGACCGCATTGAACGGCGGCAGCCGCATCAGGGCGCACGCCGTTTCGACGAGCGCCGCGTGAGAAGTCGCGCGCAGCACCCTTCGCATCCAGAGCCGCGAGACGAAACGCGCGCGGAACCGCTCGCCCGAATAGCGCGCGAGCGCCGTCGCGTCGTCGTTCGTGAGATAGTCGGCGGCAACCTCCGCCGCGAGGCTCGACAATCTCATGCACGGATCGAGTCCGCCCGCCGTGAGCGGCGAGACCGCGCCCGCCGCGTCGCCTAACAGCAGCCCGCGCTCGTTGGCGATTCGCTTCAGCACGCCGCCGACGGGGATGCGCCCGCCGCGTCGCTCGATTTTGCGCGCGCGGCTGAAATCGAACAGCCCCGCGACGCTCGCGCGAAAACTCTCCAGCGCCTTCAACGCGTCGAAACGCGCGGCGTAACCGCCGACGCCGAGGTGCGTCTCTTCACCGTCGTGCACCACCCATGCGAGGTAGCCGGGCGCGATTCGCGGATCGAGGAAGCAGTGAAAACGCGGCTCGCCTTCGAGCGGCACGCCCTCGTACACGTCTTCGACGCCGACGATCCATTCACTATTCGCGTCGAGTCCGAGGTCTCGCGCGACGCGCGAGCGCGCGCCGTCGCCTCCCATCACGAAGCGCGCACGCACTTGTCGCATCAGACCGCCGCGCTCCACACGTATGATTGAGCCGCGTGCGCCGTCGTCTTCAAGCCCGGCGTAGCGCGTGGACGGCGACCACTCCGCGCCCGCCCGTAAACATTCTCCGAGGTAGTGCTCGTAGAGCCGTCCCATCCGCCCCACGCGGAACTCGTCGCGCGTGCTGTGAAGCGCGAGCGTGCGCCGCGACGGCGAGTAGAGCGTCACGTGTCTGACCGGACGCCCCAGACAACTCTCCGGCAGGTCGAAGTCTTCGAGCGTCCGGCGCACGAAGATGCCCGTCGTGTGGACGGACTCCGCGAGCGATTGCTTACGGTCAACGAGCAGCGCGCGCACGCCCCGCCGCGCCAACAGCCGCGTCGCCTGTAGCCCGGCCAGCCCTGCCCCCACGACAACCACGTCAAACTGTTCCACCGATGATTCCCCCCCAAGCAGTTGCGAACGCATCCGGATTCACGTTTGTGTACATCAATCGTTCCTCCCCGGAATTGAAGTCAGCCGCGTGTGCGCGTCGGCGCCGATGAACAGCGAGCCGACGCACGCGGCCAGCAGCAGACACATCGCCGCGACGATCAACTGCGCGGTTTCCCGCGCGTACCCGGAGGCGAGTTCGTTGGGCCTTAAGCCCGCCAGTACGCCGAAGACGACCGACCAGAAAAGCGCGGGCGGCAACAGGAGCGCGACTCTCAAGGTCGCCCTCCGTCGCAGACGCTCGCGCCGTGTGCTCTTTCGTTTACACATCCGTTCCCTCCCATCCGCCGACTGGCGTGCGGCTACGAGTAAAGACCTTTGCCATATAAAGCCAGCGGGCAAAAAAATTCGGGCTGTCCAGCCCGTCTCATCTCCCGCGCGCCGCGCGGATCACCGATTCCATGTGGTTCAGATAACTTTCGAGCGCCCGGCGCCCGGCGGCGGTCAGTCGAAATTCAGTCTTCGGCATCCGCCCGTCAAAAAATTTATTGCACGTCACGTACTCGGCCTCTTCGAGCTTGCGCGCGTGGACGCTCAGGTTGCCGTCCGTCGTGTTCAGGAGTTCTTTCAGTTGGTTGAAGGTGAGGGATTCGTTGACGGCGAGGGCGCTGACGATGGCGAGGCGGATGCGTTCGTGGATGAGGCGGTCGAGTTCGGCGGCGGAGGACGGCGCGGCCTCTGGTGATTTCGCGCGCCGCACGTCGCGCAACGGCCCCTGCTGTTGCTGCGCCCCGGCGCCGCGCCCTTTTGCTTTTTCTCTCTCTTTGGCAAGCGTGCTGTGTCTAGCCACTATCCTCCGTACCTCCTTGCGATGTGTAAGCCGAAGATGATGTGCAGCACGCCGAACCCAACGGCCATCAGCGCGTCGCCCCACTCCGGCGGGCAAAAGAATGCGCCCGCCCCCACGAACATAAAGCACAGGCCCATGAGAGGAACCGGGCGCACCGAAAAAGCTCCGCCCGTGACGACGCCCGCACCATAGAGCAATAACCACAGGCCCGGCAGAAGTCCATTCAGGCCGGCGCGATAGAAGACGACGGTCAGAAGCGCCCCGACGAACATCGGCGGCGTGAAATTGATCGCCAGTTTCCTGCCGGGCTGCGAAAGCAGCGGCGTCGCGGCCCGGCGCGCCTTCCGGTACATCGTCCACCCGGCGATGACGAGTGCAATCACGGCCTCGGCCATCCAGATTGCGACCCACGCTTCGACGGATTTTTGTTGCGAAGCGACGAGCGCCGCGAAGATGGCCGTCACGCCGATAGCGACCTGCCCCCAGCCGGGGACGGCGGTGAAGGCCGAGGCCCGCTCCATCGTCTCGCGGATAAAGCGCAGGTTGTCCATCGCGCGGTCGTGGAGCGCGGGCGGCTCTTCGGTGGTGTGCTGTTTAAAAGGATGGACGACTGCCATGCCGGAGACACGATACGCCGCCCGCCCATCTTTGTCAAGTGCTTTGCAACATAAAGCCGATAGGCGGTTTCACTCCGCCACGGTGTTTTGTTAGCATGGACTTGCCGCATCATGCCTCCCTCGTCAGATACATGACCCGTTCCCTCTCGCCCGGCGCGTGCCGGCGGAGGGGAATTGTGACTGTGGCCGGCGGCGGTTAAATCGAATAAGTAAGGAGAAGCAAACGAACGTGGAGAAGGAACAGCTACCCGGCGGGGTGGAATTCGTCGCGGAAGAGGGAGAGGTGCGGGAGTACAGGCTTGAGAACGGGCTGAAGCTCCTGCTCGTCGAGAACCGTGTTGCGCCCGTCGTGACGTTTCTCGTTCTTTACAAGGTCGGCTCGCGCAATGAGGCCGTGGGCTACACGGGCGCGACGCACATTCTCGAACACATGCTGTTCAAGGGCACGCCCACTTTCAACAAGGAGCGCAACACGCAGGTCGCGGCGACGCTCCAGCGCGTCGGCGCGGACTTCAACGCGACGACGTGGTACGACCGCACCAACTACTTCGAGACCGTCCCGTCGGACATGCTCGAACTCGCCGTCCATCTCGAAGCCGACCGGATGCGAAACTCCTTCATCGCCGACGCCGACCGCCAGTCGGAGATGACCGTCGTCCGCAACGAGTTGGAGCGCGGGCAGAACGAGCCGGCGATGGTTTTAGACGAAGCCGTCTACGCGACGGCCTTCCGCGAGCACCCGTATCATCATCCGACCATTGGCTGGCGCGCCGACGTGGAGAACGTCCCGACCGCGCGGCTCAAGGAGTTTTACGACACCTTCTATCATCCAAACAACGCGACCGCCATCGTCGTCGGCGACTTCGACCAAACGCACGCGCTCGAACTCATTATCAAACACTTCGGCGCGCACACGGCGTCGAAAGAGACAATCCCCGAAGTTTACACGGACGAACCGGCGCAGCAGGGCGAGCGGCGTCTGGTCGTGCGGCGGGCGGGCGAGTTGCCGCTCGTGCAGATCGCTTTTCGCGCACCCGCCGCGCTCGGACATACGAACGTGCTCTCGAACGAGGAACTCGCCGCGCGCGCGGAAAAACCGCCCGTCGAAAACGATATCTTCCCGCTCGTGGTGCTTGCGGCGGCGCTCTCAAACGGTGTGACGAGCCGTCTCTATCAATCGCTCGTCGAGCGAGAGCTGGCCGTTACGGCGGACGCGCGCGTTGACCAGTTCCGCGACCCCGGCCTCTTCAGTGTCAGCGCGACCGTCAGCCCCGGCGTCGCGCCGCAAAAAGTCGAGGAGGTGATTCTCGCGGAGTTGCGACGCATCGCGGACGAGGGGCTGGCGGACGCGGACATCGAGAAAGCGAAGCGGCAGATCGTCGCGCAGACAGCGTTTGACCGCGACGGCACGCACAACGTGGCGATGCAGATGTCCGAGGCCGAGGCGGTCGCCGACTGGCGCTTCTTCAAGGATTACGCCGGGAACATCTCGCGCGTCGGCGCGGAAGACGTGCGCCGCGTGGCGCGCAAATATCTCACGGAGGATGCGCGCACCGTCGGCCACTTCATCCCGAAACAGCCGGGCGCGAACGGTTCGAACGGGACGCGCGCGGCGGCGTTGAAAGACCATTTCGACGTGGCGGCGAAGCGCGCACGCGCCGCGCGCGGCTGGCAGTATTATCGTGACCCCGAAGGCATCAGTGTGGAAAGCAACCGCGACCCGGCGGAGCCGAGTGGCGCGAGCGCGCACAAGGGCGACGGCGGCGCGGGCGCGGATTTCGCGTCGCGCGTCGCACGCTCCGAGCTTGAGACGGGCGCGGTGTTGCTCGTGCTCGAAAACCGCGCGACGCCGACCGTCTCGATTCGTGGGAGCCTGCGCGCAGGCTCTTACTTCGAGCCGAAGGAAAAGCCGGGCCTCGCGCGCATCGTCGCCGGAATGCTGGAGCGCGGGACGCGGCGGCGCGGCAAGCTCGAACTCGCGGGCGCGCTTGAAAGCGCGGGCGCGGAGATTGAATTCTCTTCCGACCCCTTCGCCGTGCAAATCGCGGGGCGCTCGCTGGCGCAGGATTTTCCGCTCCTGCTGAAGACGCTGGCCGAGATGCTGCGCGAGCCTTCGTTCCCCGCGGAGGAGCTTGAGAAGTTAAAGCAACAGACCATCGCCGCTGTCCGTGAACAACAAACGGACACGCGCCTCCGCGCCTACGAGCGGCTGTCGCAGACGGTCTTCGACGACGCGAACCCGTTCTATACGCACTCCGCCGAGCGGCTGTTGGAGAGCCTCGGCTCGATCACGGTCGAGGACGTGCGCGGCTTCTACGAAAAATACTATGGCGGGCGCTCGCTCATTCTCTCCGTCGCGGGCGATGTGCGCGCGAGCGAAGCGCGGCGATTGTTCGAGCCGGCTTTCGGTGATTTCAGCGGGCCGGAGAACGTTGATATCAACGTGATTGACCCGGCGCAACAGGAGGGCGCGCGGCGTGAGTTCGTGCTCATCGAGGACAAGGCGAACGTGGATGTTTTGATCGGCGCGGCGGCTCCGCTCCGGCGTGACGCGGCGGACTACTACGCGGCATCGCTCGCCAACGGCGCGCTCGGCGAGTCAACTTTATCTTCGCGTCTCGGATTGCAAGTGCGTGACCGCGAGGGGCTGACCTACGGCATCGGTTCACGTTTCCGCGCGCCAAGCTTGGCCGCCGGGCCGTGGTACATTGCCGTCTCGGTCAACCCCACGAACATCGAGCGCGCGCTCGCGTCGGCGTTTGCCGTTCTTAACGACTATGTTCAAGAGGGCATCCGCCCCGATGAGATTGACGACGAGAAGTCTTCGGCCATCGGCTCTTTCAAAGTCTCGCTCTCGACCAACGCGGGGTTGGCCTCCGCGCTCTGGAACGCGGAGTTCTACCGCCTCGGCATGGACTACATTGACCGCTACCCGCAACTCATTCGCGCGGTCACGGTTGAAGAGGTCAACGCCGCCATCCGCAAATACTTCCGCCCCGAACACCTCACCATCGTCATCGCCGGCGACATCCAAGCGACGAGCACCGAGGCGGCGCCGGTCGCGTAAAAGCGCGGGCCTCTATCGCTCAAAAAAGCCGCAAGCCGCCATAGTTTGTACGGCGGCTTGCGGCCCCTAACCTCTTCACATCATCCGAGAGCGTGGCAAAGGAAGCTGCTTCCATCAATCGAAGCGGCCCGCGTGCTCAATGGATCGGATGAATCTCCTTCGTTCCTTTTCTCGTCGCGTTTACTCCATGTGAAGCCGCGTGATGACCGCGAGCGCGCGTGCCAGATCGGCCCGCGTGAAGGCGCCGCTGGGGTTGAACTGTTCACCCGTCGAGACGAGGCCGCGCGCGCGCGCCACCGCGACGTGACCGCGCCAAGCCGACGGGATCAGGTTGCCATCCGTGATGCCCGGCACCCCGCCATTCTTCGCCGCCGCGGCCTCCTCTTCGAGGCCC
>JBGTBQ010000426.1:0-1533 GCA_041749275.1 Pyrinomonadaceae bacterium | reverse complement strand
GCGCGCACGGTGAGCCTTCGTCTGAAGATCGAGCAGGCCGGGCCGGACGCAACGCGCGAGCGCGGGAGCGGCGCGCAGGACGTGCGCCTCTTTCGCAACGGCTCGCTCGTGCGCGCATGGCGCGGCGACGTGCTGCAAGGGCAAAGCGAGACGATGCTCGAAGCGACCGTCACGGTCGTCGCGGGCGAGAACCGCTTCACGGCCTACGCCTTCAGCCGTGACCAGATCAAGAGCGCCGACGCCCGGCTCGAAATACGCGGCGCAAACTCTCTCCGCCGGAAAGGTACGGCTCATATCCTCTCTGTCGGCGTCAACGCCTACGCCAACTCGCAATACGACCTCCGCTACGCCGTCGCCGATGCGCGCGAGTTCAGCGAACAGGTGAGGCGCGAACAGGAGCGTCTGGGCCGCTACGCGCGGGTCGAGGTTACGCCGCTCTACGACGCCGAGGCGACGAAGGCCAACGTATTGCGTGCGATTAAAGAGCTGGCGGCGAAAGTCGAGCCGGAGGATGCGGTCGTCGTCTTTTTCGCGGGGCACGGCACGGCCCACGAGAGCCGCTTCTACCTCCTGCCGCACGACATCGGCTACACGGGCGCGCGCGTCTCGCTCGACCGCGCCGGGCTGGAGACGATCCTCGCGCACAGCATCTCCGACCGCGAGTTGGAAGAGGCGTTCGAGGGGATTGACGCCGGGCAAATCCTCTTCGTCATTGACGCCTGCAATTCCGGGCAAGCGCTCGAATCCGAAGAGAAGCGGCGCGGCCCGATGAACTCGAAGGGGCTGGCGCAACTCGCTTATGAGAAGGGCATGTACATTCTCACCGCCGCGCAGAGTTTTCAGGCGGCGCAGGAGGCTTCGCAACTGGGGCACGGGCTGTTGACTTACGCGCTCATCGAGGAAGGGTTGAAGCAGGGAGCCGGCGACCGCGAGCCGCGCGATGGGAGCGTCTTTGCGCGTGAGTGGCTCGACTACGCGGCGGCGCGCGTTCCCGACATGCAACTGACGGAGATGAAGCGTGCGCGGGCACGCGGCGACAACCTCTCATTCGCCGAAGAGGAGCGCGCTCTCGAAGTAAGCCTCCGGAGCGGCCAGCGGCCCCGCGTCTTCTACCGCCGCGAGCTTGAAGCGCAGCCGCTCGTCATCGCCGCGCCCGCACCCACCGTCAAGCCCGCGAAGGGACAAAAACCGCAACCGACCGGCACGCGTAAACCGCCGGTCGGCGCCCGGCCAAAGCCCCGGACAGGACGAAAAAATTAGTTTGAGCCGACGTTCAAAGTCCCGCTTTCAGGCGGCTTCTCCTCGCTTGAGAAAGAACCATCTAAAGGCGGGACTCTAAAACTTCATCCCTCATCCCTCATCCTTCATCCTTTATCCCTCATCCCTCATCCCTCATCCCTCATCCCTCATCCCTCATCCCTCATCCTTCATCTCTCCGGTTGTCCCTCAAAGATTCCGCGGATGCGGTCAACGGCGGGCTGGCGGCGTTGGCGGCGTTGGCGGCGTCGCTCGCGCTCGTAAACGATGCTATCA
>JBGTBQ010000425.1:0-3035 GCA_041749275.1 Pyrinomonadaceae bacterium | reverse complement strand
GCTTGCGGCGGGGAGGAAGCTGTCCATATTAGCTGGGTTTCCAAAGGGGCGCAGCGCCCTTTGGTCAAGGGTGGGGTGAATGCCCCACCCGCGAAGCCGAGGCGTGCGGCGTGTGTTTTCGCCGCCGCCGAGTTTTACTTGCCCGCCAGCCACGCCCTACGCAGTGCTCGCGCTTCGGGCGACGCGTTTTTGTCTTCCTCGATGCGGTACTCGTAGCGCTCCGGCGCGTTGGGGAGCGTGACGACGATTGAGAGGTCGCGGCTGGCGCGGCGCACGGCTAAAGTCACGCGTTCGCCCGGCTTGAATTTGTTCAGCGCATCTTGCCAGTTGGCGTTTGTGACGCCGCTGCCGCCGATGTTGACGAGCACGTCGCCCTGTTTGAGACCGGCGCGCTCGGCGGGCGAACCGGGCCGGATGCCGGCGATGCGCGGTTGCCGCTGCTCTCGCGCATCGAGCATGATCCCGGCGTCGAACGGCGTGCGCTCCGGCACGCGCACGAGGCGGAGGCCGACATAGCCGAGCGCCTCTTCGTAGGGCGGCATCTGTGGCAGATGCACGTGGCGCGCGAAGAAGTAGGCGAGGTCCAGCCCTGTCACCTCCGACGCCAGCCGCTCGAACTCTTCGACGGTGTAGGCGCGGCCCTTGAGGTAATAACTGTCGTTCGAACTCCGCAGATAAAACTCCTCGTAAGCACGCCGCATCACGTCGTCGAGCGACTTGCGTCCGCCCGTTCTCCCGCGGATCAAAAGATCGAGCGCGAGGCCGAGCGTTTCGCCCTTCGGGTAATAGCTGACGGCGGTGTTCGAGAGATTCGTGCGCTGCTCGTTGCTCCCACGGTCGAGGAAGGAGGCGAGCAGCGAAGACTCTTCGGCGCTCATTAGCTGCCCCCCCGGCGAGCCTTCGATGCTGTTGATGGCGCCGGAGTAGGAGCGGAAAAGTTGTTCGTCGTTGTACAGTCCCGCGCGCCGCAGAAACATCTCGCCGTAGTAGTTCGTGAAGCCCTCGGCGATCCACAGACCGCGCGTCGAGACCGGGCGCGTGAAGTCCCACGGCCCCAAGCCGGCGGGCCGCAGACGCTTCACGTTCCAGACGTGAAAGAATTCGTGCGAGGCGGTGCCGATTGCGCTCGCATAAATTTCCGGGTCGGCGAGCGGGCCGGTCTCGACGATCTGCGTCGAGTTGAGGTGCTCCATGCCGTCGCCGCGCGGGGCCGTCGGGTCGAAGTGAAAGAGGAAGGTGTATTGTTTGAACTCCGGCGCTTCGATCATCTGAACTTGCGCGCGCACGACTCGTTCGATGTCGCGGACGAACGCCTTGCGCCGCCCGCCCTCGTCGCCAAACGAGTGGATAGCGACGCGGTAACGCTTGCCGCCGACCTCGAACTCATCCATCGTCCAGTCAGGCGCGACATCGGTTGGCGTGTCAATCAGCACGTCATAGTTCGGGAACTCGAATTCGTTCTGATCCGCGCGCTCCGTGTAGCCGTTGATGACCTTCCACCCTTTCGGGGCTTCGATCTTCAGCGTCACCGCGTCCTGTTTGTGGCCGGCGACATACATGAAGACCGAGCCGCCGTTGAAGCTCGCGTGCCGCTCGTCGAGTTGCGAGAAGGTTCCGGAAAGGTCGTCGGCGAAAACTTTATAGCGGAACGTCATGCCCTGCGCGCCGCGCAAAGGGACGCGCCATGTCTGCGTGTCTACCCTCGTCGGAGCGAACCCCGCCGCATCGCACCGCTCGCCGGGGCGACAATCCACGACGACGAAAGCCTCCTGCACATTCTTGGCGAAGTCGAAGATGGCGTAGCGGCCCGGCGACCAGCGCGGCATCTGGAAGTCCACGTGTTCCACGCCCGCCACGCCGTTCACTTCAACCTTCACCTCGAACAGATGCGATTCGGGGCGCGGCATCGAAAGCGTGTACGCGATCTTGTAAGTCGCCGGCGCGGCGGACTGCTCCTGCGCCGCGCACAGCGGGGCGAAAGTGAACAACGCGAACAGGGCCAGAACACGAACGACGGGACGGCGCGCGTAAGACTTCATGCTGGTAAACTCCGCGGAGCAGGATTGAAAACGTTAGGGCGACGGACGGACGCGCGATTATCAGCGCGCGCGTCGGCAGGTGTCAAAAGCCGCACGCTTGACGCACGCCGCCGCGTCCGTTAGCTTTTGCCGAAATAGAGTGGCGCATGAGAGGCTCACTCATTTTTCGGGCTGGTCGGACGGTCTTCTTTAATCAACATCTTCCCAAGATGTCTATTCATCACTCGCCACTTTCTTTATGACCGAACGTCTCTACTACGCCGACTCGCACCTGACCGACTTCGACGCGCGCGTCGTCGCCGTCATTCACCTTGAAGACGGACGCGCCGCCGTCCGTCTCGACCGCACGGCCTTCTATCCGACGGGCGGCGGGCAGCCGGCGGACACGGGCGCGATTGGCGCGGCGCGCGTCGTGGATTGTGTCGAGGAAGAGGGCGGAGGCGTGCTCCACGTCGTGGATGGCACAGCGCCGGATGAGGGCGAGCGGGTCGCGTGCCGCGTGGACTGGCCGCGCCGGCTCGAACACATGCAGCAGCACACCGGCCAGCACATCCTCTCGCAGGCGTTCGTCGAACTTTTTAAGGCGCAGACCCGCGGCTTTCGCATGACCGTGGACGCGGCGGAGATTGATATTGAACTAGACGACCCGTCGGACGAAAAGATCGAGCAAGCGGTGAGTCGCGCGAACGAGATTATCTGGGACGACCGCGCGGTGAAGATTCACCACGTCACGCCGGAAGAGGCTGCCGCGTTGCCGCTCAGGAAGGACTCGGCGCGCGAGGGCGAGCTACGGATTATCGAAATCGAGGGCTTTGACTTCAGCCCCTGCGGTGGGACGCACGCGCGACGCACGGGCGAGGTCGGCCTCGTCGTCGTCCGACGCTGGGAGCGCGCGAAGGGGTTGACGAGAATTACGTTCGCGGCGGGCGTGCGCGCGCTCGAAGACTACCGGCGCGCGAACCGGACGGCGCGGGCCGTGGCCGCGCTGTTCAGCGC
>JBGTBQ010000424.1:0-1708 GCA_041749275.1 Pyrinomonadaceae bacterium | reverse complement strand
CGCACGTCTCGAAGCGGTGCGCGCCATGCCCGCCACGCTCATCTTTTATGAAGCGCCGCATCGCCTCGCCGAATCGCTCGCCGACGCGCGCGAAGTTTTGGGCGAGCGCGAAGCCGTGGTCGCGCGCGAGTTGACGAAGGTGCACGAAGAGTTTGCGCGCGGTCGTCTCGGCGAGTTGGCCGCGCGCTTCAACGGCGAGCAGTCGGCGCGCGGCGAGATCGTCCTCGTGATTGACCGCACGGTGATCGGCGATGCGGTTGAGACGGACGCGGGCGTGAGCGTCGCCGCGCGCGTCGCGGCCTTTGAAGCCGAAGGGCTTGACCAGCGCGCGGCCCTCAAACGCGCCGCGCGCGAACTGGGGCTGACGCGCGACGAAGCTTATCGTCGCCTCGTTTCGGAGCGCGCCCGAAACAAAGATTGAACTCGATGTATCTTGTCGCGCGGGCTGGCTTCAACTATGCTGGGGCGACTTTCCGGGTCGGTCAGAATTTGAGTATGCGGTAGGTTCAGATTCAACCTTCGGGGCAATCTCGAAATACACGGTTGAAAACACACTTCTAAAACATCCGATGCCTGTCCCCCAATCGCCAACGCCCCGCCCGCGCTTGACTCCTCGTTCGAGTTTGAGAGTCGCGCTGATCCTCCTTGCCGTCTCTCTCAACTCGCTGCTGCCCGCCGGCGCACGACCGCAACAGCCGCCCGGCGAGACCATCGCCATCGTCGGCGCGACGGTCGTTGACGGGACGGGGCGCGAACCTTTTCCGGCAACCGTCATCGTCAGCGGCGGGCGCATCGCGGCCATCGGGCGCGACGCACAGACGCCGGCGGGCGCGCGCGTCATCCGCGCCGAGGGGCAGACGCTCCTGCCCGGCCTCTTCGATCTGCATACACACCTGCCTTACGCGACCGCGCCGCGCGTCACGGGCGACTGGCCGAAGAACCTCAAGGCTTATCTCTACTGCGGCGTGACGAGCGTCGTCGAGTTCGGTACCTATCCCGAAACGTTCGAGCCGATGCGTCGTTTGATTGCGTCCGGCGTGGTCGCGGCCCCGCGCATACACTTCGCCGGGCGCATGTCCACGCCCGGCGGCCACGGCGCGGAGGGTGGGCGCGGCGATTTCTTCACGCTCGAAGTGCAGACGCCGCGCGAGGCGCGCGCCGCCGTCGCGCGCGTGCTGCCTTACAAACCCGACGCGATCAAAGTCTTCACCGATGGTTGGCGCTACAACACCGCGCCCGACATGACGAGCATGAACGAGGAGACGCTCGCGGCGATTGTGGACGAGGCGCACAAGCACGGGATCGAAGTCCTGACGCACACGGTCACGCTCGAACGCGCGAAGGTGGCCGCGCGCGCCGGCGTGGACGTGATTGCCCACGGCGTCGGCGACCGAGAGGTTGACAAGGAACTCGCCGAACTCATGCGCGCGAAAGGGACGACTTACGTCTCGACGCTCGCCGTCTACGAACCGCGCGGACGCGACATCCTGACGCCGCTGCTCTCCACCGTCTTGGAGCCGGCGGTGCGCGCCGAAATCACGCCGCCGCTCATCGAGCCGCCGGACGGCGACAAGGTCGGCGCGCTCGCGCCGGTCGAGCCAATGACGAACTCGAACGCGAATGCGTCCGAAGCCGCGCGCGTTGGCGGCGCGGCGGAAGCGCGTCGCGTGCGTTGGATGAATCTCCTGCGGAACGTCGCCGCGCTCAG
>JBGTBQ010000423.1:0-7230 GCA_041749275.1 Pyrinomonadaceae bacterium | reverse complement strand
CGGAGCCGGATAGTTGCGGCGGACGGTGAGCAGGTGGGGGCCGGGGCCTTGCAGCGAGAGGCTGCCGGTGATGTTGGGCAAGGCCGTGAGCAGCGTGATGGTGCGGGGGGTGTTGAAGAAGGCGGGGTCGAAGGTGATGTTATCCGGTTCGATGCCGTTGCCGTTGGCGGAGGCGATGGCGGCGCGCAAGCTGCCCGCGCCCGCGTCCTCCGCATTCGTCACCGTGAAGGTGACGAGCGCCGCATTCATGTTGGTGGAAGTTTCCGATCTTCGACTATCGCGCCGGATCGTTCCGCTTCGTCCAGTTGGGTTGCGGAAGCGCCTCGTGTGTCGTCCCGTCGCCGCCGGGTCGCTGCTTGCTTGAGACTTAGATGTCTGCGCGCCCGCGCGCCGTGTATCGCGCAATGACAGACTCAAAATCAGAACGACGATACACAACGCGGTTACCGCCGCGCGCGCTTTGTTGCCCATTATATAATTCACTATTGCGACGGTCGTTTTCTGAGGCATCGAGGGGACTCCTTTAGGGCGTGACTTGCCAGATTGGGACGCATGGAAAAAAAGGTGTTGACTGATTTCAGCCGGGAAGAAAGACTGAGGAGAACTGCCATCTCCGGCGAATTGACAATCCTGACCTCGAACTTGGCGGTGACTATAACATCAACTCCGCCGGAGATAGAAATGATCTCGCACGCTCGAAAGGAGATGCCTTTTTGTGCGCCACACCGGAGACTGAGGCAGTGCGGATTCACGAAAAGTTTGTCCAAATTTGGATACGGTCCAGCCCGGTTAGTGTTGGATGGATTGTTACGAAGAAGATAAGGAGTTCTGCGTCCACACTTGACTTGCTGGTCTGGGAGAACCAGCAAGTCAAGTGTGGACGCAGAACTCCTCAATAACAGCGTGGCGGAATACTAGCCCGCCGTTTGTGAACCCGCAACGGCTTCGCGCTCCACCGATTTCTTGCGCGCCTGCTTGCGCCGGTACATCTCGCCGTCCGCCTGTTCGATGGCGCGGTCAAGCAGTGACAGCGACTTGAAGGCGGCGAGTCCATGTGAGACGCCGACGCGCACGCCATGAGGCAGCGAGGGCACGTCCTTGCGCGCGAGTTCCGCGTTCAGAGATTCGAGTCGCCGCCGCGCCTCCGCTTCCGGCGCCCCGAACATCAGGACGAGAAATTCGTCGCCGCCCCAGCGGAACAGCAGGTCGTCGGCGCGAATGTTCGAGCGGACGGCGTGCGCCACTTCGCGCAGCGCCTTGTCACCCGCGGCGTGGCCGTAAGAGTCGTTGATCGGCTTCAGGTTGTCGAGGTCAACCACCGCGACGCAGCCCGCCGCGCCGCCGCCGTCGCGTTCCGCGCTGAGGAGCGCGTGGAAGGCATGGCGGTTGAGAGCTTCGGTGAGCGGGTCAACGCGCGCCAGCAGTTCCAGTTTGTCGCGGGCCTCGGTCAACTCACGGTTGGACGCCTCGACCTCGCGCTGCATCCCCTCCATCAGCACCATGATGGTGCTAAAGCCGAGCAGGATTTCCAGAATCAGGTCAATGATCGAGGTGTATTGGAGATAGCCATCGAACAGCGTGACCCCCCACTCGGAGTGGCGCGCGCTGAAGATGGGGACGTAGTGCAGGAAGTCAATCGTCAGCAGGATGAGCGCGACCGACATGACGCGCAGGCCGAGGCTCGTCTGCCAGTGGCGGCGCGCCGGCCAGAGCGCCACGAGGGCCGCCGCGAACAACCCCGCCATGAGCAAAGCGTGCACCATGAAGAGGTCGTTGAAATCGCCCGTCAGGCGCGGCAACAGCGCGGAGAGGCCAACCCCCGGCACGAACGCCCAGAGATGGCGCCTCGTCAGACCCGCGCCCGCGGCGTGCTGGCGGCACCCGGCGACAAACACGTAGCCGAAGGCATACTCACCGAAAAAATAGAAGGTGTAAAAGAGGGCGCTTGCGGCAGGGATGTGGAACGCCAGCATCAGGCTCGACAGCGAGACGGAGAGACACGCCCATGCGACCGTCCAGTATTTCCGCGATGCGTCGCGCGTCGAACGCATCGTGAAGAACGAGAGCAGCGTCACGAGGAAGATGCCGACGCACTGAATTGCCAGTCCGACTTTGGAATCCATCTCAACACCACGCCTGACAAGTTGGGTTTTCTTGATTCCGCCCGGAAAAGACTTTCGGCGGCTCTTCGGCCAGCGCTCACAAGAATGTGAGCGATTTCTTCGCGGAAGATAGATCGCGCCGCGGTAGGTTGCAGGGAAAACTGAAGAGTGCCCGTGGCAAGATAAGGAGTAGCGGTGGCACTGGCCCGCCCAAAAACATATTAACCCAGTCGCCGCCCCCCGCGCCAGAGTTTTGTTAGGGCGCGTCATTCCGACGGACGCGGGCGGCAAAAAACCGGGAAACAGGGCGCTCTTCAACGCTTTAGCCTTTTGTCTTCTATTTCCTCGCCTGCTCTGCTAGTATGCACATGCCTTTCCAACAGCCGAGCGTTCATTTCAGTGCGTAAACCTTAAGAGATTTTTGCTTTGCGAATTTTGCTTTGCGATTCGTCAGCGGTCGGCGCTCGATCTATTCAGCTACAATCAATAAGCTGACGCTGAAAGCTCTTCAATCAAAGATTCAAATCCGTCCGGGAGATTCTGAAAGCATGGGTCAAGAGTTGAATAGCGTGAACCTGTCTTTGGACTTCCTCAGTGTGTGCGAGGCGGCGGCCATCGCCGCGGCGCGCACGATGGGGCAGGGCGACCGCAAGTATTCGGATCACGTGGCGGTCGAGGCCATGCGCGAGGTGATGGACACCGTGCCGATGCGCGGGCGCATCGTCATCGGCGAGGGCGAGCGCGACGAGGCCCCGATGCTCTACATCGGCGAGGAGATCGGCTCCGGCTACCGCAAGCCGGGCGACGATGACTACCCGGATGTTGACATCGCCGTTGACCCGCTCGAAGGGACGAACCTCTGCGCGCTGGGTGCGAATAACGCCATCGCGGTGCTGGCTGCTTCAGAGCGGGGCGGGCTATTGAACGCCCCTGACATCTACATGGACAAGATCGTCGTCGGCCCCTCGGTGCGCGGCGCGGTGGACATAGATGCACCGGTCAAAGATAACCTGAAGGCCATCGCGCGCCGACTTAGCCGCGACATCGAAGACCTGACCGTGATCGTGCTCGAACGCGCACGCCACAAGCAACTCATTCAGGACGTGCGCGCGGCGGGCGCGCGCATCCGCCTCATCTCGGATGGTGACCTCTCCGCCGGTATCTCGGCGGCGGTCGCCGGCACGAACATCCACGCGCTGATGGGCATCGGCGGCGCTCCGGAAGGCGTCTTGACGGCGGCGGCGCTGAAGTGTCTGAACGGTGAGATACAGGCGCGGCTCGTCTTCGACCACGAGCGCTTGGGCGTGGACAAGGGCAAGGTGCCCCCGGCGGACGAAGTGCTGGGGCGCCTGCGCGAGATGGGCATCAACGACCCGAACAAGGTCTACGACACGAACGATCTGGCGCCCGGCAAGAAGGTCATCTTCGCGGCGACGGGCGTCACCGACGGCGCGCTGCTCAAGGGCGTCCGGCTCTTCGGGGCGGGCAAGCGCACTCACTCGCTCATCATGACGACCGAATCGCGCCACATCCGTTTTATAGACACCGTCCACGTTGAGGGCGGGCCGGACACGGTGATTAGATTTTAGGGATGAAGGATAAGGGATGAGGGATGAAGTGAAAGCGATAGCTTCATCACCTGATTTCATCCCTCATCCTTCACCCTTCATCCCTTTGTCGTTATGCCTGCTTCCATCACCGAATACGTTCCGCAATTCGCGGCGAGTGGAGAACACGCGCGGCGCAGGGCGTTTTTCGTGTGGTGCGCGCTCGTGGCGGGGGCGCTCGCGCTCGTCGGCGTGATCGTGCTCGCGCCAATCATGCTGGCGGGCGGTTGGACGGGTGCGGCGCGTGTCGTCTACCTGAGTTTCCACGCCCTGTGCCATCAGATACCGGAGCGTTCTTTCTACGTCGGCAACTTCCCGCTCGCGGTGTGCACGCGTTGCACGGGACTATACACGGGTGCCGCGGCGGGCGTACTCCTTTATCCGCTGGCACGCAAACTCACGCGCACGGACGCGCCCGCCCGCGCGTGGCTGTTGATAGCGGCGCTCCCGACGGCGATTGATTTCACGCTGGGCATCACAGGGCTGTGGGAGAACACGCACTGGTCACGCTTTCTGACCGCGCTCGTGCTCGGCGCGGCAACTGCGTTCTACATCGTGCCGGGTCTCGTTGACTTAGGCAGCCGCGGCGTCCGGCAAGTCTTGGGCAAACTGTATTCGACGGATCGAGGGCATGAGGAGGTTTCGCACTTCGGGTAAATACTTTACGCGGGGCCGGCTTTTCCGGCGGGTTGCCCGCGCGAGTCAAGTCTCTCTGACCAATAAGAGATTAAACCCCAAACTCTAAGGAGAAGGTTAGAAAAGAATGAACGACAAAACCAAAGCCGCGCTTATCGGTGGAGCCTTAGCCGGCATCCTATCGGCGCTTCCTGTTCTCAGCACCTGCTGTTGCCTGTGGGCCATCGGCGGTGGCATCCTCGCTATGTTCCTTTACACGAAGAATACGAGGGCGGCGATGTCGCCCGCCGACGGCGCGATGCTCGGCGCCATCACCGGCGGCATCGGCGCGCTCTTCTATCTGCTCATTGCACTGCCCCTGAACCTTCTGTTTGGCGCGGCGATGATGGCGGCCCAGATGGAGCAGATGGCGCGTGCGGGCGTCGAAGTGCCCAGCGGGCTTTCGGGGATGGCGCTCGTCCTCGTCGGTGTTGTCGTAGGCGCCATCGGCGTCTTCATCTTCACGGTGATCGGCGGTCTGATCGGTGTGCCTATTTTCGGTAAAGGCGCGGGCACGCCGCCGCCGCCGCCTCCTTCGAGCTATGGCGGGCCGGCGGGCGGCGTCTAAAAAGACCGCGACCGGGAGACGGACAGCGCGGGCCGCACACCCCTCGCGGCGCGAGGGGTGTGCGGCCCACCGCCGTGTCTCGTTGTGCGGCGGGCGTTCCGTCGGCTACAATTCGTGCATCTAAGCGGGCAGCGTCTGGCGAACCCCGGCGCTGCTCTTTGCTTATTTAATGACGACGGATGGCGTCCGGCTGTCTTGCCAGACCCGCGCCACGATTGATGTTTCGCGCGGCCTCGCGTTCCATAGTTCGAGAGAAATCGAAGATGTCTTTGTCCCTGCTCCCTGCCGTCCTCCTATCGCCCGCTTCCGATGAACTGTTCCGGAAGTATTTCGAGGAGGCCATCGCGAAGACCTCGCGGACGGTCGGCCCGCTCTACCGTCTCGACGCGATTGACTGGACGGTGCTCATCATCTACTTCACCATCCTCTTCGTGCTCGCGCTCTACGGCGCATACCGCATCAAGCAGGTCTTCGACTTCTGGCGTTACCGCCGGCTCCAACCCGTACCGAAGCACCTGTTCGCGGAGGATGAACTGCCCATCATCACGGTGCAGCTTCCGCTCTTTAACGAGATGTATGTCGTCGAGCGGCTGCTCGCGGCGGTCGCCGCCGTGGACTACCCGCGCGAACGCCTTGAGATACAGGTGCTCGACGATTCGACCGACGAGACGTGCGAGGTGGCGAGCCGCGCGGTCGAGCGTTACCGCGCCGAAGGCTTCGACATCTCTTTCATCCATCGCGACGACCGGACGGGTTTCAAGGCGGGCGCGCTGGAGAACGGCATGAAGACGGCGAAGGGCGAGTTGGTCGCCATCTTCGACGCTGACTTCGTGCCCAAGCCCGATTGTTTGCGGAAACTCGTCCACTACTTCACCGACCCCTTGACCGCCTGCGCGCAGATGCGCTGGTCGCACATCAACGGCTCGTACAATTTGCTGACGCGCCTGCAAACGATTCTGCTCGACGGCCACTTCGTCGTCGAGCAGACGGTGAGAAACCGCACAGGCGGCTTCTTCAACTTCAACGGCACGGCGGGCGTCTGGCGGCGGCGCGCGATTGAGTTGTCGGGCGGCTGGCAGCACGACACGCTGACGGAGGACACAGACCTTTCGTTCCGCGCGCAACTGATGGGCTGGCGCTTCATCTATCTCTTGGACGAAGACGCGCCGTCCGAGGTGCCGGTCGAAATCAACGCCTTCAAGGCGCAGCAGCGCCGCTGGGCGAAGGGCGTGACGGAAGTCGGGCTGAAACTCTATCCGCGCATCTGGCGCTCGGCGCTGCCCCTGCGCGTCAAGTTGGAGATGTTCTTTCGCCTGACGGGCAACATCAGCTACCCGCTCATGATCTTGATGAGCTTTTTGCAGTTCCCGCTCCTGCTCGTTCGTTACAATCAGGGTCTCTATCACCTGATGCTGCTCGACGTGCCGCTTCTCTTCTTCTCGACGCTTTCGGTCGTCCTCTTCTACGGCTCGGCTATCTGGTATCTCGACAGGCCGAAGGCGCGACGGCGGCTCCTCCATCTGCCGCTCGTCATGGGCCTCGGCATCGGCCTCGCTTTCTCGAACGCACGCGCTGTGCTGGAAGCCGTCTTCCGCGTTAAGACCGAGTTCGTTCGCACGCCAAAGTACAAGGTCGAGGGCGCGAGCGACGAAACGTGGAAGCGCAAGAAGTACAAGCGCCGGAGCGGTTGGCTCCCGCTCTTCGAGCTGGCTTCAGCTGTCTACTTCCTGCTCGCCATCGCTTACGCCGTGCGGATGGAGATGTGGGGCACGATACCTTTCCTCTCGCTGTTCTGTTTCGGCTACGGCTACATGGGCGTGATGAGCCTTTTGCAAACGACGAGCGTTAAACGCGGGCTGGACGCCCTGCGCCCCGTCGCGCCCGAACAGAAATAGACATGGGGATGTCAACTCACTACCGACGGGAGCCAACCCACCTTAAATAAGGCTAATCTTTTGTCTCGATGGCATAGCGAGGACAGAAGAAAGGCGTGGCGCTCTCAACAGAGAGCGCCACGCCTTTGTCACGCGACCTACCATGCTGCGGTTGACGGTAACCGTCGAGAGGAACCCCCTTGTCCAACGATTCCAGCCAAACCGATGCGTCGGGTGCGATCCTCGTCGCCGCCCCGAGTGTCATGAGTGGGACCCGGGGATGGCCAGGACGGGCGGCCGGCAGTAGGCTAGGGGCCTCGTGACGACGGTTCGGGGGCAGGGCAGGACGGGGGAGGCTCATGGCGGCGATCGATCGATTCCGGCTGGACGGGCGAGTCGCTCTG
>JBGTBQ010000422.1:0-19295 GCA_041749275.1 Pyrinomonadaceae bacterium | reverse complement strand
CTGGGAGTCGAGCGCCTTCGGCCGATACGCACCCCCGCCCCGCGCGCGGCCGGCGCACCAGGCGCTCGTGGAATTGCTCGATGGGCTCAGGACGGGGATGGTGCGCGATGCGAGTCAGGTGAGCGCCGAGATCGCGCGCGTTCGCACACTGTATGACAGCGTCCTCCGCGATCGCTACGATCGGCCCGAAGCGCGTCTCGCCGATCTTGAGCAGTTGCAAACCATCGCCGGCGGCTATCCCGATCGCGCGACATTTCTCTCGGCGCTCGCGCTCGAGCCACCGCAGTCCACCCAGGATGTTGCCGGACGGTCAGAGCGCGAGGACGACGTCCTCATTCTCAGCACCGCGCACAGCGCCAAGGGAAAGGAATGGGACGCGGTGTTCCTCATCTGGGCGGCTGACGGCTGGTTTCCCTCCACCCGCGCGCTGCGTGACGAGCAGGAGACCGATGAGGAACGCCGCCTGATGTACGTGGCGATGACTCGCGCGCGTCACCACCTCGCCGTCGTCTATCCGCTGAACGCATACGGCTCGCGCCGCGGCGCTGACTATTCGATCGACCAGCTCTCGCGGTTCATCGACCGCGGCGTGCGTGCGCGGATGCAGCGCGTCGTCGTCGGGCAGGAAGAAGCGGTGCCGACCGTACCCGAACCCGCGTCAGGTCGCCCTCAGCTCGACCTTCGGGCACTGATGCGCGGGCGCTTCTAGCCGCGCAGCGCAGCCGCCACCGCTCCGAGGATGGCGGGCAGCCCGCCAAGTACCCAGATGATGACCCCGGCGAGAATCGCCCGACCCCGGTCGACGCGGCCCGTCACCGCCACGCCGATCGCAAGCAGCACCGTGATCCAGATCGTGAAGACGTCGATCCGTCCGAGCAGTGCGATCATCAGCGGCGACGTCGTATCCGGATCGAGGAACCACCCGAACCCCAGCCTCATCCGATACGCCCCATCGAGGTGCGCAGGGTCGACGAACAACCCCAGCACGCCCGTGAGGACAGCCTCCAGCACTCTCGGCACGTACGAGTACGCCGCGACCACCAGGGCGGCATGCCACGTCTGCTTCGCGCCGATGAGCTTCGCCGCCACCCAGGTCGCGAGCGCGACGAACAGAATGACGAACGGTGTGGAGATGACCGCGGTGATCTTCCCGATCGTGGCGGTGACTCCGCGCATCTGCGCCATCGCTTCCTCGGTCACCCGCGGGTCGTCCGCCCTCGCCATCCCCCGCGCCATCTCTGCCTCCATCATCGGATCGTTCACGCCCGAATTGACGAAGACAAGAATCCCGAGCAGCAGCGTCACAACCAGCATCGGGATCCAGAAGCTCCCGTGCTCGCGCCGCGCGAACACGGATGATGGCGCGTAGAAGATGTCGAGGAAGTCCTCCCACACGGAGGCAGACTCCGGCGTGCTCGGCGCAGCGTGGTCGGGGGCTGGACGATCCATGAGATTCCGGGTCGAGGGCTATCGGATGAGTGTTCCGGTCGGCACCAAGATCCGCCCGCCGCGTGCGGTGCACAAGAGTGAAGAGACGGCGAGCGTCACGGCGTACGCGCCACCGGCGAGTCCACCCACGCCTGCAACGCCGCGAACGGATCGCCCTTTGCCCCCCGGGCAAGCTCGATCACGCGCCCGATCGTTCGCCTGAGGCTGGAGTCCTCGCGCGCATAGGCGCGGTCGAAGAGTTCGAGGTCGGTGAGGTAAACGCGCCGCGCCATCAGCGCCGCGTTATCGAGCACGACCCGCTCCGCATACTGTGCCGGGATGGTTTGCAGTTGCGGTCCGAGCACCGTCACGAGCGTTCGCCTGGCGCGCGCGTAAACCGTGTCGCGCGCCTCCAGTCGTGCATCCCTGCTCGCGGGATGCGCAGCGAACGCAGAATCGAGCGACCGATACAGCCCTCCCCAGAAGGTCGCGAGCCGCTTCTCGTCCTCCCCGCGCCGCGCGACTTCGTCGCCCGAATCGGTCTCACCCTTCGCCCGAAAAAACGCCTCGGCGCCACGCGCACCGACAAAGTTGGCGAACGACTCGTTGAACTCCGCCTGCCCCGCACCGTAATACGAGTTGTGCGTCACCTCGTGAATCACGGTGTTGACGAGATCGAGCGAATCCGCCGCGAGCGTCGTCGAGAGCAGCGGATCGTTGAACCAGCCGAGGGTGCTGAAGGCCGACGCCGGCCGCAGGTAGACATCGAGCCCATCGCGCCGGAGCCGCTCGCCAAGCGCGCGGGCTTCGTCGAAGTCGAAGAAACCCTTGTATGGAACACGACCGACGATCGGGAACCACCATGTGTATGCCTCGAGCCGGTCGCGGTGCGCTGCGGAGACGAGCAGCACCAGTGTATCGCGTTCCAGCGGGGAGTAGGTGGTAAAGCTGTCACCGACGTCCAGGCCGAGCGTGAACCGCGCATACTCACGCGCCTGGAGCACGAGCTGCAGCTTCGCCCGCGTGGCACCGTCGACCGCTGAGTCACCCACGAGCGTCGCGATCGGACGCCGCCGACCCAGGATCTTCGCTTCCTCCCACCCGGCGCGGCTGAGGTAGCAGCCGGTGGGAGTCAGGGCAAAGAGAACGACACCGAGGACGATCGCGCCGGGAATCACCCGTCGGTGAAGCCGGCGCCCTCGAGGCGCGCTCGGGTGAAATCCGGGGGGCGTGGCCACCACCTACTGCACTCTGACGATCCCGACCTGCGGAATGAGCACGGAGGCCAGCGGACCACCGAGTCCATGATTGAAGACGAGCCCGACGCTGGCTGGCAGGGTCGTCGTGCTGAACAGGTGGTAGAACGCCATCGTTCCCTGCACCATGCTCTGCGTGCTCGAACCGGCACTGTACTGAGCCAGCGGTGAGGACCGCACCGGGTTCGGGAACGGCCGCCCGTACTTCGATTGAATCCGGCGAAACAGCGTCTGGTAATCCACCAGCCCGCTCGCCTGGACACGGGGATCGAAACGGTACCGCGGTGCGAGCGTGGCTCGAGCAAAGCCGGGCACATCCGCGGCGACGGCGAGCGAGAAGTCACCGAAGAGCGCGGCGAAACTCTCACCGGCCTTCGACTGCACGTTCTCGATGCTCGTCGCACGGGTCTGCACGAGGCGGGCGAAAATCTCGTCGCCCTTCTGGTCGCCCAGCCAGCGAAGGAAGAGCCATGCGGCGCCACGTTCCTCCAGCTCCCCGAACCCGTCGAAGGTCGTCACCGAATACGCCTTCGAGGCCGAGATGTAATCGTACGCATGGACGACGATGTCCTCGAGGAACATCGAGGCGCTGTCCGGGAACACCTGGCCCAACGGCACCGGGTACAGCTGCTCGAAATACTTTCCAGCCGTCTCCTCCGCTATGAGGCTCAGGCCCTCGTTCAGCCACACGTCTTCGCTGCTTCCGCCGCGAGCGAGGACATGCTGGTTGAACGAGATCATGTGCTGGAACTCGTGAATGAACGTGCCCGGGATGATGCGGCGGACGAAGGCAGACGAGTGCGCGCAGCTGTAAGTCGCGGTGGGATCGGGCGCGATCGTATAGAAGACCTCGCCCTTGTTCGAGTTTGCGTTCCGGAGGTAGAGATCGTTCGGGTAGAAGTATCCCGCCACGAAGCTTTCCGCTTCGCACTGCGACTTCGTGACGAGCCCGTTGACGAAGGGCGTCATCAGGACGATCACCTTGCCATTGCCATCGAGGTCGGACTCGCTCCCGAACTTCTCTACGGCGAGGTCGTACAGACGGGTATTGAACAGCGCCCCGATGCGGTCCATCTCCGTATCGGTGAGCGTCGCCGTCGACCGCTCATCCATGTATATGAGGATGTGCTCGCCGAGGTACCGAAGCTTCGCCTTGCTGGTGCCGAACTTCGGCGCCGTTCCATCGTCACCGAGGTCGGAGATCACCTTGAACGACCTCGTGCTCCCCAGCTCGAGGGCTTCGAGGACGACCGCATCCGGCTCGTTGTCCTGACCAGCCACGAGCGGAGCGATCTCCCGCTCGAGGTTTCGCATCATGGCGTCCACTCGCTGCTGGGCCGTTACCGGCCTCGATCCGGACTGGACGGTTGCCTCCCACGCCACGTTCGGCGAGGCCGCCGCGGTCAGCGTGGGCTCTGTATAGCCAATGCGAAATGGTGTCGATACCGGATCGTCCGCGGCACCCGCAAATTGCGGAACAATGAGGTAACGCTGCGCAGCGTCCGTTGGCAGCTGGAGACAGCGCTCGAGGTCGGCCGCTCCCACGGTGATCCCTTCCCCAACCGCCAGGACCAGCGTGGGGCTCGCACTCGAATACGAGGCCGGCAGGGTGTTCGTCATCGCCGATCCGACGCGAACCCGTATCTCAATGGCGCCGGCCGCCACGCAGAAGGGGACGAGCACGCGCAGCAGCGTGTCGCCCTCGAGCGCAAGAATGCGCGCCTGCGTGCTTCCGAAGAAGACCGCGTTACCACTGGGAATCGAGTTGAAATTTTCCCCGACGACGCTCACGGTGTCGCCCGCAGCGATGGTCGATCCCGGGTTGACCCGAAGCAGCCGGGCCGGGGCCGTGGCGGTCGCGTCAAACGTCACCGTCCGCTCGGGCGCACGAAGCAGTTGCGCCGCGTATTCCTGTGGCCCCATCGCGCTTCCGACGCGCGCGAACGTGAGCGCGATCCCCCCGGCCCCGGTCACCCCGATCGTGTCCGTCAGCGAACCCCCGCCACTCAGCACGCGGAAGCGGACGATGACGCCCTGTACCGGCTGGTTGGCGACATCCGTCACGGTGACCTGGAGCGGCTTGTCGAGGAGACTGCCCGCCGGGCCCTGCTGATCAGCACCGCCGTGAATCGCGATCGTGTACGACGCTTCCGGCGGCGACACTGGATCGCTGCCGCACGCAGCCGTACCGAAAAGAACGATCGAACAGAGAGCGACTCTGAGGGGGTTCACAGGCGAACGGGTCGTGGGGATGCGGTGCGGCGATCGGGACGGGATGATACCCGGAGATCCATGCGTCGTGCCTCGAACTCGAATGTATTGCTTAAAGCGTTGCTTCACACAGGGTTGACGTCACAATTGCGCATGTGTCACGCTTTTGCGGCCCGACGCCCCGAGCGCTATGTTTCACAGTGATGTCCTTCGTCCATCTCCACTGTCATTCCGAGTATTCGCTGCTCGACGGCGCCAACCGGATCGACGACCTGATCGCTCGGGCCCTGGAGCTCGAACAGCCGGCGCTCGCAATCACCGATCATGGAAATCTCCACGGCGCGTGGGAGTTCCAGGAGAAAGCCCGCAAGGCGGGGCTGAAGCCGATCGTGGGGATGGAGGCGTACGTCGCCCCGGGAGATCGCAGGGCACGCGCTCGCCCCGCTCCCGGTGCCAAGCCGTACTACCATCTCGTGCTGCTCGCCCAGAACGCGGCCGGCTACCGCAATCTCGTCAAGCTGTCGTCGCTCGCGTACACCGAAGGCTTCTACGTCAAGCCCCGCATCGACCGCGAGCTGCTCGCACGGTACAGCGAAGGCCTCGTCGTGTCGTCGGCCTGCATGGCCGGTGAGGTCGCGTCCCACCTGCTCGCGAACGACTACGAAGCCGCGAAGAGCGCGGCGAGCTGGTATGCGAACCTCTTTCCGGATCGCTACTATCTCGAGGTCCAGGCCCACGACTCCCAGGGTCAGTCGCGGCTGAATGAACGCATCTTCGCCCTCGGGACGGACCTCGGCCTTCCCGTCATCGCCACCAACGACGCGCACTTCCTGCGCAGCGGCGATCACGATGCCCACGACGTCCTGCTCTGCATCGGGCTCGGAAAGGATCGCACCGAGTCCGATCGCATGCGCTACGATGCCGGCCTGTACTTCAAAAGCGCGCCGGAGATGGCGGAGCGCTTCCCCGATCGTGCGGATGTCCTCGAGAACACGCTGAGGATCGCCGAAGAGTCGGGCATCGAGCTGAAGAAGAGCTACCAGGTTCCGTCCTTTCCCCTGCCGGATGGCGTGGCAACGGAGAACGAGCTCCTGGTCCGTCTGTCGGAAGCCGGCGCGCGCGAGCGGTACGGCGATCCCCTCCCGCAGAACGTCCGCGAGCGGCTCGACTACGAGGTTGGCGTCATCACGAAGACCGGCTACGCCGGCTACTTCCTGATCGTGGCGGATTTCATCGCCGCGGCTCGCGAGCGCGGGATTCCCGTGGGGCCGGGTCGTGGATCGGCCGCCGGCTCGCTGGTCGCCTACGCGTTGCGCATCACCGACGTGTGCCCGTTGCGCTTCGACCTGCTCTTCGAGCGCTTCCTCAATCCCGAGCGCGTGTCGATGCCGGACATCGACGTCGATTTCTGCTTCGAGCGGCGGGGCGAAGTGATCGAGTACGTGCGGCAGAAGTACGGGCGCGAGTCGGTCGGCCAGATCATCACCTTCGGAACGATGAAGTCCCGCGCCGTGATCAAGGACGTGGGCCGCGTGCTCGGCTTCAGCCCGAGTGAGACGGACCAGCTCGCAAAGCTGATCCCGAACATGCCCAACTTCTCGCTCACGGTTAAGGAAGCGACGCGGAAGGTGCCCGAGGTCGCGCAGCTCTACCGCAACGATGACCGCTACCGCCAGTTGCTCGACTACGCGATGGCGCTCGAAGGGCTCTCGCGGCACGCCGGCGTGCACGCCGCAGGCGTCGTCATCGCGCCGGGTCCGATCGACGAGTACGTCCCCGTATGCACGCAGAGCTCCCGCGGATCGGGCGGCGACGCGGATGAGAACATCGTCGTCACGCAGTACGACATGAACGCGCTCGAGAAGGCCGGGATGCTCAAGATGGACTTCCTCGGCCTCACCACGCTCTCCATCATCAGCCAGTGCTGCAAGACCATCCGCGAGACGCACGGCAAGGAGATCATCTGGTCTGAAATCCCGCTCGACGATGCGAAGACCTACGAGATTTTCGCGCAGGGGCGGACGGATGCGGTCTTTCAATTTGAGAGTTCGGGGATGCAGGAGATTTGCCGGAAGCTCAGGCCGAAGTCCATCGAAGACCTCTCGGCCTTGAACGCGCTCTATCGGCCCGGCCCGCTCGACGGCGGGATGGTGGACGACTTCATTGACCGCTATCACGGTCGCAAGCCCATCGAGTACCTCACGTCGGAGATGGATGAAATACTGAATAACACTTACGGGGTCTGTGTGTATCAAGAGCAGATTATGCAGCTCGCGCAGAAACTCGGCGGCTACTCGCTCGGCGAGGCCGACCTCATGCGCCGCGCGATGGGCAAGAAGAAACGCGAGGAGATGGCCGTCCACGAAGAGAAGTTCATCGCGGGCTGCGTCAAGAACAAGATCATCAAAAAGAAGGCGAAGGAAATCTTCCGCCTCATGGCGCAGTTCGCCGACTACGGCTTCAACAAGTCGCACTCGGTCGCCTACGCGCACGTCGCCTACCAGACCGCGTATCTCAAGGCGCACTACCTCGAACATTTTTACGCGGCGGTGATGACCTATCAGGCCGACGACGCGGCGAAGATTTTCAAGTACGCATCGGAGCTACGCGCGCAGGGGATCAGGATGCTGCCGCCGGACGTGAACGAATCGGGGCCGGGCTTTACGCCGGTCGAGGGCGCGATCCGCTTCGGCCTCGCGGCCATCAAGGGCATCGGCCAGACGGCGGTCGCCCCCATCATCGAAGCGCGCCAAGAGAAACCCTTCACCTCGATCTTCGACTTCGCCGAGCGCGTCGGCGAAAAGGGCACGGGCAAGCGCGTGCTCGAAAGCCTCGTCGCGGCGGGCGCGTTCGACTCGCTGAAAAACGCGGGCGAAGACCTGCATCAGTGGCGCGCTTCCCTGCACGCGACCGTGGACAAGGCGTTGGCGAGCGGCGCGAGCCGTCGGCGCGAGCGCGAGAGCGGACAATTCGACATGTTTGGCAGCCTCGCGGCGGGCGGAAACGACGGAGCCGCGGCGGAGATGTACCGACCGCTTGAGAAGGCTACACCGTGGACGCACAGAGAGCTGCTCGTCCACGAGAAGGCGACGGTCGGTTTCTACGTGTCGGGCCACCCGCTCGAAGACCACGCCGAGCGAATCGAAGAGTTGAACTGCATGACGGTCGCTGACCTCGCCGCGTGCGGCCCCGACGCGCGCGTGCGACTGGCGGGCGTCGTCTCGGACTTCAACGTGCGGAATACGAAGAAGGGCGACCGCTACGCCATGTTCCGTCTGGAAGACGTGTCGGGCGTGTCGGTGAAGTGCGTGCTCTGGCCGGAGGCGTTCAAGACAAAAGGGCAGGACGCCGCGAACGACGCCGTGATCCTCGCCGCCGGGCGACTCGACGGCGGAGGCGACACGTCGCAGACGGTCGTCTGTGATGAAGTCGTGCTGCTCGAAAAAGCAAAAATCCCTTCGCACGCGACATGGACGAGGCCGGGCACCGGACGCGCTCCGGCGCAGGCCATCGCCATCACGCTTCCGGCGGGCGACGATCTCGCGAAAGTGAGTGAAGCAGTCGTCGGGGCGCTCATCGCACACCCCGGCGACTGCGAAGTCTTCATTGACCTGCCGCTCGAAGAAGAAGGCTTCACGGTGCGCGCCAAAGCAGCGGGCTTCATCAAGGTGCGCCCGACCCAGCGCCTGCGCGACGACCTCACGGCGGCGGGCGTCCGGTTCGAGATGATTGACACGAAGCCGGCGGTTTGATTCATCGACCGCCCGCGATACGCCGCAGCGACCAGTAGTTCGCTTCATTCTCAAGCGGCATGAGCGCGCCCGCCGACCTGCACGCTATCGAGCAACGTCATCACGCGCACGCGCGGCGGGCACGCAGTGGACTGCCGCGCGCGTGCGACGCCGAGTCCGGAGAAGAGACACAAGCACCCCGCACATAATGCAAGACACAGGCACACGGACGCGCAGGTAAAAATATTGTTCCGTTTCATTGCCACGACTTCGTACCTCCTCACGGGAGGCGACTGCTATGCGATGAAGCGGAACGGACGCAAGACTTGCGGCGCGACGCCGATGCACTCCCGCCCCGCGGCTTTGCCCACAAAGTAAGGAGCTTGATTATTAAGTCGGCAGGTCGTCTCGCGCGCGGAGTTTGTTTAGTAGGTCTATGCCTTTATGGTTCACCCACAACTCGACCTTACCCTCTGAGGTTATTCTTGCTATGAACGGGCGGCGTTGATTCTCTAAAATGCCTATGATCTTAGAAATGGCTTTAATGATGGATTGCGCGTTCTCTTCACCCGTCGCCTCCGCCTTGAGAAGAAAAAAAGCGGCTAGGCCGTGATTGAATATGGCCTGCCGCTCCAACGGATTTTTCTTGATAGCTTTATCTTTGGCTAGAACTATCCAGCCCTCTCTACCGCACTTCTCAAGCCACTCCGTATCAGGGGCGTCATGCGCGAAGTGGTCGGCATGAACTTTAACCGTGAGGCCGATTTTACGAAGGGCGTCGGGAACTATTACCCTACCGAGAGACCTATCTACAAAGAACGTAAAAGGCTCAAGCCGCTCTGCGGGTATCTCCTTCGTACTGGACGGCTTCTTCGACTTGCTTCGGCGTGATGCCATAATCATTAGCCAAGTCGTCGAAGGTATCTCCCGCGTAAAACCTTTCCGCAATAACGTCGGTGGGGACTCCTGTACCAACGAGGACTGGCCTGCCGAAAGAGATCAGTGGATCAATCATCACCCGCTTAGGCTCGTCAAAAGACGGTTCCTTCTTGAGAAACGGGTAAAGCCTCACGACCCCAACGTTAATATTCCTATCAATCCGCCGTAAGTATCCAGACACAACCTCTTGCATCTCCACTTGTCCGTTTGCTGAGATGTTAATGAGGGCGCCTAGTTCTCTTATAAACAGATCAACCCCGTCGGTCTCGAAAAGGCGGTCAGCCAAAGGGTGAGGCGAGGGGAGTTGACTTTCAAGAAAACCTAGCGCTGTACGCACTTTGGGAAAGGAAACGTTTTCGAGGCGGCGCATTCCGCCGAGAACGTGCGCTTCTACTAAGTTCATGAAAGATAAGATTGGAACGTCGGGCTTTGGCAGCTTAATAACGGGGTCAAGCAGGCGCAGACCGCTCTCAGTCTGATACTTCCAACCCGACACCCAATTCCTGATCGTCCTTTGAGGTATTTTAAGGTAACGTGAGGCGCGAGGAATCGAATAGAGGGCAATCTCACGCGGGTCTTCACCGCCGTAAGCCTTCTTGATTCGCTCGCTGTAATTTCGGTCAGCCATCACGCGACCTAAAAGGAAATGTGTAAACCTCAGAGGGTAAAAGAGCGGAACATCATAATTGAAAGCGCAGTATACCGGATTCAGATAATTAACCCAAGTTGCCAGTTATTGCATGAACACCTTACCAACTTGATAGGCAGGGCAATCGCATTTTCGGTTTTTGGCTTCCCGAGAAGAAATGGGGCATTCGCGACCTCTCATTTTCCCCGGGAGATTTGCGTGACCGAATTTGCTTCATCGCGCCGTCACCCGATAAACGTGGAGAATGCGATTGCTCTACAGGGCAAAGACCCGCCCCGCGCCTCGGCCCGAAGAATCGCTTCGGCGCAGCCGCCGCGTTGTGCTAGAGTGTAGCGCCGTGAATGAATTCCGTCCCGTCACTACGAACGGTGTCCCGAAGTCCTCGGTTTCGAGTTCTACCAACAACAACTTGCGTCTCTATTGAAAGGAAGCGAAGGCAATGGCAGGAGGCATTTTCAGTCGTCTGGGCAATCTGTGGCGCGGATTCTTGCGGCTCTGGATTTCGGATGTCGAAAAGGAGCACCCGGAGATCGCCTACGAGAACGCGATTGACTCGATGATCGAGAAGTATTCTCGATTGAAGTCGGCGACCGCCGCCATCATCCGCCGCCGCGAGGACACAGGCGAGCGCTTCAAGCACGCCGCCGCCGCACTCGCGCAGACCGAGGCCGAACTCGACACCGCCGTGGAGACGGGACAGGACGACCTCGCGCTCGTCCTCATCCAGAAGAAGAACGCGCTCACGACCGAAGTCGGCGAGTTGAAGGCCGAGATGGACACCGCGCAGAAGGATGCCGACTCCGCCAAGCAATCGCTCTTGGGCGTGCAGTCGCAGATCAGGAAACTTCAGGCCGAGAAGGATTCGATGCTCGCCAAGATGCAGTCCGCGCAGGCGCGCGTCAAGGTGCAGGAGCAGCTCGACGGCTTGTCGGTTGACGCCGAAGTGAAGGCGCTCGACAACGTGCGCCAGCACATCAAGAACACCATCGCCGAAGCCAACCTCGGCAAGGAACTCTCCGAGTCTTCGCTCGACAGCCGCCTCGCCGCGCTCAAGAGTCAGGTCGGCGACGTACAGGCCAAAAACCAGCTCGCCGAACTCAAGGCCAAGAAGGCCGCGCAGCAGGCGTCGCAGGGAAATAAAACCATGTAGCAGTCAGCAATCAGCGGTCAGCTTTCAGCTTTTGACCGTTTCGACGGTTGGAATTTGAGAACAGACCTGACCGCTTGTCTGCACTCAATAAAGCTGATCGCTGACTGCTGACTGCTGACTGCTTTGTTATGTCCGAATCTCGTCTGCTCCCCGCTTGGGCCGAAGACCTGCGCCGCCGTTACCTGCGCGGCGAGGCTTCGGTGTTCGTGCTCCACGGCAACGTCTACGACGCGGTGCTCCACGGCGGCAAGATTCTCTCGCTGACGGAATTTCTGACCGAGGTGCTGCTCAAGGAGTCGCGCGAGACCATCGCCGTCTACAACATCGCCACGGGCGCGCGCTTCGCCAAACGGGCGGCGGAGGTGACGGTACACGAAGAGTTGCTCTTGGCGCCGCAGAAGGATCGCGTGCTGGCCGCGTTGGAGAGCATCGTGGCGACTTCGATGAAGGCGGCGGTGATTCTCGAATATGCCGAGACCATCGCTCCGGCGGGCGACCCGAACTTTCAGGCCGACACCGACCGCGCCGCCATCGTCACGCTCCACCGCTGGTCTTCGCTCCCGTCAATCGAGCGCCACGACAACATCGTCCTGCTCATCACCGAGAATCTGACGGAGCTATCGCCGAAGCTCGTCTCTAATCCGAAGGTCGCCGTCGTCGAAGTGCCGATGCCCGACGTGGAGACGCGCAAACTCGCGGCGCAAATCGCCAACCCGAAGCTTTCGGAGCGCGACGCGCAGCGCTACGCCGACATCACCGCTGGATTGAAGGCCGTGCAGATCGCTTCGATCCTCGCGCCGCCGCCCGCCGCCGAAGAGGAGACGCGCGAGCGCGCGGAGTTTATCCGCAAGATGCTCGGTGACGGTAAAGATGCCGAGGAGCGCGCCAAAAAACTGGCGCAACTGACGAGCGGCATGAACCCGGACGAGATCAAGAAGCTCATCGCCCCGGACGCAGACCCTTCAACCGCCGAGACCGAGGCGTCGGAATCGGTCGCCGAGCGCGCGCGCAAAGAGGCCGACCGTCTCATCGCGCGGCGCAAGCGCGAGATTCTGGAACGCGAGTGCTTCGGCCTCGTCGAGTTCGTCGAGCCGAACCACGGTTTCGAGGTCGTCGGCGGGATGGACGAAGTCAAGAAAGACCTGCTCGTCATCGCCGAATCCATCCGCGAGGGGCGCACGAGCCGCGTCCCGATGGGCGTTTTGTTCACCGGGCCGATGGGCACGGGCAAGACCTTCGTCGCCGAGGCGTTCGCCAAAGAGTGCGGGCTGACGACAATCAAGCTCAAGAACTTTCGCTCGAAGTGGGTCGGCGCGACCGAAGGCAATCTCGAAAAAATCCTCGGCGTCATTCGCGCCATCGGACAGGTCATCGTCATCATTGACGAGGGCGACCGCGCCTTCGGCAACACGGACGGCGAGGGCGACGGCGGCACCTCCTCGCGCGTCATCGCGCGCATCAAGGAGTTCATGTCCGACACCTCGAACCGCGGGCGCATCCTCTTCCTCGTGATGACGAACCGCCCCGACAAGCTCGACGTGGACTTGAAACGCGCGGGCCGCCTCGACCGCAAGATTCCCTTTCTTTATTCGCAGACGCCCGAAGAGGTCGAGCGAGTTGCCGACGCGCTCGTGCGGAAGAACAAGATCAAGACGGACGTTGACTTCGCCACGATCCGCGACGCCTTTGCCGCGAAACTCGTCGGCTACAGCAACGCCGACATCGAGGCCGTCATCCTGATGGCGAACGACGACGCGGCGCGCGAGTCGGGCGGCGAGCCGGCGGTCACCGCCGAACACTTCCAGCACGCGGCCTCCGACTATTTTCCGAGCCGCGACAACGAGCTATTGGAATACATGGAACTCTTGGCCGTCTTCGAGGCGTCGAGCCGTCGGCTGCTCCCGCCGAAGTACGCCACGATGACGCCGGAAGAGTTGGACGCGCGGCTCCGGCAGTTGCGCCTGACGGTCGGCTCGCGTCGCTAGAGCGCGAAAGAGTGAGATGACTTCGGCGGCTCCGCGGACAGGTGTTTGCGATTCCGCCCAATTTCTTAGCGGCTTTCGTCTGAGGCGTTCGCGGCTCCGCCGCCCGATGTGCGGAAAGGCTGCGCCTTTCCGGTAACCGTGCTCTTTAAATTTGAGGCTACGCCTCATGCCGACGATCTCAAGAGACACGCCCGGCTTATTTTTGACAAGCGTTGCGAAAAACCGCTTGCCCGTCTTCCGCTCTGATAAAATCAAAGCCGTCACGTGTGCGGCGCTAGGCGAGGCGCGTAAGTCCGGCGGGTTCGGTCTCTTCGCTTATGTGATAATGCCCGATCACTTGCACTTGATTACCGGCTCGGAGCGACTCCCGTCCGACGTGCTTCGATTCGTCAACGGCATTATCAGCAAGCGTGTCATTGATTACCTCAAAGATGGTAAGCATCAAAGCTCACTTGAAAAACTTAGGCAGGCAGATAAGGCGCGTGGTTACAAGCACTCACTCTGGGAGCACCACAATAATGTGCTGTATTTGACGAGTGAGGGAATGTTTATGCGGAAGGTGAATTATCTTCATCAGAATCCGGTGCGGGCTGGATTGTCCGGACGGGCTGAGGATTACCGTTGGTCGAGTGTGCGCTGTTGGAAGAGAAGCCTGTTGGAAGACGAGCCTTTGCTCATGGATATTGAGCGTATCGAATGGCGCCAAACGGAGGCGTAGCCTCCACCGATTAAGAAATCATGCGTGCCGGAAAGGCAGAGCCTTTCCGCACATCAGGCGGCGGAGCCGCAAGAAGTTCTCTTAATTTCCGAGAGAAAATTTACCTAGACGACTTAGTCCCTGAGACGTTGAGGAGGCTGACATGCAGATCGGTCGTTACAAGTTAGGCCCCGGCGCCATCATCCTGCTCGTGCTGGTGATGGCGGGCCTTGTCTACGTGAGCATCAGACAGCTCGGGATTCTCGAAAAGCTGAACCCGGACGGCCCGGCCAACAGCAACACGAAGCAGGGCGGCATCCTCGTCGGCAGCCGCGAGAAGCTCGAAGACATCGCGCTCAAAGACCTGCCGCCCTCGCAGGTCAAAGCGCCGGAGCGCACGACGGATAACCCCGAAGTGACCATCGGCATCTGGACGTGGCAGACGGCGAGCGGTTTGATTGACGCCGTCGGCGGCCCCGGCAAGTCCGGCGACCATCCCGACAGTTGCCTCGCGCAGGCCGGCATCACGAACACGCGACTTGTCGTCGAGAATGACACGTCGCGGCAGGTGCAGGCGCTCGCTACTGGCGCGATGCAGCTCGTCACGACGACGGGCGACCAGTCCGCCGTGGACATCGCGGGCGCGAACAAACTTTTGCGCGGCAACAAAGCGAAGGTCATCTGGTCGGGCGGCTACTCGTTCGGCGAAGACTGTCTGATGGGGCCGGAGTCCTGGAAGCGCGACCCGCAGCTTGCGCGCGGCTCGGTCGTCGTCACCGCCGTGCCTTACTGCGACTGGAACGTGACGGTCAACTGGGCCGCCGACAACCAGATTCCCATCAACCCCGACGAGCAGGTCTACGACCCCGACGCCGTCAACTTCGTCAACTCGACCGACCACATCGAGGCGGCGCAGAAGTTCAACGCCAACGCGAAGGTCGCGCTCCGCAATCGCAAGAGCGGCAAGACCGAAGAGTTTCCGATTGACGCCGTCGGCACGTGGACGCCCGGCGACGTGATGGCGGCGAAAGAACGCCCGACCGTCAACTACAAAGGCAAGGAAGAGAAGCTGCAAAAGATCGTCTCGACCAGAGAGTATAGCTACATGATGCCGAACATCCTGTTCGGCAACGAGGACTGGCTCAAGCAACATCGTCCTTACGTGACGACGCTCCTGCGCTGCATCGCGCGCTCGAACGAACGCATCAAGACCGACCCGAACTACTTTAGCGGGCGCGTCGCGGCGTTGAACGCGCTGGTCTTCAATATGGAGGGCATGGGCCAGACCTTCTGGACGAAATACTTCAACGGCGTGACGGAGAACGGCGTGCCCCTGGGCGGCTCGCGCGTCAACAACATCGCCGAGGTGCGACACCTCTTCGGCATGGACTCGAACCAACCTCTCAGCCGCAGCATCTTCGGCGTCACCTACACGGATCACGCCAAGCGCCTGCAACAACTCCTGCCCGACCGGCTGGAGAATTTCGCGCCCGTCGAACAGGTCGTTGACTTAAGCTTTATCCGCGAGATGACCGACGAGCGCAGCGCCGCGCCCGTCTATCAGGCGACGTTCCAGGAGGGGCAGAACACCGGCACGGTCGTCAAGGCGAACTACCAGATCAACTTCCCCTCCGGCTCGGCGAAGATCAGCCCTTCGGAAATCGCGCGCCTTCAAGAGATTCGCAGTCTCCTGATTCGCGCCACCGACACGCGGGTCATCATCGAAGGGCACACCGACAACGTCGGCGACACGAACACCAACCTGCGTCTCTCGCAGGAGCGCGCACGCTCCGTCTGGCAATGGCTGAAGGATTCCGACCCGACCGGCATCAACATCAGCGACAAGCGCCTTGAGGGAACCGAAGGATACGGCCCCTACCGTCCACTGCCCGGCAACCAAAACCGCGACGAGGCCGAAAGGGCCGCGAACCGGCGCGTCGTGATTATTCTGAAGTAGAAACAGCGATTCCTGATGCTGGGAGCGAGGGCATCTCACCCGCAATGCGGGTGAGATGCCCTCGCTCCCAGCATCGCGTTCCAAATTTCCCCCGAAGTCATTGCCGGGCCATTATCAAACGCCCCCGACGAGACTGACTTCATGGTCGCAAAAGAAACAACCAACACGACAACCACCGCCGGCTCGAAGCTCTTCGCCGGCCTCACGCCCAAAAGCGCGTATCTTCAGGCCGTCCGTCTCTACGGCGACCCCGGCCTCTTCGTGCGCGCAAACCTGCTCGTGCTCTGGCTCGCGGCGTTCGTGCTGTTCTGGGTCTTCAACCCGATCAAGGCGCTGCCGTTCCCTTCGGAAATCTGGCGCTCTCTCAGCCAGATGTTCGCCATGCAGGGCAGTCAGGGTCTCGTCTATAACACCTACGTCACGCTCAAGCTGAACGTCGTCGGGCTGCTCTATTCGACGCTGCTCTCGCTCTTCATCGCCTACATCAGCGTGCTGCCCTTCTTCCAGCCCTTCAACAAACTGGTGCAGTGGCTGCGCTATATTCCGATCATCGGCTTCAACCTCGTCTTCCTCACGCTCTTTACTATCGGCTGGCCGATGAAAGTGGCGATGCTGACGGTGGGGATGAGCTTCTTCCTCGTCACGAGCATGACGGCGGTCATCGCCTCGATCCCGAAGATGAAGTTCGAGCTGGCGCGCGTCCTCGGCTACAGCGACTTGGAGACATTTTACAGCGTCGTCGTGCGCGGGACGGGGCCGCAGATGATCGAGGTCATCGCGCAGAACGCGGCCATCGGCTGGGTGATGATTACAGCCATCGAGACCTACAACCGCACGGAGGGCGGGATCGGCAGCCAGATTTACGCCTACTCGTCGGTGAACAACCTGCCGGCGGTCTACGCCTACCTCATCGTCATCGGCATCATCGCCGTCGCCGAGGATTGGCTGTTCGCGCTCTTGAAGCGTCTGCTCTTCCCATACACGACCGTTTCGGAGAGGGGGTAAAGGCTATGTCAACCGATGAACGGAACGCCTGCGCCTCCGGCCCGCTCAATGGCGCGCTTGAACTCCTCGAACCTCTCTTGACGGTCGAGCGGCTCGGCAAGAGCTTTAAGACGAACGACGGTGAGACGTTCGTCGTCCTCAAAGACTTCTCGCTCTCGATCCGCGACATCAAGGACAAGCCGCAGGTCATCAGTCTGCTCGGCCCTTCGGGTTCAGGCAAGACCACCGCGCTCCGCATCATCGCGGGTCTCGACAAACCGACCAGCGGCTGCGTCATGTTGAGCGAGGGCGCGGGGAAGCCTCTGCGCGAGGCGCGCGTCGGCGACGTGGGCGTCGTCTTCCAACGCTACCCGCTGTTCGACGACCTCAACGTCCTCAACAACCTCATCGTGCCGGCTTTGCGCGCCGGGATGAACAAAAAGGAGGCGCGTGACAAGGCGCTCCGGCTGCTCGACAACTTCGACATGGTGCAGCAGGGACTCGCGTGGCCCATGCAGCTTTCGGGCGGGCAGCGCCAGCGCGTCGCCATTCTTCAGCAACTCATGCAGGATCGCCACTTCATCATCCTCGACGAGCCTTTCTCCGGTCTCGACCCGGTCAACATTATGAACGTCATTGACCTCATCGTCCGCACCGCCCACCAGCACACGCTGAACAGCTTCATCATCGTCACGCACGACATAACCTCGGCGCTCATCGTCTCGGACACGGTTTTTCTTTTGGGCCGCGAGCGCGACGCGAAGGGCGCGCCCATCCCCGGCGCGCGTGTGATGAAACAGTATGATTTGATCTCGGAGGGGCTGGCCTACCAGCCGCACATCGAAGACATCCCGCGTTTCTCCGAGATCCGCAAGGAGATTAAATTGGTCGAGTTCCCCAAGCTTTGATAAAGTTACACTGCCTCGCGGAAGTCTTTCGTTCAGTTTGAAGGAGAGTTTATGGGACAGATCGCCGAACAGGTGCACGGCAAATTCAAGGTCTTCGCCGGGCCGCTCCACGAGGACAACACCATCGGGCCGCTCGCCGAAGAGATCAGCCGCTTCGTCAGCGAGTCGAATGCCGCCGCCAAGTCCATCGGCGTCGAGTATCTCGAAAGCGCCGACCGACTGGTCATCACCCTCGGCTACCGCGACGACGAGACGGGCTACCCGGTGCAACTCTCGTCAGTCTCGCTCGGCAAAATCGAGGCGCTCGGCGACGACTTCACCGAACTCGAACGGCGCATGGTCGAGGCCGCCGCCGGGTTCTCAAACATCATCTGCCACGAGCTATACGTCACCGAAGAACACGACTTCATGATGATCTTCATGACACACGAACAACAAGGATGAAGGATGAGGGATGAGGGATGAAGCAGAAACTGCTCAACGCAGGTTGAAATGTCTTTACTTCATCCCTCATCCTTCATCCTTCATCCCTTACCTATATGTCTGACGCGCGCGACGACAAATTCAGCGGCATCAACTTCGTCAAGGAAGTCCTGAAGAGCGAATTCAATCTGGGCTTCATCGGCGTGATGGCGTTCCTCATGCTCGTCGTCAACTTCTGGGCCTTCCTGCCGCTGCTCATCGCGGGGCAAATCGGCGGCGCGATTCTCGCGCAGATGCCCATCATCCAGCGCTACATCAAGATGAGGAAGGTGTGGCAACGGAAGGCGAGCGACGAAGAGTCCGAGAAGCGCATCGTCCTCGCCTTGCCCGCCAACTATCAGGCCGACTTTCATTCCGTGCGCGCGCTCTGCGAGGAGATTGAGCGGCGTTCGTCGGAGTTGGGCACCGAGGGCGCGGCCCGCATGGTGGCGGATGTGGTGGCGAAGCTCTCGTCGTTCCGCTACGAGTATGCGCGGATGCTGCGTGCGCGCCACCTGCTTTCGACGCGCAACTACCGGCAACTGCAAAACACACTCACGCAGCAGATCGAACAGGGCGAGGGCGCGCTCGAACGCGAAGAGGCGCGGCAGGTGCGCTACGCGCTGACGCAGAACCTGAGCATCCTCAAGCAGCGCCTCGCGCGCATCAAACGTCTCGATGAGTTAGTGCGCCTGCTCGACGCGCGCCTGCAAGTGATAAAGAATTCGCTGGGGCTGATTCAGGATGAGGTCTACACCTTCACGGACGCGGCGGGCATACAGGGGCTGGTGGATAACCTGCTCATCAACCTCAGCATCAGCGACGAGTTCCGCGCCGAGTACGAGGACGTGCTGAACGTCGAATCGGAAGGCGCGGCGCTCTCCGCGCTCGAAGGCGTGCCCGCGTCCGCCGCCGTGGGCGCGAACACGCCGGAGGCC
>JBGTBQ010000421.1:0-2661 GCA_041749275.1 Pyrinomonadaceae bacterium | reverse complement strand
GCCAGTCCTCGCGCACGGGCGGCGCCTCGGGCGGTCAGGGCCGCAAGGGCGCGGCGCAGCTCGAACCGGGCACGGTGCTCTACGGGCGCTACGAGATCGTCCGTCGGATCGGCGGCGGCGGCATGGGCGCGGTCTACTACGCCAAAGACCGCAACCTCGGCGATGCGCCGCGCGCCGTCAAGGAGATGGTGCAGTCGCAACTCGACGAGTCATCGCACGAGAAGGCCATCAACGATTTTAAGCGCGAGTCAATGTTGCTGGCCTCGCTCGAACATTCTTCGATCCCGACCATCTACGACTACTTCTTCGACGAAGACGCGTCGCGCTTCTACCTCGTTATGAAGTACATTTCGGGCGGCGATTTTCTCGCGCGTCTTAGGAACGCGCCCGGAGGCCGCATTGATGAGTTGACGGTCGCCGACTGGGGTATGCAGGTCGCGGATGTGCTCGACTATCTGCACAACCGCCGACCCCCGATCATCTACCGCGACCTCAAGCCCGCCAATCTGATGATTGACGGCAACACGGGCCGCGTCATGCTGATTGACTTCGGCATCGCGCGCTGGGTCGCGCCGCAGGAGAAGGGCGTCACTGCCGTCGGCACGATGGGCTATGCGCCGCCCGAACTCTTCAGCGGCAAAGTCGAGCCGCGCTCCGATGTCTATTCTCTGGGCGCGACGATGTTCCATCTCATCACGGGTTCCGACCCGCAAGACAACCCACTCCTGATCTTCGACTTCAACAAGTTCCCGCGCCCACGCCAGATCAATCCGGGCCTCTCGAACGAGATGGAGCGCATCCTGATGCGCGCGGTCGAGTACGCGCCGGAGACGCGCTTTCGCTCGGCGGCTGAAATACGCGACACGCTCGGACAGCACATCGAGAAACTGCGCGCGGGCGCCATCACCTACGGCGGCGTCGCCCACGGGGAGCCGCGCGACGCCAAGACGGTCGGCGTCGAGATGGTCTATTGCGGCTTCTGCGGCGGGCGCATCTCGGCGGAGGATATGTTCTGCGCCCACTGCGGTTTGCGCCAGCCCCTCGCGGCGGCGGTGAGCGCCCGCGCGGCCCGCGCGACGGCGAAGCTCGTCGTGGCGGGAACCACGGAACTGGACGCGACGTTTCAGTTGCAGAAGGACACGATTCTGGTCGGACGCACCGACCCACAGTCGAATATCTTCCCGGATGTTGACCTCTCAAAGTTCGACCCGGAGACGAAAATCTCGCGCCGTCACGCGCGCATCTGGCGGCAGGGCGAGATGTTCCTCGTCGAAGACCTCGGCTCGGTCAATGGAACGGTCATCAACGACTCGGTCAAGCTCGGCCCACGGCAGCCGCGCACGCTTGAACATGGCGACCGTCTGCGCCTCGGAGAAACGACGCTGCACTTTTTAGTAGGATGAAGACGGAAGACAGGAAACAGGAGTCGGAATAGAAACCCCTGTCCGCTTTCATTCCGACTCCTGTTTCCTGACTCCTGACTCCTGAATTCATGTCTGTGCGAATAGAACCAACAGCCGCACCCGGCGCCGCGGTCCGGACTGCGACGCGGGGCGCGCGACGCAGTCCGGAGATGAGTTACGAACGGCTGCGCGCGCCCTTCTCGCTGCGCTGCGGCGCGGTGTTGATTGATTACATCGTGCTCGTGGGCATCGTCGCTCTGGCGACGCTGTTGGCGCGTGTCTTCGGCGAGGGGCAACGCTGGAGCGCGACCCTCCTGCTCGGCACCTACGCGCTGGTCGCGGCGGTCGCGTTTTTAAACCTCGTGGTGCTGCCCGCGTGGACGGGGCGCTCGCTCGGCAAGTGGGTGACGGCGCTCCGCATCGAGCGGCGCGACGGCGTTCCTTTGAGCATCGGTCGCGCGCTGCTGCGCCACCTCGTCGGCTATCCCGTGACGGTGTTGACGCTCGGCGGTGGTTTCCTCATCGCGGCCTTCAACTCGCAGGGGCGCGCGCTGCACGACCTGCTCGCCGGCACGGTCGTCGTCAGGAGCCGGGGGCGCGAAGAAACGATGAACGCAGAACGCGGAACGATGAACTAAGAGTGGAGCCGTCGTTTCATCATTCAAGGGATTTCTCGTTCCGCGTTCCGCGTTCCGCGTTCATACTTTATGACTAAACACTGTCCAAGCTGCGGCGCGGAGATACAACCGGAGGCGCGATTTTGCCGCCAGTGCGGAGCGCCGGTGAGGAACGTTGCGGGCGGCGACGGCGACGTGTCGCCGCAGGCGATGACCGTGCCGCTCAGGGACGAAGGACGCACCACCGACGGACTCGCGGCGGAAGACCCGCGCCGCGCCTCGGCGGACACGAGCCGCGTCAACCGCGAAGAACTCGACCGCATCCTTCAGGCACAACGAGCCGCCGAAGCCGCCGTCCCGCCCGACCAGCGGAGTCCGGGGGACGCCGGCTCGTCCTCGCTCCCCGACACCGGGGAGCTTGTGCCGCCGGCGGGCAGGTCCGAAGACTTCGGGTTAAAGACGCGCCCGTCGTTCGCCATGGATGCTGATGAGGAGTTGACCGTCATCGCTCCCGAGCGTGTCTCGCGCCCGTTCGACGCGGACGAAGGCGCGCGTCCCGTCGAGCCGACGCCGAGCGCCGGCTTGCAGCCGCCGACCAGAGAAGCCGTCGCACTGCCTGCTCCTCCGCCGTCGCCCGCTCC
>JBGTBQ010000420.1:0-21931 GCA_041749275.1 Pyrinomonadaceae bacterium | reverse complement strand
GCACATCGGCGCGGCGCGGGTCGCGCAGGGCTTGACGCCACGCGCCCACGGCGGCGTCAATCTCTTGCGCCGCTCCCAAGTCCATCCCCTTCGGCGTCGCCCCTCGCCCACCGAGGACGTACACCGCGTAGCGAGTCTCCCCGTAAGCCTCTCGTCCGCCCTCCGCCTTCGGCGTGAAGGGCCGGTAAGTAGCGAACTCCACCAGCGCGGCGTCGGCGGGGATCGCGGTTCGCACCGCCCCCAACGTAACCGCCTGCGACTGGGCGCGGAACTCCGCGCTGCGCCTGCTGATCTCGGCTTCGAGCTGCTCCTTCTTCTCCTCCAGTTCCGTAACCGTCTTCCGGTGCTCTTCCGGCGAAGCGTTCGGCGGGCCGCTCAGGAGCAGCCGCGCCAGCCGCCCGGTGGTCTCGCCCAACTGTTCGAGCAGCAACTGATCCTGCGCGCCGGCGCGCTGCCGGAGGGCGGCGAAGGTGTCGGCCATCGCGTCGAGCGCGCGCCCCTTGCGCCGCAGGATGGTCGTCACGGCGAGGTCGCGGGCCGCCGGGTCGTCCGGCGCGAGGTTCAAGTGGAACGAGACGTGCCGGGACGAGGAGAGGGACAACTGGTCGAGCAGCGAGAGCTTCTCGCGCTCGGAGCCGGCGTCCAAATTCAGTTTGATGAAACGCTCCTCGATCTCGCCCGCCCGCGCTTGAAACTTCACCGCCTCGGACGCCAGCCCACGCGCCGCGTAGAGTCGCGCCAGTCCGAGCAGTGTCGGCTGAAGGTTGCTCGCGTAACCTCCCGGCACGCGCTCGTGGATCGAGAGAGAGCGCCGGTAGAAGGCTTCGGCCTTCGCGTAATCGCCCGTCGTCGTGTAAACCGTCGCGAGGTCGTTGAGACGCGAGGTGAGTTGCGCGTGCTCCGGCCCCAACGCTTTCTCGGTGAGAGCCAGCGCGCGCGCGAACATCGCCTCGGCCTTCGCGTAGTCGCCCGTGTCGTATGCCACGCGGGCGATGGCCCCGAGTGACTCCGTGTGGTGGAAATGATCCGGCCCCAGAATCCTCTCCCGGATGGCGAGCGACTGCCGGTAGCTCTCGTCGGCTTTCGCGTAGTCGCCGCGCTCGTAGTAGATGTCGCCGAGATAGCTCAACGCCGAGGCGTTGATGATACTCTCCGTTTGCCGCGTCCTCTCGAAGATGCCGAGAGCCTTGTGGAGCATCTCTTCGGCTTTCAGATGGTCGCCCTTCTCGAAATACAAAACCCCCAACCCGCGAATCTCGTCAGCCATCCGCGGGTGTTCCGGCCCGTACACCTTCTCGATAATCTTTAAGGAGCGCAGCCTCAACGGCTCCGCGCTGGCGTAGTCGTCCGCGTCCATGTAGCTGGATGACAGGTTGTTGAGCAGCAGCGCCACGTTCAGGTCGTCCGGCCCCAACACTCTTTCACGAATCTCAAGCGCGCGTGACAACGCCGTCCGGGCTTCCATCAACTTGCCTTCGCGCAGGAGCCGGCGATAGTCGCCGTACAGGTTACGCGCCTGCTGCAAGGCGTGATCGTCCGCGGTCGCGGCGCGCAATTCGGCGAGGCGGATTTCATAGTTGCCCGCCGGCGCTTTCGTCGTGGTGAAAATCTTGAATTGATAGGTTCCGGATGTTTCGGCCACCTGCTGGACGATCAACTGCTCCTGCTTGGTCACGAACGGGTCGTACACTGAAATGATTCTGCCATCCGGCAACTGGAGCGAGACGCCCAGCACGATGCCCCGCGGTTTGATCTCGACTTTGAGGAACTGCCCCTCCGTGAGCGTGATCTGGTAGAAGTGTCTCTGCCCGCCGGCGATGGCGCGCTCGATGGGTGTGCCCGCCTCAAGCGTCGCACTCTCCCGCGCGTCCTGCGTCGCGCCTCGCGGCAATGGGCTTGAGCGAACGGGAGCCGCCTGCATCCGGATGGGTTGGCCCGCGAGCAGGAGCAGCGAAAGGAGGGTCAGGCGCAGACTTTTTGCGGCGGAAGAGTTGAAGGCGGAACGACCCGTCACCCTTTTGGACATCAATCCACCCCTCGTCGGATAACTAAGACTCTTGGTCAACGCCCGATCTATGGGATTCGTCACACCGAGCTTGACGCCCAGCCCGCGACGCTTTAAAACGCCGCGCCCGCCGCTTCGTGCGTGGCATAGGCGCGCGTGTCGAGGATGGCGCGCATCTCGCGGACGACGTGTTCGAGTTCTTCGTCCTTCGTGTAGAAGTGCGGCGAGACGCGCACGCCCGCGCCGGGGCGATAGTCAACGATGGTTTCGCGGCGGATGAGTTCGCGTGTGACGGCGGGCGCGTGCGGGACGTTGATGGTGATGGTGCCGCCGCGTCGCTCCGGGTCGCGCGGGCTGGTCACTTCAAAGCCCGACTCTTCGGCTAGTGCGATTAACATTTGCGTCTGGCGCGTGCTCTTGGCGCGGATTTTTTCGACGCCGATCTCGTTGATGATGTTGTAGCCGGACTCGGCGGCGTAGAGCGCGGGGACGGCGGGCGAGCCGTGGAGAAAGCGCGCCGCCCCGTCGGCATATCTAATCGGCCCATCCTCGAAGGCGAAGGGCGCGGCGTGCGCCATCCAACCCGTGACCTTCGGCTCAAACTCCGCGCGCAGACGCGGCGCGACGTAGAGATAACCCGCACCGGGGCCGCCGCACAGCCACTTCACCGAGCCGCCCGTGCAAAAGTCAATGTCCAGTTCCTTGACACTGAAAGGAACCGTGCCCGCCGACTGATAGGTGTCGAGCACGATGTAAGCGCCGACCTCGTGCGCGCGTTCGGTGATCGCCTTCGCGTCCTGCAAGAAAGCGCTTTTGAAGAGCACGTGCGAGAGCGGAACGAGCAACGTCTCCTCGTCAATGGCCGCGAGCATCCTGTCGAGCGGCGCGGTGATGCCGTCATCGGATTTGATCTTCTCGATGCGGAAACGTCCGTCGCGCGCGTGCGCTTCGTAGACGTACATGACGGAGGGGAATTCGAGTTCGGAGTAGACGATCTTGTTGCGCTTCGTCGTGGGCGTGGTATCGAAGCAGGAGAGGATGAGCGACTGGCAGACCGAGACGTTCTGGTGCATGGCGACCGTGCCGGGGTCGGCGCCGATGATGCGGCCCACCTCGTCGCCGACCGTGAGCGGCATCTCCCACCACCCCTCGGCCCACGCGCGCACGCCGCGCGTCGCCCACATCTCCGTGTAAGCCTGCAACCTCTCGGACGCGGCGCGCGGCATCGCGCCGAGGCTGTGTGAAATCAGATAAACGGTCTGCTCAAGGATGGGAAACTCGCGCCGCCACTCTAATAGGTCGTCCGCCAAAAGTCAGTTCTCCTCAATGTTGGATGGCTTGCGGCCTCAGTATACAGCAGGCGGCGGGCAGGAGGCAGCAGGCGAAAAAGAATTTCCGGACTCCACGTTTGAAGTCTCAACACTTCAATCGGAATCGCTGATAGCTGCTTATCGGTTGTCACCTGCTGTCGTAATGCGGTTGATTTCCTGTTCGGCGTCAACGGGTGGGCGGCGAAACTTCGCGGAGGGAGCTTTGAGGTTGTAGGCGGCGATGCGGCGGTTGAGGTCGGAGACGTTACGGCGGAAGGCGGTCAAGACCTGTTGCCAGTCGTCTTCGGCCAGCGCCTCTCGGAGATTCGAGTTGAGGCTGTCGCGGTAAACATTCCAGGAGCGGAGCAGGTCTGCGCGCGCGCCGTCCACGGCGGCGTCAATCGCCGCGCCCTCTTCAATCCACGGGAGTTGGACGCAGTTGTCTTTGAAGAGATGGAACGCGACGCGCGCGGCCTGCCCCGCGAACGACCCGACTTGCGGGCGCGACACGAAACTTTGTTTGATCCCGCCGCGCGCGCCGCTCCGCAGGAGTGCTCTGGCGAATTTCCCGAACAGGTTTTCCCACTTGCTCATTATCTCCGTAACCTCCGGCCCCTAGCTCTACGCCGTTCGCGCAGCGACTGTTTCCGCTTTTTCGGGTGGGATAGTTAGAACCGCACGCGGTAGCGGTGGTGCTGTTCTGTTTTTAGCTCGGACGGCTGACGACTGGCTGCTCCGGCTGGTAAACTCCACTTTCCCGAATCTATGTGGCATCCCGAAGAAGCGATCCGTCACGAAATTCCAGAAACGCGCTGGCCTATGGCTGAGGCGGCGGCCCGCTCACTCCTCTTCCAGCCCGTCTCGGTCGGCCCCGTCACGCTCGAAAGCCGGACGTGGGTGCCCGCGATGGTGCCATGGCGCGCGACCGCGGACGGGTTCGTGACGAAAGAAAATCTCGATTGGTATGCGCGCTTCGCGGCGGGGCGTCCCGGCGCCGTCGTGGTCGAGGCGACGGGCGTGCGCGACATCCCTTCGGGGCCGCTTCTTCGCATCGGCCACGACCGCTTCATCCCCGGTCTGAAAGAACTGGTCGAGACCGTGCGCCGCGCGAGCGACGGACACACGCGCCTCTTTATCCAAATTATTGATTTCCTTTCGGTGAAGCGCCGCCCTGAGAAGTCGAAGTATTTCGAGCGCTTCCTAAAACTGGAAGAGAGACACCGGCACGCCCTCGCCGACGCGACCGGAGACGACGGCTGGCGCGTGCGGGACGAGTGGGAAGTGCGCGCGTTTCTGATGGACGCGCCGGACGAAGTCGTGGAGCGTGTGCTCGACGAGCGCGAGCTTGAATCTTTGCGCTTCGGCTATCGCGAGCGCGTGACGGACACGCATCTGCCGCACGTCAAGGAGTTGCCGGAAGTGTTGCCGGGCATCTTCTCCGCCGCCGCCGTTCGCGCACGCGAAGCGGGCTTTGACGGAGTGGAACTGCATTACGCGCACGCCTATACGATGGCCTCTTTCCTGAGCCGACGGAACGACCGCGCGGACGGTTACGGCGGCTCGCCGGAAAACCGCATGCGCCTGCCGCTTGAAGTCTACAAGGAGGTGCGAAAGCGCGTGGGAGATGATTTCGTGGTCGGCGCACGCTTCCTCGGCGACGAGGTGATCGAGGGCGGCAGCCGCATCGGAGACGCCGCCTATTACGGCGTCGAGTTCGCACGCGCGGGACTGGACTTCATCTCGGTCTCGAAGGGCGGGAAGTTCGAGGACGCCAAGCAGCCGAAAGTCGGCCACGCCGTCTACCCCTACACCGGGCCGAGCGGCTACGAGTGTATGCCGACCGTCATCTCGGACGCGCGCGGCCCCTTCGGTCGCAGCCTGCCGCTGGTGCGCGAGATCAAGCGCTCAATCGTCGCCGCCGGGTTTCAAACGCCGGTCGTCGGCACGGGCGGCGTTGGCACGTTTGAGATGGCCGAGGAAATTTTGCGGCGCGGCGACGCGGACATCGTCGGCTTCGCGCGACAGGCGCTCGCCGACCCCGATTGGTTTTTAAAAGTGAGACTCGGACGCGGCGACGAAGTGCGCCGCTGCACCTACACGAACTACTGCGAGGCGCTCGACCAGATGCACAAACAGGTGACGTGCAAGCTCTGGGATCGGAAGCGACTGGACGAGCCGGACGTGACCTTGTCGGAGGACGGTCGCCGGAGGTTGTTGCCGCCGCGTTGGGAGCAAGACAACGTGCGCCCCGACACGAGCGTGGAGAAAGCAATCAAAGGCCAGCGAACAAAGTGAGCGCTCCCTCTAACTCTACTTTATCCATTTTGCCGCTTATCTCCCAGCAATTCTCGGTTTACATGGTTGAACATTTTGACGGTAGCTCCACACTAAAGCGTGGTCAGGTCAATGTGAACGATTCTCACGAGATACAGCCAAGCTCGTCCAACGAAGAGTCAACAACTTACGGACTGGGCGCGCGGTTAAAAAGTGTGATTTTCTCAGCCAAAATCCCCTCCACGCTTTAATTTGGAGCTACCAATTCTTGAATTCAACTTGTAAGTGCAATTGGCGCGCTTCGTCAGGAAGACCTTGTCCTTCTCGAAGTCAGAGCGGATGCACGAGATTTGTCTGCGTTTGTTTTTGCACCGCTATAATCTCTCATGACATCCCACCCGATTTGTCCACTACCCCAAACTTTACCTGTAAAGAGGGGCGGCTTCGGTCGCCCGGAAGCCGCCCCTCTTTAACGTTTTTGGAAAACACTTACGCCCCGGCCTGTTGCGCCTGCGCCGTTTCGGCGGCCATGCGCTCGCTGATCTCTTCGGGCGTCAACTCTTCGATATGCGTGGAGATATACCAGTGGTGGCCGAAGGGGTCTTCGACGCTGCCGCTGCGGTCTCCGTAGAATTGATCCTTGACGGGCTTCGTCAGCTTCGCCCCGGCGGCAATGGCCTGTTCGACGAGTGCGTCCACGTCCGCGACGTAGATCATGAAATGAGACGACGGGCCGCCGAGCGTTGCCGGGCTGCGAAAGTTGAGTTCGGGGAACTCGTCGGCGAGCATGACGATTGAATCACCGATTAGTATCTCGGCGTGTCCGAGCTTTCCGCCCGGCGCCTCCATGCGGAAACGCTCGGTCGCGCCAAACGCCTCCTTGTAAAACTCAATGGCCTTCGCCGCGTCGCTCACGCACAGGTACGGCGTCACGCTGCGGAAGCCCGCGGGGATGGGGTTCACTGCTTTCTCTGCCATGTGTCTCTCCTTTGCAGTTATGAATCTGATCGGGAGATTCAGATTGTCGCCTGATTTTCCAACGACCAATCTGGCCGAAGGCGAGCGCGGCTATGCGATTAAATTTCAACCTTGAAGTCAAACGTTACAAACTCGACTCACGTTCCAACCGACCTATACGCTTACTGCTTTAAGAGGATGTTAAAGCCAGCTTGTTCAAAATGACTGTCAGAGGTTAAGGCATCAGTAATCCCATATTCACGCATAACGACAAAGGAAATACAATCAACCAGTCCCCACGCCTTATCCTGATAAGTTTTGTACAGGTCAAATCCCATCTGGAACAAAGCTGTGTCTACGGAAACTATTCTGACTTCATCGGATGACAGAAATTCTTCAATAACCGCGATGGCCTCCGCCTTGAAACCCCGCGCCAACCCATTTCCGACTTCAAGCAGAATAGCGTCAGTCGTAACCAGCGGATAACTACCAAGTCCGCGAGCCATCTCTAACGCCTGCTCGTGGCGCTGATCCCTTTCGTTCACCAGAGCAATGACATAGGAAGAGTCAAGGAAAAGCTCAATCAATGCTCTTCTCCCCGTTCAGATAAAGATCGAAATTGGTTGAGAAATCCTCTGGCCCTTCAATCTGAATGCGACTGAGCCTCAGCAGAAAACCTTCCTTCGCGTCGGAAGATTTATCTTGTGAAAAAGTCTTCACGACACGGTAAAGCTCATCCAGCCGCTCGTCTGGGACTTTTTCAACTTCGGATTTGATAGTTTCTCTTGAGACCATTCTCTCCTCCCCGTTGGAGTTAGATAGTAATCTTCAACACAAAGGCGCTCAACTTTAATAGTCGAGCGCCTAATAAACTTCAGTCCCGAAACTTACTACGGCTTACTTCCGTCCTTTGCGCCCGCGTGTATCCGTGCCGGGCGCGCTGAATTGCGCGTAGGCGACGCGGAAGAGTTCCGAGAGAGCCTTGGCGGTTTCGGGCGAGAGGTTGCGGTCGGCGCGCAGGTGCGCTTCGACGATGTTGGGCGTAGTCTCCTGCGGGAAGTAGACGACCGCCGCCGCGCCGTCCTCGCCGTCCGCCGTCCGGCGACCGCTCATGATGCGCTCGACGGGCATGTCGAGCCACGCCGTCAGACGCGCGATGTTGTCTGCGTCGGGCTTGCCCGTGCCGTTCTCGATGCGCGAGAGCGTCGAGGCCGAGACGTTTGTTTCGTCGGCGACATCGCGCAGCGAAAGGCCCAACTCTTCCCTTTTGCGCCGGATCGCGCGGCCCAGTTCCACCGTATTTACTAAGTTTGTTCCAGTTCCTGCCATCTTCGTGGCCTCCTTTTCAGCGCGCCTTGAAACACCCATGGAGGGCGAACGCGCCCAATAACCGACCTGAACATAGCATAAGCGAATCCCAGATGCAAGATGTTGTTTTATGCTTGCAACAAAGTGGGAACCGTGGTACGATGTTTCACGTATGAAACAAAGCTCATGGACATTGCGTGTAGCACAACGGCATATAGGGAGCAATTTTGCCGAGCGTTTCTGGTCGAAGGTTGAATTGTCGTCTGAATCTAATGGTTGCTGGCTATGGCGTGGCCGAGTATTACGAAGGGGTTATGGGACGGTTTGGAAAGACGGCACCTATCAATATGCACATCGCATTGCGTATGAATTGGAATACGGAGAAATTCCGAAAGGGCTGTGCATTTGCCACAAATGCGACAACCCACCCTGCTGCCGTCCCGATCATTTGTTCATTGGAACTCAAGAAGAGAACATGCACGATATGAGGCGTAAGGGACGAAATTCGCACCCGTTGAAGCTGACGGAGCAAGCAGTTCTGGAAATTCGTCGTCGCTATGCCAACCGGAAGCTTATCAAAGTAACGATGCAGCAGCTTGGGGACGAGTACGGGGTTTATAAGGGTTATATCTCCAAGATCATTCATCATCAGAAGTGGAGACATATTTAGCATGGCGGATTCTTCTTACATCTGGGAGACATTCGACAGCCTGTTCAAGACGGTCTACGGGCAGGGCCGGCGGATGGAGGAGCTTGAGGCGCGCATCGTTGACCTCGAAAGCCGCCTCCGCGAGAGGGCCGAGCGACAGGTTGTCGGGCAGCCCAAATCGCTCGAACACGTGGCCGAGATGCCCGCCGAGCGTGCGGCGTAACAAGGATTTCAGGAGTTTGACGGAGGATTAAAATCATGGCAGCCGTTCTCGACAAAAAAGCTATCCTGCGCGACAAGCGCGCACAGGGCATCGCCGCGATGGGCCTCGTCAACCGCGAGGGCGCCCGCTTTCGCGTGACGACGCCGAGCCTTCGTGGCCGTCGTTCGAGCTACGACGTGTGGCGCGACGAGGCCGGCAAGGTGCGCTGCTCGTGTCTCGAATTCGAGGAGCAGTCGGCGACCGATGCTTTCTATCGCTGCGAGCATATCCTCGCCGTCAAGCATTCGCTCTTGAACAAGAGTTCGGAGGCTGTCACCAAACAGCCGCCGGCGAAACCCGCGACCGCCGAGGTCGCGTCGAACGACAAGGCGGAGACGCCCAACACAAACGCAAACGCATCCGAGAAGCGCGACGACACCGCCGTGGCAGCGACCTTGAAGGCCGCCCCGCGACGCGCGCCGCGCTTCGTACGGGAGCAGAACGAAGAGCCGGAGACACCGGCGGCGTTGGTCACGGAAACAGACGCGACCGACGACCGCGAAGTGACTCCCTTTCGTTCTCTCGCGGAACACACAAGCGACAAGGAGCATGAGATGACAAGGAATCAAGCAACCGCCCACGTACAGGAAGTTGAGCAAGAGCAGGATTTCATCACCGCCGAAGAGTATGCGGCGCAAAGCGCGAGCGCGCCGGTCGTGCCGCTCGCCTTCACGAACACGTTGCGCGTGCTGCGCCAGCCCGTTGACTCGAAGCTCGTCAAGACGCGCGAGGGCTGGACCGACCGGGAGGGCAAGACGCACATGGTCGAATATGTCGAGTGGCACACGGTCGCCGACATCCTCGACCGCGTCGCGCCCACTTGGTCGCACTCGGTGCGCGGCATCGTCCAGATCGGCGACATGTTGGCCGTCACCGTCGCCATCACGATTGACGGCGTAACGCGCGAAGGCGTCGGGACGGGAACCGCCGACAACGAGACCGGCATCAAGAAGGCCGAGCACGACGCCCTCAAGCGCGCTGCCATCAAGTTCGGCATCGCGCGCGAGTTGTACCAACGCGAGTCGGACGTGATCGAGCAGCAGGGCGCGGGGCCGCAACAGAGTGAATTCCCGCGCGACCCGCTCGCCAAATCCATGGCCGACCTCGTCACGCCGAAACAGCTCGGCATGATCCGCGCGCTCGCGCGTGAAGTCGGCGTTGACCCCGAAGAGGAGTCGCAGTCGCAGATGCGCTGCCGCACCGAAGAGCTGTCGAAGCGCGCCGCGTCGAGCTTGATTGACCACCTCAAGCGTCTGCAACAGGAGTCGCCGGTGGAGGTGCGTCGCGCGAGCTAAAGGAGAGTGTGCAGCCGCGGCGAGTGCGGAATGCGGAGTCCGGATTGCGAATTTGAACGCTCAAATTTGAGATGCGGACTCCGCTCCTCGCCGATAACGAGGGCAACACAATTTCCGACAGCTCGGCTGTCAAGGAGGTTTGAGAGATGACGACCGAAGAGTTGATTCAGGAGATGCAGCCGCTCACGCTGGAGCTTGAATACGCCGACGAAACGGATGTCGCGGTCGAGCTTGAAGGCGTGGTTGAGAGTGAGACGGAAGAGGCGGTCGAGCACCGCTCGAAGAAGGAACAGATTCTGGAGTTGTACGAGGCCGGCGCGCGCGACATCGCGGAGATTGTGCGTCGCGTGAAGGCGCGGCCTTCCTACGTCGCGCAGGTGTTGCAGTCCGCCGGGTATCTCGAAAGCTACTTCGATCTATACACGACGACGGCGAAGGAGCAGAACGTCTACACGCGATTCTTCCGCAACACGCTGTCGTTCAAGACCGTCGCGGCGGCGCGCGAGAGCGTCCAGCGAATTGACCGCCTCTTCAACTATTTCGAGCGCCTCGGCGACCGCGCCGGCCAGCATCAGGCGATGGTCATGGCGCTGACGGGCAAGAACCGCGCCCGTTGGAGCGGAAAGCACGAAGAGGCTCAGATTTTCAGTGAGTGGCTCGCCGCGCATTAAGAGCCGAGTAAGTTTTTAGAAGTAACCAAGCAAGTCCCACGCGAAGCAGTAAGAACGAGCAAGGGGTGGGTTTGAAAGGTGAGTATTTCAGGCGTGGGAAACTCACCTTTCAACACTTACGCCGGAGCGTGAATGTCTCGGCTCGTTCGAGTCAATCAGTTTTCCTCCCTCGCACGCGGTCTGTAGCGGGCCGCAAGGTTTTCCGCTAACCCTCGCTTTGACAGTCGGCGGCGTCCGTCCCGCAGTGCGGAGAAGTGTATCCGTTGGCGGGCCGACCGTAGCGAAGGAGGTCTCCGGTGCCGGAACTGAAAAATGTGCGGAGCGTGCTCGCCGTCAACGATCTGAAAAAGTCGGTGGAGTTCTACCGCGAGAAGCTCGGCTTCACTGTTGACTTCGAGGTTGACGGGTGGTCGTTCCTTTCCAGAGACCAGTTCCGGCTGATGCTGGGGCACTGCGCGGATGCGGTGCCCGCCCGCGAGATCAACGATCATTCATGGTTTGCTTACGTCATCGTCGAAGCGATAGATGACCTGCACCGTGAATTCAGAGACCGGGGCGTCGCCCACCTCCAAGACCCCGAAGACAAGCCGTGGGGCCTGCGGGAGTTCGGTGTTATATCCCCCGAAGGTCATCGCATTGTGTTCGGTCAGGAACTCGACCGGTCGTAAGGTTCAAGTGTCTTCCCAAAACGAATTCAACCCAAGAAGGAGAAACGAAAAATGTCTGAACAAGCACAACCCGCACACGCGCTGCCCGCGCACGGCGCTTTCTGTTGGAACGAACTGGGAACGAAGGACGACGAGGCCGCGATGAACTTCTACTCCGACCTGTTCGGCTGGACTTACAAAACCGGCGACACCCCCGGAATGAAATACTCCGAGATCATCTCCGGCGGCGCTCCCTGCGGCGGCGTCTACAAAATGGGGCCGGAGTTCGGCGATGCCCCTTCGCACTGGATGCCTTACGTCGCGGTGGACGACGTGGAGGCTTCCGTGAAGCGCGTCGAGGAGTTGGGCGGCAAGGTCTGCGTCCCGCCGACCGACATCCCGAACGTCGGACGCTTCTCCGTCATCAACGACCCGACCGGCGGCACGCTCTCGATCATCACGTTCAAGGGCGCAAGTTCGTAAACTTTAACGCGCGACTCCCGGGCGCGAACGTCGAAAAGCAACCTCGCCGTGTGTTCGGGCCGCGGAAGCCCCCCTTCCGCCTGAAATTCAGGAAGGAGCAAACAAATGAGAATCCGTCTCTCCCTCGTCCTCTTCGTGATGCTGCTCTTCGCCGCCGTGTGGAGCATCTCGATCATCAGCGGCTACGCTTCGACCGAGGCGGCGCGCAACGAGGAGATCGCCAGAGCGGTCATCGCCCGCGAGAATGCGTCAATCGAAGCGTGGAAAAAGAAAGACAAGGCTTTCTTCGCGGACTTTATGACCGACGACTCGACTTACTTCGGGGCGATGAACCCTTATCTCGAAGCCAACCCGAAGGAGAACTTCCTCCCGAAGTTCGAGCAGATGACCGAGCTGTTCAAGATCATTGACGCACAGATGTACAACCCACGCGTGCAAGTCTACGGCGACACGGCCATCCTCACCTACAACAGTGCGGCGATGGTCAACATGGGCGGCCAGCCGATGAACTACACGGCCAAAGTCACCAGCATCTACGTCAAACAGGGCGGCGTTTGGCGCGTCGCCCACGGCCACGAATCAATGAACCCCGCCCCGCGCTAAACGGTTCACCCCGGATTGTGAAAGGAGCAATGTCCCAAATGAGAATCAACTACGTTGCCGTGGTCGCCTCGGCGGTCGCTTACTGGATGCTCGGCGCGGTGTGGTACACCGTCTTCTCCAGCCCCTTCATCGCGCTCATGCGCTGGACGCCCGAACAGGTGGCGCGTATTCAGACCGAGGGCGCGGGCAAAGAGGTCAGCATCGCGCTGCTCGTCTCGATCTTGACGGCCTACGTCCTCGCGCACTTCATCAAGTTCACCGGCGCCGACACGGCGGGGAAGGGCGCGCAGACCGGCTTCTGGCTCTGGCTCGGCTTCGTGCTGACGACCAACCTCAGCACCGTCCTCTTCGAGTACAGGCCGCTCGGCCTGTACCTGATTAACAACGGCTACCACCTCGTCGGACTCCTCGGCATGGGCGCGCTGCTCGCCGTCTGGAAGAAGAAAGAGGCGCGCGTGGCTGCTTACCAGTCGTGAAGGAAGATAAAAAGTGACAGGGCAAAAGTGAAAGACAGGGGTTGCTGCCCCTCCTTACACTTTTGCCTTTTTACTTTCTTACACTTTTGCCTTTTTACTTTCGCCTTCCCCGCCCGCATAATTCCCTTACGCTTTAATCCTTCATCAAGCGGGGGAATCCGTAGATGCCTGTGAGGAACGAAGACCTGCATGGCAACGTGCCGGACAAGGCCGATGTCGCGCTGCTCCTGATAGACGTAATCAACGATCTCGAATTCGAGCGCGGGGAAGAGCTTCTTAAGTATGCGCTGCCGATGGCCGAGCGACTCGCCGAGTTGAAGCGTCGCGCGCGCGCGACGGGCATCCCTGCCGTCTATGTCAACGACAACTTCGGCAAGTGGCAATCGGACTTCAATAAAATCCTAAAGCACTGTCTTGAGGATAACGTCCGAGGGCGGCCCGTCGCCGAGTTGCTGCGGCCCGCGGAGGATGACTACTTCGTGCTCAAGCCAAAGCACTCCGGATTCTTCTCCACGCAGCTCGACATCCTGCTCGACTACCTCGAAGTAAAGACGCTCATCATCACCGGCATCGCGGGCGACATCTGCGTCCTCTTCACGGCGAACGATGCCTACATGCGCGACTTCAATCTCGTCGTTCCCGAAGACTGCGTCGCTTCGACCGAACCCGACGAGAACAATCACGCGCTCGAAATGATGCGCCGTCTCCTTAAGGCCGACACGCGCCCGTCCACCGCATTCGACCTCGAAGAGTTGAAGCGCGAGGCCAAACACGCGCGTGAGCCGAACCTCGAACCGCGGTCGCAACGGTTCGCCGAGAACGGCTGACTTATGGATGCAGACCGGCTTGGTGAGACACGAAGGGCGTTCTCTCTGTCGAGAGAACGCCCTTCGTGTTTACGACATTGAGTCGCCGACTTATTCGAAAGACCTTGTCGGGGGGTTGCGCCCCTTCATCGCCGCCGCCGCGAGTTCGCGTGCGCGGGGTAAGACCTCGATGGCTTTGGAAATCTGCGGGTCGTCGTTGATGAGCACCTGCGTGGCCTTCACGGTGCCGTAGGCCGCGGTGGCGAGGTCGTAGCGGAGTTGCCGTGCGATGAACTCACGTTGGCGGTCGAGCTGCACCTCGGTCATCTTGTAGTTTTCATTCTCCTTGATAACGAACTCCTTGAACGCCTTGAAGAGCTTGTCGTCCACGGCGAAGTCAGCCGCCGCAAGGTTATGCTCGAATTCGGGCATGCCCTTGACCTTCAAATTTTCATAGCCCGAGACGCGCCCGCTCACCAGTTCACGCGCAAAGGCGAAGAGCGGGTCAATCAGACGCACCTGCTGCGGGTTCAGCGTGCGCGACTTGACGGCCTCGTCCGGGGCAATGCCGCCGCCGCCGTAGATGACGCGCCCCGTGTCGGTGCGAACCTCCTCGCCCTTTGGCCTCTCCGGCTCCTTCTCGCCCTCCTCCGCGCCGATGCCGCCGCGGTAGATGTAGTCGTAGAAGCTCGTGTTCGAGTAGTCGCGCTGGATCAGACGGCCCGAAGGCGTGTAGTACTTCGAGGTCGTGAGCGTCAGCGCCGTGCCGTAGTCGAGCGGCATGATGCTCTGCACGAGACCCTTGCCGAAAGATGTTTCGCCGATGATGAGCGCGCGGTCGTGATCCTGCAAAGCGCCCGCGACGATCTCGGAGGCCGAGGCCGTGCCGCGATTGACGAGGACGACGAGCGGCGTGTTGTCGGGGTGCTTATTATCGGAACGGTAGGGGCGGTCGCCGCCGCGCGCGCCGCGCCCTTTCTGCGTCAGGATGAGCTGGCCTTCCTGCAAGAACCGCTCGGCCACGGCCTTCGCCTGATCGAGGATGCCGCCGCCGTTGCCGCGCAGATCGAGCACAAGGCCCGTCATACCGCGCGAGCGCAGGTCTTCGAGCGCCGCGACGAACTCATCGCCCGTCGTGTAGTTGAAGCCGCGCGTCATGTCAATGTAGCCGATGCCGGGGCGAATGAAGTAGGCATCCGGCACGGTCGGCTGCGCCACGGCGTCGCGCGTGATTTCGACCGTGTCTTTGCTCCCCGTCGCCGCGCGCTCGACCGTCACGCGGACGCTCGTGCCGCGCGGGCCGCGCAGGCGGTCGCGCACCTCGCCCGAAGGCTTGCCCTTCACCGGCTGCCCGTCAATCTCGGTGACGCGGTCGCCGAAGCGGAGGCCCGCGCGAAAGGCCGGCGTGCCCTCGAAAGTGGCGAGGATGTAGGTGTCCGTGGTCGCGCCCACCCTGCGGTCGCCGATGGTCGCGCCGATGCCGTAGTACTCCGAGCGCCAGTCGGCCCGTTGCTCTTCAAACTCTTTAGCGTCGTAGAAATTCGAGTGCGGGTCGAGCGAGCGCAGCATCCCGATGATCGAGGACTTGAAGACGCCGTTGTAGTCGAGCTTCGAGCCGTCAACGTAGTTCTCCTGAATGACGGTCAAAGCCTCGCTCACGTCGGCCTCGATGCCTTCGAGCGCCTCGCCGCCGCGAGCGGCGCGGCGCGTGCGGCCCGTATTGCCGGAGGGCGTCGAGCGGTCGGCCTCTCCACGGCGGGCGGCGGGAGGCGTGGCGCCCGTCTGTGCGACGACGAATGCGGGAAGCAGGAGAGCGAAAGCGAAAAGGCTGGCGAGCGCGGCGGAAATTCTTTTATTCACGGGGCGTCCCTCAGTGTTAAGACCACTTTGACCCGAACAGCCCCGGCACGCTGGGGAGCGACGAGGGCGCTGCTATCGAAAAACCGCCGAAGCCGGCGGGGTTGGTGTAGTTTAATTGATGAGCACGACGGCGGCAAGGTTGCGCGCCCACGGGGCGAAAACTTTTACAAGAATGTAATAAGAAAGATAGCGGGACGCGTTGATGACAAACAAGACGTAATCGAAAGACGCCGTCGCCAGAACCGTGTGCCCCGGAAGGTCGGCGCTTGCGCTAGTTTCGGCCCGTCCGTAGAATGCCATCAGGAAGCATACACACAATGAGAACGCACATGATTTTGAGGTTAGCAGTGAGAGGCGACTGCCTCTGACTTCGATGAGGAGGTTTGAGAGCTGATGAGCAACCCCTACGACCCACCGAACCCAAGCAACCCGCCGGAGCCGATTAACGACCTGATGATTCCGGACGATGAGACCGCCGAGGAAGGCGCCGACCGCGAGCGAGGCGCTTCCGTGCGCGAGCGAGCCTCGCGCATCCCCGAATCGCTCTCCTCCATCGGGCGCGGCATCAGTCGCACCATCGAGCACGCGCTCTCGGCAAAGGACGATTACGTCGTCGCCGTCAAGGTCTCGCACGAAGCGCAGGAGAGTCTCGAACAGCTCGTTCAAGCCGGCGTCTTCCGCAACCGCGCCGATGCCGCCGCCTTCCTCATTGACGAAGGCATCAAGGCGCAGCACGAACTGTTCGACCGCGTCGCGCAGAAACTCTCCGAGATCGAGCGCCTGCGCGCCGAACTGCGCGGGATGATTAGTAAAGAACAGGGATGAAGGATGAGGGATGAGGGATGAAAAAGAGACTGCCCAGCGCACGCTGAACGGTTTCTGCTTCATCCCTCATCCCTCATCCTTCATCCCTCCAATGAGCCGGAGGTGCAATTGTCAACGCCCACTTTGCCCGTCGTTCCCTTCGAACAGTTCACGCTGGCGAACGGCCTGCGTGTCGTCTTGAGCGAAGACCATGCGGTGCCGGTCGTGTCGGTCGCGGTCTATTATGACGTAGGGTCGCGCAACGAGCGCGAGGGACGGACGGGATTCGCGCACCTTTTTGAGCACATGATGTTTCAGGGTTCGGAGAACGTGCCAAAGGCCGGCCACTTCCAATACATCTTTAAGAATGGCGGGACGATGAACGGCACGACTTCGAGCGAGCGCACCAACTATTTCGAGACGCTCCCCGCCTCGCAGCTCCCGCTCGCGCTCTGGTTGGAGAGCGACCGCATGCGCTCGTTGAAGGTCACGCAGGAGAACCTCGATAACCAACGCGAAGCCGTCAAGGAGGAGAAGCGGCTCAACTACGACAACCGCCCCTACTCGAACGCCTTCCTGCGTCTGAACGAACTGATCTATCGGAACCCGGCGAACGCTCACTCAACCATCGGCTCGATGGAAGACCTCGACGATGCCACCATCGAGGACATGCAAGAGTTTTTTCGCGTCTACTACGCGCCGAACAACGCCGTGCTCACCATCGTCGGCGACTTCGACCCGGCGGAGGCGCGCGCTCTCGTCGAAAAGTATTTCGCCTCAATCTCCGCGCAGCCCCAGCCGCCGCCCGCGGACGTGGATGAACCCGATGGCGTCGCGGGGCCGCACGAACTTTACCGCGACCAGTTCGCGCAACTGCCCGCGCTGATGCTCGGTTGGAAAGCCCCCGCACGCCGCGACGAAGAGTTCTACGCGTTGGCGCGCGCCAGCGACCTGTTGCTCGACGGCGACAGTTCGCGCCTCTATCTGAAGCTCGTTAAGGGCGAAGAGTCCGTGGTCGGCATTCAGGGCGGCATCGGCGAGCGACGCGGCCCGTCTTCGCTCTACATCTTCGCCATCCCGAAGCCTGAGCACACGACCGCCGAGATTCGGGCGACGATTCAAGCGGAGGTCAAGCGGCTCGCCGAAGAGGGGCCGACCGAAGAGGAGATGACGAAGCTTAGGAACACGCTTTTGAATGACTCGATCCGTGGGCGCCAGTCCACGCTCTACCGCGCCCAACGGCTCGCTGAATACGCGCTTTACGACGGCGACCCTGATTTTTTCAACACCGAACTCGAACGCTATCTCGCCGTCACGCCCGACGAGATCAAGCGTGCGGCGCGCCGCTATCTGCTTACGGATGACTACTCCGTGATGGAAGTCGTCCCGGCGCATGCCGGCGCCGACGAAGAGATACCCGCGCCCGCCGCCGCGCCCGAACCGCCGGGCGTGCCCGAACAGCCGGGCACGCCGCCCCCGCAAGTGCCACCCAAACCACCCATGGAACCGGCTCCACCGACCGAGCCTCCCCTGCCCATGAGCGATAACGCGCAGTCAAAGTGAGAAAGCAGTTTTCTGGTTTCAGCTTTGTGCACGCAGCCTTGCATTTACCGCAAACTGTAAACCGTAAACTTTATCAATGGATACCCACACTGAAGATTTCAGACGAGAGCCGCCCGCACCGCTGGCCGAGCGCCGTCTCAACCTGCCCGTTCCGGTTGAGACGACACTGCCGAACGGCCTGAAGGTCGTCGTGGTCGAACAGAGTCGTCTGCCGCTCGTCAGCTTCCGGCTGGCGCTGCCGCGCGGCGACGCCTTCGACCCGCCGGAGTTGCCCGGTCTAACGGACATCACGACCGACATGCTCGGCGAGGGCACGGAGTCGCGCACGAGCCGCCAGATCGCCGAAGAGGTCGCGCGCTACGGCGCAACGTTGAGCGCCGGCGCGAACTCCGACTACACGACGGTCGCGGCCTCCGCCCTCTCGGTCTATGCCGATGAGGTATTGGAACTTCTGGCCGATGTGGCGCTCCATCCTTCGTTCCCCGAAGACGAACTCAAACTGGCGAAAGTCAACTCGCAGCAGAACCTGATCGCGCAACGCGCGCAGCCCTCGTTCCTCGCCACCGAAGCCCTCGCGCGCGTTATCTTCGGCCAGCATCCTTACTCGGTCGTCGCGCCGACGCCCGCTTCCATCGAAGCGATGACGCGCGCCGCCCTGCTCGACTTTCACCGCTCGGCGTTCATTCCCGACAGCGCCGTGCTCATCGCGGTCGGCGACGTGAACCGCGACTCACTGGTCGAAACCGTCAGCCGGCTGTTCGGCGCGTGGACGAGCGGCGAGGCGAAGGTGGCGAATTTCCCGTCGCTCCCGAAAATATCTGGGCGCTCGGCTTACGTCGTTGACCGCCCCGGCTCCGCGCAGTCCAACATCGTCATCGCCAACCACGGCATCACGCGCACGCACCCCGACTATTTCAACCTGCTCGTCATGCATACGGTGCTCGGCGCGAACGCCTCTTCGCGTCTCTTTATGAACCTGCGCGAGGAGAAGGGCTACACCTACGGCGCCTACACGACGCTCGACGCGCGCCGCTATGCCGGCACCTTCCGCGCAATCGCCGAAGTGCGAACGCCTGTCACCGGCGCGTCGCTCCACGAATTTTTCTACGAGCTGGGGCGCATCCGCGACGAAGAGGTCGGCGAGCAGGAACTGACCGACGCAAAGACCTACCTGACCGGCATCTTCCCCATCCGTCTGGAGACGCAGGACGGACTGATCGAACATCTCGTGCAGGCGAAGATGTACGGATTGCCGGCGGACTATCTGCACGTTTACCGCGAACGCATCCAGCGCGTCACCGCCGAGGAGGTGCGGCGCGTGGCGAACGAACACGTTACGCCGGACGCCGCCGCCGTCGTCATCGTCGGCGATGCGGAGGCCATCACCGAGCAGGTCAAGTCGTTCGTCGAGAAGATCGAATTTTTTGACAGCGCGGGGCGGAAAAAAGATGCGAGCGAAGGCGCTCCCGCGCGGGACGAGGACGCTGGCGACGAATCTGGGCAGTAACAAACATGAGAGGATTGGAACATGAATCTGGAAGGCACTTGGAATCTGGAAGTCTCGACGCCCTTCGGCAAACATCCGGCGACGCTCGTTCTTGCGCGCGGCGGCGACGGCTCGCTCACCGGCAACATTGACTCGCGGCTCGGCAACGCGCCGCTGCGCGACATCTCCGCCGCCGACGGTGACAGCTTCGACGCCACCGTCGCGCTCGACTTTCAGGGGCGCAACTACGAGGCCAGCATCGGCGGTCGCGCCGCGGGCGACCAACTCGACGGCACCATCAAAGTCAAACTCCCCATCGCGCCGCCCATCAAGTTCACGGGCACGCGCGCCGGTTAAGAGCACGAAAAGTGACGTGTAGAGGTGGCAATGCCCGCCGGTTCAACCTGTGACGTAATTGAACCGGCGGGCATTGCCCGTCTCTAAACATTCGATCAATGATTATGTCTAATCCGCGAACGCAACGCTCAACTCGCGCAACGTGGCCGAGTCGCTCGCATCCTGTTTCGACGCCTCTTCGCGGTTGACGTGGCGGTAGAGGATGTCGCGCTGCTGCGGGCGGAAGCCGGCCTCACGAATCAGGTAGCGCAGCATTCGCTCGTCGGCGGTGTTATGCGCCCCGGCGGCGGAGACGACGTTCTCCTCGATCATAACCGAACCCATATCGTCCGCGCCGAAACGGAGCGCGACCTGTCCAAGCCTTAGCCCCTGCGTCAACCATGAAGACTGGATGTGCTCGATGTTGTCGAGAAAGAGACGCGAGACGGCGAGCATCTTCAGATAATCCATGCCCGTCGGCTCTTCCGTGATGCGGCGGCCCAGCGCCGTGTTCTCGCGCTGAAACGTCCACGGGATGAAGGCCGTAAAACCGCCCGTCTCGTCCTGCAAGTCGCGCACGCGCCGCAAGTGCCGGACGCGATGCCCAATGTGGTCGCCGATGCCGAACATCATCGTCGCCGTCGAGCGCAGGCCGACCGCGTGTACGGCGCGCATCACGCCGAGCCATTCATCAGTCGTGCATTTCGTCGAGACGCGCTTCCGCACCTCGTCATCGAGAATCTCCCCGCCGCCGCCCGGCAGTGAATAGAGACCCGCTTCTTTGAGACGCGACAGAATCTCTTCGTAAGAGAGCTTCGAGATGAGGTGGATGTTGTGTATCTCCGGCGGCGAAAAACAGTGGAGTTGAAAGTTCGGATAGCGCGCGTGAAGGTCGCGCAGCAGATTTTCGTACCACTCGATGCCGAAGTCCGGATGTAGCCCGCCCTGCATCAACACGCCCGTCCCGCCGAGCGCGATGGTCTCGTCTATCTTCTCGCAAATCTGCTCGATGGTCGTGACGTAGGTATCAGGCTTGCCGGGCCGCCGGTAGAAGGCGCAGAACGTGCAGACGACGTTGCAGACGTTCGTGTAGTTAACGTTGCGGTCAATGATGTAGGTGACGACGCCCGCCGGATGCTTGCGCCGCCTCGCCTCGTCCGCCGCGACGCCGATGCGCGCGATGTCGTGCGACTCCAACAGCGCCGTGCACTCTTCGTCGGTCATGCGCCCGCCCGCAAGCACGCGGTCGAGAATCGGTTCAATATTCGTCATCTTCAATAAGCCTTCGCGGAACAGGTCAGAACCGCCCGCGGTAGCGGGCGGGTCAGGGTTGCGGCAGCACCCGCCCGCTACCGCGGGCGGTTCTGACCCGTCTACTCACCTTGCATTCAATTTGCGAATGTGAATCTCAAATCCGCAATTTGCCATCACTCTTACAAACCAACGCCCACTTTTCAAATCTGCCTGATTCGTTAGGCAGCACGCGTGCCAACCGTCTTCAGCGGTCGGACGCCCGGCGTCAGGCCATGCTTGTGCGCGAGGCGGAAGTAGAGTTCGAGACCGGCCCGCATCTCTTCGTCGAGATGGAAACAGATGTTGTCGAGCAGGTACGAGCGCAGTTCCTCACGCGGGAGCCGCAACTCGCTTTCGTAGTTCGAGATGATTTCCTCGACGCTCGCCAGCCCCTCGTCGCGCGCGGCGGCAAAGTCAATCGTCCGCGCCGCGCCGCCCGCATCCTCGCGCGTCATCCACATGGCGAAGACAAAACCGAGGCCGGTCATCTCGCGCCACAACGCCGCCATGTCGTAGACGCGCAAGCCCTCGCGCGGGAACGTCATCGCCGGGTCGCCGATGACGAGTGCCGCGTCCGCTTCCTGTAGCATCTTCCGCACGTCCGGCGCGGTCGCCTTGAGCCGCGGCTCGCGCCCCAAAAACTCGCGGAAGATAATCTCGACCAGCGCGGCGGAGGTGCGCGAAGAGGTGTCGAGCGCGACCGTTTGCACGTCCCGCAGTTCCGCCCCGCGCGTCACGAGCACGACGCTACGGACTTCGCGCCGCGCGCCGACGCACACGCCCGGCACGACCGCGACCTCCGGCAGACGCTGGTACTCGATGACGGGCACGAGCGCCGCGTCC
>JBGTBQ010000419.1:0-13481 GCA_041749275.1 Pyrinomonadaceae bacterium | reverse complement strand
CCGCCGCAAACGGGTGCGCCCGCGCCGCAAATTACGGCCCCTCCCGGAGCGCCGCCGCCGGGCCGCGAGAGCGTGCCCGCGCCCGCGCCGGATGATCTGGGGTTGAACGTGCCACAGGTCGCGCCGGGTTTCAGTTCGGCGCCCGCGCCGTTCCCGATCTTACAGCGCGTCGGCGTAGATATGGCCGACCAGCGCGCGCTGACCCTGCGCGAGGCGATAGAGCTGGCGCTCTCGAACAACAAGGACATCGAGGTCGCGCGTCAGAACGTGCGCGCCGCGGAGTTCGATTTGAAGGGCGCGCGCGGCGTCTACGACCCGCGTTTTCTGACGAACAGCTACTACGAGCGGACGGAGACGCCGACGGCGAGTTTTCTATCGGGCAGCAACACGGGCGCGGTCACGCAATCCGGTTTCTTTAGCGCGTCGAGCGTGCAGGGACTGACGCCGAAGTTCGGCGGCGGCTATCGCGTGGACTTCGTGGCGAACCGCATCACGACCGACAATCTGTTCGCCGCGCTCAACCCACAGTTTCCGACCTCGCTCACCTTCAACTACACGCAACCCATCTTGCGCGGGCGTGAATTCGACCAGAACCGTCGCGCCATCGAGATCGCCAAGAAGAACCTCTCGCTCACGGACGCGCAGTTCCGCCAGCGCGCCATCGAGACCATCACTAACGTCCAGCGCGCCTATTGGGATTTGGTCTTTGCGCTCAGAAACCTGCAAGTCCAGCGCGACGCCGTGCGCGACGCGCGCGCGCAACTCGAACACAACAAACGCCTCGTCGCCGAAGGTCTGCTCGCGCCGATTGATGTGGTCGCGGCGGAGGCGCAGGTGTCGGGCTTCGAGCAGAGCGTCTACAGCGCGCTCGACGACGTGGGCCGCGCCGAAAACAACTTGAAGAATCTGATCGCGGTGAACCGCAATGAGGAACTCTGGAACAAGGCCATCGTGCCGACCGATTCGGTCGAGGTACAAACTCCAACGGTCAATCTCGAAGCCGCGATGGAGTCGGCCTTAAAGACGCGCCCCGAAATCCAGTCGGCGGACGTGGCGGCGGAGATTAACGACATCGAGCAGCGCTTCGCGCGCGAGCAGACGAGGCCGCAGGTTGACCTCGTCGCCAGCTACGGCGCGGTCGGCCTCTCCGGCTCGGCCAATTCGACGGGCGCGAACCCGTTCACCGCGTCGAACACGGAACTGCGTAACCGCATCAACGATCTGTCGCGCATCGCCGGTCTGCCGGAACTGCCGGCCCCGCCCGTGCAGAGCATTCCCGACGCGCTCATCGGCGGCGTCGGCCAGTCGTTCACGAACCTCGCCGCGAATCGCTTCAACAACTTTCGCGTCGGCGTGACGGTGAACTTGCCTTTCCGCAACACGACCGCCGAAGCGCAACTCGGTCGCTCGCTCGTCGAGCGCGACCGCATTCGCACGCAGCGCGAACAGCTTGAGCAGTTGATTCAAGTGGACGTGAGGAACGCTTTGCAGCAAGTTCGCACCGCCGAGTCGCGCCTGCGCGCGGCGGCTTCGGCGCGCAACGCCTCCGAGCAGCAGTACGCCTCGGAGCGGCGCAAGCTCGACGCCGGCCAGTCTACGGTCTTCCTCGTCCTCGAACGTCAGACCGCGCTCGCCACGGCGCGCGGCAACGAATTGCGCGCGCAGACGGAATTGAATAAAGCCATCGCGGAGTTGCAGCGCGCGACCGGCAACTCACTCACGGAAAATCGGGTCGAGGTTCGCGTGCGCTGAAAAGCTGACGGGGCGATAGAGAGACAGGGCGACGGGGAGAAGGGAAGACGTTTGACGATGCGGCTTATTTCGTCCTGTCTCCGCCTCTCCCCGTCGTCCCGTCCGTCTTTTTCTCAAGCCGGACTTTAGCCCACAGCGGCCAGTGGTCGGAGAGTTCGATCTTCTCATCAATTCCATAGTCGCCCGCGACGAGACCGCGCAACCAAATCCAGTCGAGCTTGAACTCGAAGAACATCACCTTGAACGTCTCTTCATCGTCGGAGAAAGGCGTGTGGAAACCCGCCTCGGTGAAGAGCCGGCGCGCAGAGCGCACATCCTTGCCCTTGATGGTGTTGAGGTCGCCGAGCACGACGGCATGTTCGATCTTGGGGTGGCGCTTGAGGTCTTCGAGCACCGCGCCCCAGTGCTCGACCTTCTTCTCGACCGGCATCCGCGTTTCGGCGTGGACTGAATAGACGCGGATGCGAGCGTCGCCGACGTGCGCGGTCGCGCCGATGGCCGCGCGCCGCCGCCGGTTCGGCCCCTCGTGCCTGAGCACGATCCGGACCACATCCGTGAGCGGGTAAGGGCTGAGGATGGCAACGCCCGTCTCTTCCTCCTCAACCTCTTTTTTGTTCCGTGGCCGGCCTTCTTGTGGTCGCGGATTCGGCGGCGCGGCCCACACGTAGTTCATCTCCAGCGCCTCGGCCATCGTGCGCGCCGTGTTGGTGTGGCGGGTGCGTTTCTTATTCCGGTCAACCTCCTGCAATCCGATGATCGCGGCGCCGCCGATTTCCGGGTCGCGGCGCAGCAGTTCGATCATCTCCCGCAAATCCTCGCCGGCGCGGTAGCGCATGTTGTACGAGACGAGTTTCAACTCGGTGGGCGCGGAAGTCGCCGCCACGAGTTTCGACGCGCCGCCTACTTCGAGGAGCGCCGCGTCGTCGTTGGCCGCCGCGCAAGGCCGGAGGCAGTAGGAAGTTGGCAGGAGGCAGTAGGCGGAGAAAAGCAGGAAGAGAGCGACTATCAATCGGCGTGGTGGTGAAAAGCGAGGTTTCATCTCTGGTGTCTGGAAATCGAAATGGTTAAGACCGACCTCAACAGGGGACGAACATCCTGCCTACGGTTTCGACGTATAAGGCGCGTCGCCCGCGAGGAAGCGCGCGGCGCGCGGGATGATGCGATAGCGGCAGGCGCTCGTTTCGAGCACCTCGCCGTCGGTGTTGACTTTGATGGGGCGGTCAAACGCGATGTCGAGTTCGCGCGCGCGGAAGTAGGAGACGCGCTCGTCCTCGATGTGGTCGCCGCCCGGCACGCTCGTCAGCAGTCCGATGAATTCGAGCATCGGCATCGCCCCGACGAGGCACACGTCGAAGGCGCCGTCGTCAATTATCGCGTGCGGCGCGATGAGCCGGCCACCACCGACCAGACGCGAGTTGCAGACGGCGAACATCTGCAACGACTCTTCGCGTTCGCCCGCTCCGATTCCGCGACCATCCGAGCGCACGCGCGCGGCGACCGGCTCATAATCCATCAAGACCTGCGCGCCCCCGATGAGATACGCGAACTTGCCCGCCAGCGACTTCAACTCCGGGTTGACTGCATCCGAAACCTCCGCGATGAAACCGCCCGCCGAGACGTTGACAAAATGACGGTCGTTGAGCACGCCCACATCCGTCTCGACCATGTGCCCGCGAGACAGAATCTCGATGGTCTCTTCGACATCTTCCGGCAACCCCAGCGCGGTGGCGAAGTCGTTGCCCGTGCCGAGCGGGACCAGCCCGAAGATGACGCGGCGGAGCGCGCCCTCGACCGCCGCGACGCCGTTCAGGACTTCGTTCAGCGTGCCGTCGCCGCCCGCGACGAACAATCGCTCGTAGCCTTCGCGCGCCGCCGACTCGGCCAGACGCCCCGCGTCGCCCGGCCCGACCGTCAACACGATATCCACGTCGCCGAAGGCAGCGCGCAGGCGCTCGTTCAAGAGCGGCAGCAAGTCCGGTGCAGAATCCGTGCCGGAGACGGGGTTGACGATGAGTCGGGATTTCATCCAGTGCCTTTAGCGAAAATGTTGGGGATGCGGCGAACATACAAAGACACAAAGGCGAAAGATTTACACTTTCTTTCCGCCTTTGTGTTTTTGCGGTCGGTCTGAATGTACAGAGGAAGAGTTTTCCCTTCAAGCACGTTCCGGGCTTCAGCGGGCGACTGAAAGATTTTTCCGCCACGTGACGGAGCCGTATCGCCTTATTCGCGGAAGCCCTCGATCTCCAGACGCAGCCCGTCGCGTGCCTCAATCGTCTCGCCGTCCCAGAGCTTTTTCGCCTCCGCCGCGATGTCCACGCCGTCCCATTCCGGGTAGAGGTGCGCGAGCATCACGCGCCGTGCGCCAGAGAGTCGGGCGAGCCGCATCGCGTCCGCCAGTTCGAGATGCGTCTCCACGGGCTTCGAGCGGAAGAATGAGCACTCCAACAGGAAGAGGTCGGCGTCGCGCGCGAACCTCGCCAGCGCCTCGGTGTAGCCGGTGTCGGAGGTGTAAACCAGCGACGCGCCGCTCGCTTCGGTCAAACGGACGGCGAGACTCTCGCTCGTGTGCGGCGTGGAAAAAGCCTCGGCGCGGAGACCGTCGCGGATTTCAAACTCGTCGCGCGGCGAGACCTCTTTCACTTCGAGCGGGAAGGGCTGCTCGAAGAGTCCATAGTTATATGCGCCGTCGAACGTTTCGAGCAGCTTCTTCGTCCCGTCAGGGCCGAAGATGGTGAGCGGCTTCTCACGCTGCTGCATCGCGGGGGCGTACTTCGTGCCGAAGAGAAAGGGCGCGAGGCCGCCGACATGGTCGAGATGAAAATGGCTCACCCAGATGGCGTCGAGATTTGCCCAGTCGCAGCCCTCCTGCGGCATCCGGTGGACGGCGGGCGCGGACGGGTCGAGCAGGAGCGTGCTACCCGCCGCCTCCAGCCAGTAGGCCGACGACGAGCGACGTGGATGCGGAACAGACGTGCCCGAACCGAGGACGACGAGCTTCATTCATGTTTCCTTTCGCGTGTGACTACAAGGCTACCAACTCGTCCCGACGCGCGTCAACGATGACGCCCTGCAAGCTCGCTGAAGGCACGCCGTCGCTTGACCCGCCGCTCGCCATTGGGCTACACCTTTACACGTGATTTCCCTAGTTTCGTTCGGTCAGAGGGCGTGCATCTGATGCAGGGCGTGGTGACGTTACTCGACGACCAGCATTACGCTCGCGTCCACGCGATCTGGGAGGAGCTGTGCCAGAAGTTCGACGTGCGCGGTATGTACGTCACGTCTTACCCGCACTTCTCACATCAGGTGGCGGAGCAGTATGACGAGCAGGAGTGCGACCATTTCCTGCGCCGGTTGGCGGCGCGGACGCGCCCTTTTCGCATCCGCACGGCGGGCCTCGGCATCTTCACCGTCGCCAACCCGATTCTTTACGTCCCCATCGTCCGCAGCCCGCAACTCTCTGAACTTCACCGCGAACTCTGGGAGGGCATCCATCAATCAACCCCCGGCGCCGTCTCGCACTATTACCAGCCGGAGATGTGGGTGCCGCACATCACGCTCGCCCACGGCGATATAGATCAGGATAAGCTGGCCGAGATCGTCCGCCGCCTCAGCGCGCGTAACTTTCACTGGGAGATCACGGTCAACAACCTGACCATGATCTACGACACCGGGCGCGAGCAGGGCTTGCGCTGCCGGTACAATTTTGAAAAACAGTAGACGGCAGGCTGTAAATTTCTTATGACTGATGTCGAAGCTTTTACAAAGACGATTGCGTCGAGCAAGGTTTTTTACTGCCTGCCGCCCGCTGCCTGCTTTTAAAATTATGAGCACACCAGAAGTGAATGAACTCGATGTACTGGCCGTCTACTCGCATCCGGACGATGCGGAGTTGACCGCCGCCGGCACGCTGCTGCGGATGAAGTCTCTGGGGTATCGCACGGGCGTGCTCGACATGACGCGCGGCGAGATGGGCACGCGCGGCACGCCCGAACGGCGGGCCGAGGAGGCGCGCGAGGCGGCGCGCATTATGAAGCTCGACGTGCGTCTCAACCTCGAACAGCCGGACGGCCACGTGTGGCTCACCGAAGAGTCGCGGCGCGCGATGGTGCGCGTCATCCGCACGTACTGCCCGAAGGTCATCTTCACGGCGCACTGGGACGACCCGCACCCCGACCACGCCAACACGGCGCGCATCGTGCGCGAGGCCGCGCGCCTCGCCTCGATGGGGCGCTACGACGAGGACGCGGGGCAGGGCGCCGTCCCGATGCCCGCGCTCGCGCATTCGGCCTACTCGCGCCTCGTCGCCCCGTCGTTCATCGTGGACGTGTCGGATTTCGTCGAGGAGAAGATGGCGGCCATCCGCGCGCACGCCTCGCAATTCTTCGACCCTAACTCCGACGAGCCGCGAACGCGCATCAGCGAAGAGGGTTTCCTGAAGCAGCTCGAATACCGCATGCGTTACAACGGCTCGCTGATCGGCGTCGCCGCCGGCGAAGCCTTCTACGTCCGCGAGGCGCTGAACGTGGACGACCCCGTGGCGCTGCTCACGCGCCCGATGAACATCTATTCGTGAACTCCGTTGCGGAAAGGTTTTCACTCTTGTTTCTTGACATTGCTGATATGCTCGTCGAGCCATGACCGCAACCTCTCCTGCACAGGTGCTGTGAGTCCTAAGACCAAGCGCACAAAGCGGAAGGTCTCGAATATCTCGAAGTATCCTCCGGCATAGACAATGACGTGCGCGCGCCGCGATGGATGAGGCTCCCACGCGGCCTCCATCTCGGCTATCGAGACGGCTTCGCGGTAAGCGTGCATGTTCGACTTCAACGGGATAATCACGTCCACCCCACGCTGCCCCTTGCGGTGCGTCAGTGTCGCGCCATCCAGAAAGCCGCGGCCTTCAACCACTTAGCCATCGCTCGCTCGATTCCGGCAGCTCACACCCAACTCTTCGCCCAAGATGCCACCTTTTCCGCCAAGCGCGGGAAGCACACTTACGGGCTGGATCATTTCTGGAACGGCTGTGCGGCTCGCGCCGAGCGGGGCTTGGAAGTGTCGCTCATCTCCATCGTGTGAGGTGGAGCGCAAGCAAGCCTGCGCCCGCTGTGCCGAACAGACGGCGCCGCTGGCGGAAATCCAGCGGGAAAAGCCTGAGCACACACGCATTGACTGGTATCTGGCGCAGTTGCCACGCACCGCCCCGTACTTTCCGCCAACCATCACCGACGGCGTCTTTGATGGCTTTTACGCCAAGTTCAAATTTGTGGAGGGCGTCTGCGCCCTCGGCTATCAGGTTATCAGTAAGCTGCGTGCCGACGCCGACCTGCGATATCTCTACGAGGGGCCGCAGAAGAGACGCGGCAGACGACGCCTGTTCGACGGCACAGTTTCTTTCCATGACTTGAGCCGCTTTGAGCCGGTGGAGACTGAAGAGCCACACCTCACGCTCTACACGCAAGTGGTCTGGTCAGTGAGCTTGCAGCGCCGCGTCAGAGTGGTGGTCGCCGTCCACCGCAAAGAGCGTCAGCAACCTCGCTTCGTGGTGCTCTTCTCGACGGCCACCGAGCTAGCCGCCGCCGACATCTTCCGTTTTTACAAAGCGTGGTTTCAGATCGAGTTCATCTTCCGCGATGCCAAACAGTGCGCTGGCTTTTCGGAATGTCAGGCGCGAGATAAAGAGGCGCTGCATGTTCATTTCAACGCTGCGGTGACAGTGGTCAACCTAGCGCGGATCCTGGCGCAGGAAGCACAGCCGAGAGAGGCGAAGCTGGTCTTTTCGATGTCGAGCATCAAACAACGATTTTTCAATGAACACTTGCTCAACTTGATAATTTCCAAGTTAGCCATCATGAACGTGGTTCGCCACCACGGATGAAAATGAGATTGAGTGAGCGTATCCTAGCTGCGGTCATCGGCGGACAGAAGGTCGAAGCATCCTGGTGCCGCGAGCCCGTTAGTTAGCCTGACCGGAGAACCTTGACAGGCACCACCCACTGTTGCCGCCCGCTCGTGGGTGAGCACGCATAACAGACTCTTTTGAGCAGAAGGTTCTCACGCCGATGCCCATCAAGCGGAGGACGTGATGGAGATTATCCATGCTTGTTGCTGTGGTCTCGACGTACATGCCCGAACGGTGGTCGCCTGTCTGATCAAGCACGGGCGCAAGCAGACGCGCACCTTCTCGACGATGACGGACGAGTTGCTGCGACTCTCTGACTGGCTCGTTTCGGAAGGCTGCACGCATGTGGCGATAGAGAGCACGGGCGTGTACTGGAAGCCGGTCTTCAATATTCTGGAAAGCGTGGTGGAGGTCGTGCTTGTCAACGCTTATCACGTCAAAGCCGTGCCGGGCAGAAAGACTGATGTCAAAGATTGCGAGTGGCTGGCCGATCTGCTGCGGCATGGGCTGTTGCGCGCAAGTTTCATCCCGCCGCCGGAGATTCGTGAACTGCGAGAGTTGGTCAGATACCGCCAGACGTTGATCAAAGAGCAGGTCGCCGTCTCTAACCGGGTACAGAAGTTGGTCGAGTCGGGCAACATCAAGTTGGCGCAAGTCGCTTCCGATGCGCTCGGTCAGAGTGGGCGGGCGATGCTGCGGGCGGTGGCCGATGGCGAGCAGGATGCGGCGCAGTTGGCACAGATGGCGCGCGGGCGACTGAAGGCGAAGAAGGGTGAGTTGGAGCGTGCATTGGAAGGGAGACTGACCACAGCGCAACGTTTCGTGCTGGGGGAGTTGCTGCACCGCTACGACGAGTTGGAGGCAGCCCGAAAGCGTGCCGGCGAGCAGATCGCGCGGGAGGTCGCCCAGAATGCCGACCCTTTTGTGCCAGAGGCGATGAAGTTGCTCCAGACGATACCGGGCGTGGGTGAGCGCCTCGCCGAGACGATCATCTCCGAGATCGGAGTCCAGATGAGTCGCTTTGCGACGGACGCGCATCTGTCGAGTTGGGCCGGGATGTGTCCGGGCAACAACGAGTCGGCGGGCAAGCGCAGGAGCGGGAAGACGACGAAGGGGAGCGTGTACTTACGCGCGGCGCTGGTGCAGGCGGCGTGGGCCGCCTCGCATACTAAGCAGACCTATCTGGCGGCGCAGTATCGGCGGCTCGTCAAGCGGATGAGCAAGAAGAAGGCGCTGGTGGCGGTCGGGCACAGCCTGCTGGTGATCGTCTATCACGTCTTGAAGAACCGGGCGAGCTATAAGGAACTGGGCGGCGACTACTTCGACCGCCAGCACGTCGAGGTGCAACGAATGCGGCTCATCCACAAGCTGGAAACGCTTGGACTCAAGGTCACGGTCGAGGAACTATCACAAGCCGCATAGCTTGTCCGTTCCCCCTATTTTCATAACAGCTGTAGACCAAAGAACGGTGATAACTCATCCGCAGTATGAATATCTCAGAAGTTATGGGGCGATTGCCGCATAGCTTCTGCCCGAACCATTGCCAGTATCGTCCCCATGTTAGGTGATTCGGACAATATCTTGTGATATATTCCGATCCGCTTCCACACAACTTTAAAATTCTCAATAAGGAACACGCAAGAGATGTCCGGACACTCCAAGTGGCATACCATCAAGCACAAGAAGGGCGCGCTCGACGCCAAGCGCGGCAAGGTTTTTACCAAGCTGATTAAAGAGATCACGGTCGCGGCGCGGACCGGCGGGGGCGATGCCGCCGCCAACGCGCGTCTGCGTAAGGCCGTCTCCGACGCGAAGGCCGCGAACATGCCGAATGACACCATTGACCGCGCCATCAAACGCGGCACCGGCGAGTTGGACGGCGTCAACTATGAGGAGATCGTCTACGAGGGTTACGGGCCGGGCGGCGTGGCTGTGATGGTGGACTCGATGACAGACAACCGCAACCGGACGGTCGCCGAGATTCGCCACATCTTCGGTAAGAACGGCGGCAACCTCGCCACCACGGGCGCGGTCAACTGGATTTTCGAGCGCAAGGGCTACATCGTCGTTCCGAAGGCGGCGAAGCCCGAAGATGAGTTGTTCGAGATCGTCACGGACGCAGGGGCGGAGGATTTGCGTGACGACGAGGATAACTTCGAGGTCATCACCGCGCCCGACGACTTTGACACAGTCCTCAACGCGGTCAAGGAGGCCGGCATCGAGCCGCCGGTCGCCGAGGTCGAGATGCTGCCCAAAGAGTTCAAGAAACTCGAAGGGGCCGAGGCCAAGCAGATGCTCAAGCTGATGGAGGCGCTCGAAGATCACGACGACGTGCAAAAGGTCTCCGCCAACTTCGACATCAGCGAAGAGGAGATGGCAGGGGCGTAAGCCGTGAGCAGCAAAAAATAACGAAGAAGCAAGAGGCTTGAGCTTGAGACGCTCAAGCCTTACTGTTTTTACTGCGCGACGTTCATTGCTCAATACCAAAATATTGCTGCTGGCGGGCGCGTTTCTGAGGTATAAAAGGGCGTGCGCGTTTTGGGAATTGATCCGGGCAGCGAGACGACGGGGTGGGGCGTGCTTGAGGGCAGCGCGCGGCGCTATCATCTAGTCGCTTTCGGCACGGTGAAGGCCAGTCCGCGCGAGCGCTTCCCCGCGCGGCTGTTGAAAATCAGCGAGGGCGTCGAAGACCTGCTCACACGGTTCGAGCCGGACGTGTGCGCGGTCGAGGAAGCCTTCTTCGCCGCGAACGCCAAGACGGCGCTCAAGCTCGGACAGGTGCGCGGCGTGGTGCTCGTCGCGGCGGAGCGCGCGCGGGTCGAGATTGCCGAGTATGCGCCGCGCCTCGTCAAGCAGACGGTCGTCGGCTATGGCGCGGCGGAAAAGCATCAGGTGCAGGAGATGGTGCGCGTGCTGCTCTCTTTGAAGGCTTCGCCCTCGCCGCACGACGCCTCGGACGCGCTCGCCGTCGCCATCTGCCACTTCCACCATGCGGGACTCGCGCAACATACCAAGCCCGCGGCCCGCACGAAACTCGAAGCGCTCCTCGCCGCAAACCCGCGCCGCCGCGCGCCGCGTTAGCTGACGCACACGGACGGCGTGTCCGTCAGTCGGAAGTTTTCTCTCACTCTCACCGAAGGAGCACGAACCATGCCTCACTGTTCACGAAGCATCAGCTTTCCGCATCCGCGAAATTCAATCGGCAACTCGACCAACGCATTCCGACTGTCGGCGGCCACGCTGGCCGTGTTGCTCTTGTTCGGCGTGGATGCCGTGGCGCAAAAAAAGAGGGCGCCGGTCGGCGCTCGCGTGGCCGTCGTGGTGGACGAGCGATTGGCGGCGTTGAGGGATGCGCCGGATTTTTCGGCGAACCTGTTGCAGCGGATGAGCCGCGGACGGACGGTCACGGTGCTCGGCACGAAACGCGGGCCGGACGGTGTGACGTTTTACCGCGTCGGGGTGACGAGCAGAACGAGCGGGTGGCTGCAAACCGAGGCGGTCGTGCGCCCCGCGAACGTGGGCGATGACGAGCGCCTGCTCCGTCTCGTCAAAGGTTCTACCGGATTCGACCGCATCGAGCGCGCGAGTATCTTTCTCGAAATGTTCCCACGCTCGACTTTGCGCGCCGCCGTCCTCCTCCTCCTCGGCGAAGCAGCGGAGAGGGAAGCAGCGGAACTCTCACGCGCCGCGCCGCGCCGTCTCGACGCGCGCGAGATGGAGGCGGGCGGCGCGCCTGTGCACACCTACTTTTTAAATTACAACGGTCTCGACCGTTTCAGGCGGCAAGGGGTCGTCTTCACCTTCGACACCGCGACGAAGCGGTTTCATTATGACGGTGCGGCGTGGCGCGAAATCGTGCGACGCCACCCGCGCAGCCCGGAGGCGGAGCAGGCGCGCGCGCGGCTCGCGGCTTTGCCCGCGAGTTGAACGCACCACATGGCGAGGAGCATCGTAGACCGTCACGAAAAAGAAAAAGAGTTCTGAGTCCCGGCAGACTCATGCCGGAACTCAGAACTCTGCAACAACAGCGTGACGGACTATACAGCGGTTTGCAATTGGGTGCGACCGTTTAGAGGCGGGCCATGCCCGCCGTCTCAAGTTGAACCGGCGGGCATTGCCCGCCTCTAAACGGTCGTTGATGTGGTCGCATCCAATTGCAAATTGCCATAAGAACCGTCAGCGATCTGAAGATTGAACTCTGAAGAAGCGCCCCGCCGGCGCTCATGGCAGCGGCGGGCCACCTAACCAAAGTCCGAGCGCCAACCTATAGGCCGAAGCGGTCGCCATACTCGATGGACTCGATAAACGCCCGCACCATCTCGGCCTGAATGAAGTTCCCGTTGAACTCGTTCAGTTTCCCCAGCCAGAAGTTGTACCCACTGAAGTTCGGGTCCGGGTTCCCCTGCGAGTCCGCGTCGTCCGGGTTTCTTCGCAAGTAACCGAAGTATTGCGCCAACACGAACGCTCGGTTTCGCTCCGCTGCCGTGAACTCGCTATCCTCGGCCACGGCGCGCAACACCTGCGCCCGCGTCATCGTGCTCGCGTTCAAGGCGTTGACCAATGCGTCACGGTCGGCTTGCGAGAGCGCGCCTCCGGTGTTCTGGTTCAAGGCGTCCACGTACTGCGCGTTGGTCAGCCCGGCATAGAGTATCGTGAATCTGCTGGTGGTTATGAACTCATTGAAGAAGGCGACCCGGTTGTCCTCCAACTGCTGCTGCCAGTTGCCCACCCCGACCTGCACCCCGTCGCCGATCTGCCGCGAGCCTGCGAGATACTCGCGCAAGGTCAACGGGACGGGCTTGCCCGGCAGGTTCCCGTAGGCGGCGCGGTAGGCGCGATGCACCAGATAGCCCGTCTCCTGATACTCGATGGAGAGGAAGAAGGCCGCCGAGACGTTGATCCGGCAGACCAGTAGGTCGGCGGGCGGCGGGTTCTCGCAATTGGTCAACTGGTTCGTCCAGAAGTCGAGGCCCGCCTGATCGGGCGAGCGAGAGAGGAAGTCGGCGTAGTGCTGGCGGACGAAGAACTCCAGATCGAGCGAGCCGGCTCTGACCGGGCTGGGGCCGTTGGTCGTATCATTGTCCACGATGGAGACGGTGGCGACGAACTGCCCGCCGAGCAGCGCCCCGACGGGGTCGCTCAAGGTGAGTTGGAAGGTTTCGTTATCATCGTCGAAGCGGTCGTCGGCGATGATGATCTCGAAAGACTTGGAGGTCTCGCCCGGTGCGAAGCGGAGGCGACCGAGGGAGGCGGTGTAGTCCTTGCGCTCGCTGGCCGTGACATCGGACGTGGTGTAGTTGACGAAAGACTCGTCGGTGGTCGGGCCGGTGCGCTGGACGGTGACCGTCACGCCGCGGTTCGTCTCGCTCGCCTCGTAGCTCGTGGCGCTCCACTGGACGAGCGTCGTCGGCGTCGGCGTTGGAGTCGGTGTTGGTGTCGGCGTTGGAGTCGGATCCATGTCGTCGTTGATAATGGTGCCTTGTCCCTGATCGTCGAAGAGGATCGCGCCGAACGGCTCGGACAAGTTGACGAAAAAGGTCTCGTTCGCCTCGACCACCGTCTCGCCGTGGACCGCCACGCTCACCTGCTTGCTCGTCTCGCCGGGGGCGAAACTGAGCGTCGTCAGCGGGAGCGCCGTGTAGTCGGCGGGCGCCGTCGCCGTCCCATCGGCGGTCTGGTACTTCACTGTGATGGGCTGCTGCGCCTCGGCGGCGCCGGAGAGCGTGACGGTGAAGACGAAGTTGGTCGTCCCGCTGTTGCCTTCCAGCATCATCACGTCATCAATGGCAAAGCTCGGCGTGGTGGGTTCGGTGGCGGCTTCAAACGC
>JBGTBQ010000418.1:0-7616 GCA_041749275.1 Pyrinomonadaceae bacterium | reverse complement strand
GCGTCGCGTGGACGACCGCGCCGGGAGCGGGCCGCGACGCTTCCCGGCGGCTCGTCTCGTCCGCGCGTGACGCTTCGAGCGCGGCGACGCGCCCTTCGAGCGCACGCACTTTTTCCGCCGCCTCATCGGAAACTTCCGGCGCGGCGGTGCCAACGCCTGCGCCGCGTGCGTCACGAGACTCATGCCTGACAACTTCAATTCGCGGGGTCGTCTCCGTTCGCGCAAGTTGTGGATGAGAGGCGTCATCTACACTCCGCGCGGTTGTGAAAGACGCTTGGCTCGCCCCGGTTAATTCGCGCTCGCGGGGCGAGGCTGGTGTGAACGGTCTGGTCTCGCGGCTCTCGCGCCCCGTCTCGCTTGCGAAGGCATCGGGCCGCGAAGAGGCGGGGGCCGCCGGCTGCCTGACTGATTCATGCGGTGTCGGACGCGGATCATAGTAAGGCGTGACTGGCGGGGCGGGCGTGCGAATCGTCGCGGGTGCCTCCGCCGTCTGCTCGAAGGAGCTTGTCTCGACATCAGAAGGCCCGGCGGGGAGTGGAGCGTGCGCGCCCGTGGGCGGCTCGAAGAGCGACGCGAGGCGCGGACGGACGGCCTGCTGCCGTCCGAGCGCCTTCGCGGCCATGTTGTTCAGATAATCGCTCATCCGCTTATCAGGTCGAGGTAGAACTGCCGCCGCCACGCGCTCATGTTCAAAATGTCCGACTCGCGCCAGCCGTAGCTGGACGCGAGCACGTGCACCTCGCCGAGGATGCGCCGCGCCCACGCGCCAATCTCGCCCCAGAAGAAAGACTCGATGTCGAAGGGCGCCTGCCAACTCTCGCCGCACGCGGGGCACGTGAGCGCCAGCTCGACTTCGGCCTGCGGGTCGGCCTCGGCCATGCGCTTGGCAATCGCCTCCGCGACCTCCCTCGGCAACTGCGCCGCGTTAATCCGCTCGTCGCCGCGCCGGGCCTCGACTAAGCAGCGGTCGAGAAGTTTCATCGAGGCATCGCCGACTTCTGGCGGCGCGCCGGCGGCGACCGCGTTTAGGTCGAGGCTGTTCGGCAGACGGAAGCTCACTTCATACCCCACGGCTGCCAACCTCAGAGGCGTGAGCGGAGCAGCAGCGGTCATTTCGTCTTCCGTCTTCGGTCTCGCGCGCAGGTCGGTGGCGTCGAGATTCAACTCAAGCTGCTCTCCGCAGCCGGGACAATTCGCAAGGCTCGTCATGCCTCGTCCGAACGTCCATTCACGCAAGGTCAGCAGACGCGCGTCGCGCTCGCCGACGCTGAGTCGCGCCAATTGTTCGGGCGTCTCGCTCGCGCAGGCCGCGCCGAGCAGTGCGAGCGCCCGCTCGACCGGGGTCTGAGAGAGGCCGCGCTCCCAAACCGCCAGCAACTCCATAGCCGAAAGTGCGCGCATCATTCACCCGTCAGGCCGGTTCGAGGAACGACGGCTCCGACGGCTCCGGCACCTCGAAGTCGCGTTCCCAGCCCTCGTTCTCCAGCTTGATATTCTGGATGGCGACCGCGTTGGCGTTGGCGTCGAGGTCGGGCTGCGCCTGATACTCCGAGACCCAGCAGCGGAAGACCTTGTAGGCGATGGCGAGCTGTCCCGCCTCGTTATAGAACTCGATGGTGATGTCCTTGCGGAAATCCTTGAGCGAGACCTCGGCGCCGAGGCCGGAGCCATAGTTCCAGACCTTGTTGGCCCACTGCTCGAACTCCTTGTCGTGCGTGACGCCGCGCTCAAGCGTGATCGGCTCATACTCGGTGCGGCCCGGCGACTTGCGGCTGCTCGAAGGGTCGCCGCCCTCGCGGTGCTTGACGACCTCGGTCGTGCGCTTGAGCATGGTCACTTTGCTGACGCCGGCGACGAATCTGCCGTCCCACTTGACGCGGAATTTGAAGTTCTTGTACGGGTCGAAGCGCGTCGCGTTAACGCTGAACTGAGCCATTGGTCTATCTCCTTCGTGCTAGACGTTGATCTGTCCGGCGAGCTGCTGAATCTTGATGATGACGAACTCGGCGGGCTTCAGGGGCGCGAAGCCGACGAGGATGTTGACGATGCCGAGGTTGATGTCGTTCTGCGTCGTCGTCTCCCTGTCGCACTTGACGAGATAGGCTTCGCGCGGCGTCTTTCCCTGAAACGCGCCCTGCCGGAAGAGGTTCTGCATGAACGCCCCGACGTTGAGGCGAATCTGCGCCCAGAGCGGCTCGTCGTTCGGCTCGAAGACGACCCACTGCGTGCCTCGATAGAGGCTCTCCTCGATGAAGAGGGCGAGGCGGCGGACGGGGATATATTTGTACTCGTCGGCGAGTTGGTCAGCCCCGCGCAGCGTGCGCGCGCCCCACACCACGCGCCCGTTGACCGGGAACGAGCGGAGGCAGTTGATGCCGAGTTGGTTGAGCGTGCCGTTTTCAGGATCGGTTAGATTCACCTGCAAACCGCGGATGCCGTTCATCGCGGCATCGAGTCCGGCGGGCGCCTTCCACACGCCGCGGTTGGCGTCCGTGCTCGCCATCACTCCGGCCACGACGCCGCAGGGAACGAACGTGTCGAGTTGATTGTCGCGTAGCGGGTCTGTTTCCACGACGCGCGGGAAGTAGAGCGCGGCGTTGCGCGACGCCGTCCCGGACAGACCCAGCGCGCCGAGGCCCGCGACGGCGTCGGCGACTGCATTTTCGGGCGGTGTGCCCCAACTCAACTGCGGGTCTACGATGAGAAAGGCGCGCCGCTCGCGGCAGTAATTGAGAGCCTCTTGATAGACCGAGGGGTCTGTGTCCGGGTTGTCGGCGCGGTCGGGAGGCGGGATGCAGAGGAGGTTGAAGAGATCAGCCTTCTCCAGCGCGAACAGCCCCGTCTTCGCGCCGCGACTCCCACGGTACTCGTTTGCACCCGGTGTGGAGCCATCCGTCCCGTTGACCGCCGAGACGAAGAACGCGGTGCCGGAAGGGGGACTGGTCGGCGGACTGGTCGGCGTGATGGTGGCGGTCGGGCGAGCAGTGCCAATCAGGAAGTTGCCGCCGCTCCGCTGGACGCGCACGAGCGTCGAGTTCTGTTCGAGGACGCGCGGCAGGTAGCGCGCATCGTCCGGGTCAACCGAGACGTTGAAGTGTTGTTCCGGTGGCGGCGCCGTTCCTCCTTCACCCACCTCTTCGACGACAGTGAGGTTGAAGAGGTTCGCGTCCGGTGCGGGGTCATCCGCGTCGCGCGTCTGGTAGTTGACGCTCGCGCGCAGGTTCCGTCCCCACGTGCCCGGACTTGACGCTTCGAGTACGAGATCGTCCCCCGTGCCCGGCAGCGTGATGGTGGCGGGCGTCGCTCCCGCGCCGGTCACACGCACGATCACACCCTGACTCCCGCCGTTGAGGTAGAAGTCGCGCACGGCGTAGCTCATCGTGCTGCTCACGTCCAGCCCGCCGAAGCGGCGTTCGTAATCCCCGAAATTGTTGATGGCGGTGGGTTCGTTGACCGGCCCGCGCGGCGCGCTGCCGATGAAGGCCGTGATGGATGTTGCGACCCCCGTAATGGTGCGTACTCCACTCGGAACCTCTTCGATGTAGACACCGGGGTAAGTAGGTGTGGTAGGCATGGAAGTCCTCTCTTTCGGCTGGGAAATTCAAGCGTCGAAATGCGCGCGCCGGAACGGGCGCTGCCGCTCGCCTGCCGGCAACCGCACCGGCTGGGAAACATAACTTAAAAGAAATTAATATCAGCGCGAGGAGATTATAAACTGTCAAAAGGCAAGGGCAATCGTGGTGTCGGATGAGTCGGGTTTGTGTGATTCGGAAAAACTTTCAATCAACTTTAGGTGAAGTCGGGAAACTCACATAATTCGACGAACTCAGCGCCGAAAGATATTTTCTTGAGATGGCGAAAAAGCAATTTGTATAAACCGTCCGCACGATATAACTGAACCCGGTCAGTGTCAATATCTATTTTCCCTCAAGCCTGAATCAATTCATTCTCATGTGAGACGGAATTGAAGCTACGCGCAGAGAGCATCCGGACGGGACGGAATTAATCCAAATCACATCAGTTCTGAGCTATCACGAAGAGGGCAAAAAGCGGCGAGGGGAGAGAAGATAAGCTTGACGCTTTCTCCAATCCCTTCGCCGCCTCGCGGTTGTTTCCTCCTTTTGTTTTGTCCTTAGCCGCGCTCGCCGAAAGGCATCATCATCGGCAGACGCGGGAGCGGCTCCCACACGCCGCGCGTCTGGGTCTGCTTGCGTGGCTGGTGGATGTTCTCGAAGTAGTCCACCGCCGCCACGCGCAACCCCACGTCGCGCCCCAGCCGCTCGCCCAGATACCACTTGTGTTCGAGCAGCCGCAACCAGACGCACTCGGCTTCGTGTTGCGATAATTTCACGCCCACCAGCCTCTTCACCGCGCGCGCATGGTTCGGGCGCATCTCCGTCCGGGTGACGACTCCGTCCGTGCGCTCCAATATCATCGGCGTCGGCACGAACACACCATCGAGCGCCTGCCAACTCTGTCGAGTCAGATACTCAAACGCCAAACTCTTCAACACGCGGCCCATTTTGCTAAACCACGCGCCCGGTTCGGCCCACGCCGCTTCCTGCTTGGCGTATGCGGCACACTGCGCCGCATCTCTCCGTCCGGCCTGTTCCAACTCGATCACGTAATCCAACTTGAAAAATATCATTGCGACCTCCCTTGAACACTGTCTGTATAAAAAGCGGGACTTGAACCCACTAATAAGAGTTACGCGAACTTGGCTTCCGTTGCTAATTAATAATTGTAATACGCCCATTAACTTCTATCGGCCTTGTCCGTAACTGTGCTAATCGCAAGAGATGCCTCGTGCGTCGGCCTTGCGCGCACGCTCTTGTGACATAATCGTTAGTCATCCGCGTGCGAAAAGAAGAGCACGCGGCCTGTTACTAAAATGTTTCTGGCCGACTCTTACTGTTCCCGCGCGGGTCTACTTTTGGGAACCTTGAAGCGTAGAGGGCGTGTATTCCCCGCGGGCCGTTTGCGGTCGGGGTGTATAATCCTGTGTGTATCGCCCGGCTGTAGCTTTTTCCGGCGAAATTTTTAGATAAACTGAGTCTGGCGAGGTGCGGTTCCGTGTCGCCCCCATTCCACGAATGAGCGCCGTTTCTACGACGAACGAGTTGATTTTCTCGGCTACCGCCGCCGGGCAGGGGTCTGTCACGACTCCGCGCGCGGCGGAGACGCTGACGGATCACGGGTTGCTCGAAGCGACCTTGACGGGCGACGAAGCCGCTTTCGGAGAACTGGTCCGGCGTTATCGCAACCAGATTACTAACTACGTCTACCGCATGACGAACGACTACGAAACGGCGGTTGATTTGGCGCAAGAGACTTTTATGCGCGTCTACGCGGCGGCGGAGAGGTATCAGACAAATTACGCCTTCTCGACCTATATCTACCGCATCGCCACGAATCTGGCGATCAGCGAGTTGCGCCGGCGGAAGCGTCGCCGTCTGGTCTCGCTCACGGGTTTTTTTCAGGGGCGTGACTCGTCGCCGGCGGAAGCGGCGGAGCTTGATGTGCCGGACGTGCGACCACTTCAGGACGCAACCTTCGTCGAAGGTGAAAGACGCGCGGCGGTCGCCCGCGCCATCGCAACATTGCCGGAGAAGTATCGCGCGCCGCTCGTCCTGCGAGATATAGAAGAGAGAAGCTACGTGGAGATCGCGGCAATACTACAGATGAGCGAGGGGACGGTGAAGTCACGCATCAACCGCGCTCGCACGTTCCTCCGCGACAAATTGCGGGCGCATGTGTAAGGAAGAGTAAGATCATGGCAAGCAACTGCAAATCTTTCAAACTTGAAATTGAAGAGTCCGTCGGCGGCACTTGGTTCAGCCGCGAGGCGCGGGCGCATCTCGATGCCTGCCCGGCCTGCTTCGATTTCTTTGAAAGTCGTGATTCGCTCCGCCGACTCGTTGGCGAGCTTGAGAGGGTCGAGGCGCCGGGGGATTTCGATTTTCGACTACGCGCGCGCATGGTCGCGGCGTCGAACGCGCGGGGTAGGCGTTTCTCTGTCACACGTTTTGCGCCGGGCTTCGGCTCCGTCGCGCTCGCATCTTTTTTCGCGCTGTCGGTCACGGCAGCGTTCTACTTCAATCGTTCGCCAGTCGAGAATCAACCGCCCCTGCTCCAAACATCCTCTACCTTTTTGCCTTCAAACAGCGACGACCGGAGGCAGGAAAAGTCTGCCGCCAATGTAGGTAATGAAATTACACTTGAGGGCAGTGAAATAAATGCCATTCGGAAGGTTGACGTAGTGCGCGCGCCGCAACGTCGGCAACGCACGATCACGAAGCGTGTCGTTGACCACGGTCATCAAGTAGCTGGAACAGCAAAGGGCGGGGTCGTGGATAGCGCGTATAGTTCCGCGCCAGTCTTTAAAGTCCCGAATGTGAAGCTCAATTTTTCGGCGGAGCCGCTGCGAGTCGTTCTGCGCGACGAATCCGGTGTGCCGCGCCATCTCTCGATGAATCCCGTCAGCTTTGGCTCGCAGAATCTTGTCGGGCGCGCGCGTGAACTTTCGAGCGCCGTTCCGGCGGACGATGAAGGGGTCTGGTAATCGTTAAGAAGTTATTTCGACTACAGGCGAATGTCTAAGAAATTCGGACAATACATTGTGGTTGTGGCTTGCGTCTGTCTCACACTTGGCGGCGCGGCGCAGGCTCGCGTGCAGGAGACTCCGCGGCCCACTTCGCCAACCACGCCACAGCGACAGGTTGATGCTCTTCAGCGAACTCCGCCTGCTCCCATCGCGCCCCACGCTCCGAAAGCCCGCGTCGCCGTCACGCCGGCTGGGAAAGCGGTCGCGCCACCGGCGTCGCGGCCCGCGCTTGCGCCAATGGCACAACGCCCAGCCGTTGCTCCGGTGGCTCCGAAAGCGCCGCCGCCGCCACGTCAGGTGGTGACGGTTGTTCATCGTTTGAGCGGCTGGAAACTTCTGGCATGGCTCGCGGTGAGTGGCCCTCCGGCGTTGGAGATTGATGAGTTTCCGTCCGCCACGGATGTGCACACGAATATCGTCGCGGGTTTCGTCTCGGACGATGGACGTTCCGTGATGGCGCGTCTGCCGCAGGCGGAGGCGGAGTTGGAGACATTCGCGGCGCCGCATTTCCCGTCGGGACTATTCGGCGCAGGCAAAAGCGCCGGGCCGCTCCTCCCCGAATTCACGCTGGTCAGCAGTGAAGGCAAGCGCGTCAAGGCAAGCTTTGTCGGCTTCGATTCCGCCACCGGCCTCTCGCTGCTCGAAGCCGAGGAAGAGCTTATGACACTCAGCGGAGACTCGGGGCACACGGAGAGTCCCGCCGTCGGACAACTCGTACACCTCTATGCGCCGACGCCCGCCCCACAACTCGCCGGCGACATGGGGCAGACCGACGAAGTCGGTACTATCTATCTCGATATGGGTCGAGCTGAAGGGCGGCTCGTCGAAGTCCGGCGCGCGACTTCCGGCAGCCCGACCAGAGTCACGGCCCGTGCTCCGCGCGCCACGCCGGCATGGACTGGCGCGGTGGCGACGAACGAGTCAGGGACGCCACTCGGCATCGTCGCGACAAGCGGAACGCACGAGACGCGGATCGTGCTGGTCGAGGATGTGCGCGCCGCGGTTGATCGGG
>JBGTBQ010000417.1:0-1962 GCA_041749275.1 Pyrinomonadaceae bacterium | reverse complement strand
GAGCGTGGCGGCGGCGGGCGGCGCGGCGAGAGCGGCGGGCACGCCGGTCGTCAGTTGCGCCCATGGCTCAAGTTCCGCGCTCGCGTGCCGCATCCCCAGATAGAGTGCGGAGGTAAAGTCGAGCACCTTACAAACCGTCGCGGCTATGGTCGCCGCTGCATCACCAAGCGGTTACGCAGCAGTTCGGACGGCTGCCGGTAGCTCTCAGCCGCAAGTTGCACGGAGCTGGTGGAGGCCGAAAGGTCAACGCCCGTCACCGCGCGATAGGCGTGGACGTAGCCCTGAATCGCGCTACGCATGTAGTTGGCCCAATTCTGCGCCGAGACGGCGTCGCTGATGTCGCTCCAGTCTCCCCAGCGAAGCGTGAGCAGGAGCCGCTCGCCGAACACGGCCAAGTCGCGGAAGTATCTGACGGACGTGTCCGACCAGCCCTGCAACGTCTTCATGGTGTCAACGGTGGCCATCCACTTCTCGGTGTACGGCACCATCGCGCGCCCGCCGAGGAACCGCTCCATCTCAGGCCGCCCCAAGAGCCACTTCTGAATCATCATCTCGATGCGCGCTGCCCACGGCAGGTCGCCGAACTGATTGTTCGCCCCCTCGGCGAGAATCATGTGCACCTCTTTGGCCGCGTTCAAGAGCGGGAACGGGTCCGGCTTGAGGAAGTTGTTCGACTGGTCTTTGAAGAAGACGGTCGAGAGATGCAGCAGATTGTGGAACGCCTCGATGAACTTCGAGCGCCTTTCCACCGGGCGCATCCGCGGCACGGCCTTGCCGTAGATCGTCAGACCGTACTCCTGCTCGTACTCGTAGGCGCGCCGCGCGATGGTCAGGCGGTTCTGCTCGTCCTGTATGTAGCCCCAGAGCAGGTTGTTGAGGGGCCGCAAGGGGTCGAGCGCGAGGTGCGCGAGCGGGTCGCGCCCGTTCCGCGTGGATTTGTTCTGAAAGCGCAGGCTGACGGCGTTGATGGCCTGCACGAGCATCCCTTCCTCGTGCCAGTAAGACCAGATCAGCTCAAGCGGACACGGCCCCAGCCTGTCGGCGAGGATGGCGTTACAGAGCACCGAATTCTTGTCTCTTGCCATGGCAAGGCCGAAGCTGTTCACGATCCGCTTGAGGTAGGGAATGACACCGTTGTTGCCGCCGAAGTATTCGAACAGTTTTTCTTCAAGGAGTTGCGGGTCCACCTCGCCTATCGAGGTTCCGGTGACGCCCGGAATGAATGGTTTGTTCTCTTGGCCCAACTCCTTCTGTAGTTGCAACCGATTCGGTAACCCATCCGTCACGCCCTCTCTTGGCGAGAGACGAAGGCTGCATACTAAGACGAGGTATGCCTCGGTGGCGTATTTGAGCAGCTCGTAGGCACGGACGGTCGCCAAGCCTCTGGAGGCTTTGTCCCTCAGCTCCTCAATCTCACCGGCGTTGAAGCGGCTCGTCCCCTCTCCGCAAAACACGAGGTTGATAAAGTCCTCGAAGCTGTTCTGATCCGTCAGCTCCGCGACGTTTTCAACCGCCACGTTGAAAACTACGTGGGGGTCTTTGCGGGGGTCGGGCGCCGGCGTCCCTTCGATGGCTATGCGGAAGAGTTTGTCACCCTCATCGCCTGTCACTGTTTTCCCCTCCGCCAGATGTTGCTCCGGCTCTTCGCCTTGTTGTGGCGTGCCTGTGTTCTTTTTATCTCTCGACATGTCATCCTCCTTTAATCAGTCCTTCCGTGTGTCGTCACTTCGTAGACTTCGACCGTCCGCGGCACGCGCAAGGCTGGCTTGAGGCGCCGGCGGAAGTCTCTCGCGTGCTCTGAAGCGCCCAATAGGTGAGCAGGTAAGCGAGCAGACGGCTCTCCTCCTCTGGGCTTAATTGTCCGCCGGCGCGGGCCTGTCCGAGCACGGCGAAGACGAGCGAGGGGGGCGCGGCGCGCATCGTTCGCGGCGCGCGCCGCCACGCCTTGAAGAAAGCCGCGAG
>JBGTBQ010000416.1:0-7261 GCA_041749275.1 Pyrinomonadaceae bacterium | reverse complement strand
TTGGTGATGCCGTCGTCGCCCATGATGCCGGAGAGTCGTTCGTCGCGCGTCATCTTCCCCGTCGGGTGCATGTTGAAGAGGCGCACCTGCGCGATGGCCTGCGGGCCGATGTAGTTGTCGCCTTCGTACTGTGGGCAGGCTTCCAGACAGCAACCGCACGTCATGCAGCGCGAATAGGCGTAGCGCTCTTCGACATCCTCCTGCGACATCTTCGGGCCGGGGCCGAGGTCGTGTGTGCCGTCAATCTCGATCCATGCCTGAACTTGCTTTAAGTGCTCGAACATCCGCGAGCGGTCAACGATGAGGTCGCGGACGTTCGGGAATTTCGACATCGGCTCCAAAGTGATCGGCTGCGCGAGTTGATCCACGAGCGCCGAACAGGACTGGCGCACCTTGCCGTTGATGACCATCGTGCAGATGCCGCAGACCTGTTCCAGACAGTTCATGTCCCAGACGGGCGGCGTCGTCTTCTTGCCGTCCTTCGTGACCGGGTTCTTCCTGATCTCCATGAGACAGGAGATGATGTTGAGGTTCGCGCGATAGGGGATGGCGAACGTTTCCCAGTATGCCGCCGCATCCTTGCCGTCGCGCCGGCGGATGCGAATCTCGACCGACTTCGGGGGCGCGGTTGAAGCGTGGCTGTGTCCGTCAATGTGTGTGCTCATACTTCGTCCGTTTTACCCCCTGCGTCTTCGATTGATTTACCCTGCTCGCTTCGCGTCTCGATGTCGCCCGACACGCTGCCGTCAACCTGCTCCTTGTTCTGACCCCAGACCGCCGGGCCGGACAAGTTCGCGGGTTTTTGTTCCGCGCCGGGGGCGGGAACCTGCGCCGCGCCGCCCTTCGTCGAAGAGGATTCCGCCGTCCCGCCCGCGCCGGCCTTCGCCGTGTCCTGCTTGCCCTTGCTGTAATCGCGTTTGCGCGGTTCGACGAGGGTTACGTCCACCGCTTCCCAACTGAAGACCGGCCCCTCGCCCGAAAACTCCGCAATGGTCGTCTTGAGAAAATTCTCGTCGTCGCGGTCGGGGAAGTCGGGTTTGTAGTGTGCGCCGCGCGACTCGTTGCGGTTCAGGGCGCCGAGCGTGATGACGCGCGCCAGTTGGAGCATGTTTTGAAGCTGGCGGGCGTGCGGCAGCGCGTGCGTTGCCCACATATTCGAATCGTTGAGCGAGAGTTGGCGGTAACGGTCAATCAATTCGAGCAGCTTGTCGTCCGTCGCTTTGAGACGGTCGTTGTAACGAACGACCGTCACGTTGTCGGTCATCCACTTGCCCATCTCTTCGTGGATGACATACTGGTTTTCAGAGCCACTCTGTTTGAGCAGCCCTTCATTGATCTCCTGCTGCCGTTTTAACTCCGCATCATAAATGCGCGAGCCGTCCGCCCCGTTACGCTCGACGTTCTTCGCATACTCGATGGCGGCGGGCGCGGCGACAAAGCCGCCGTAGACGCAACTGACGAGCGAGTTTGCGCCGAGCCGGTTCGCGCCGTGGATCGAGTAGTCGCACTCGCCCGCCGCCAAGAGGCCCGGAAGGTTTGTCCGCTGGTTGAAGTCAACCCACAGACCGCCCATCGAGTAATGCACGCCGGGGAAGATACGCATCGGCACGTGGCGCGGGTCGTCGCCGACGAACATCTCGTAGATTTCGAGAATCGCGCCGAGCTTGCGGTCTAAAGTCTCGGCGGGGATGTGCGTTAAATCCAGATAGACCTGATTGTCACCGCCGACGCCGTAGCCTTCGAGACAGACCTGAAAAATCTCGCGCGTGGCGATGTCGCGCGGGACGAGGTTGCCGTAGGCCGGATAATTTTCTTCAAGGAAGTAGCGGCGCTCGCTCTCTGGAATCGAAGAAGGGTTGCGCTTGTCGCCCTGCGCCTTCGGAACCCACACGCGCCCGCCCTCGCCGCGCGCCGATTCGGACATGAGCCGCAATTTATCTTCACCGGGAATCGAGGTCGGGTGCACCTGTATGAACTCGCCGTTCGCGTAACGCGCGCCCTGCTGATAACAGGCCGAGACGGCGGAGCCGGTGCAGACCATCGAGTTGGTTGACTTGCCGAAGATGAGACCCGGCCCGCCCGTCGCAATGATGACGGCGTCCGCCGGGAAGGCTTTCAATTCAAGGCTCGAACGCTCCATCGCCACCAGCCCGCGACAGACCTGATGGTCGTCCATCACGAGCGAGAGCATCTCCCAGCTTTCATACTTCTTGACCTTGCCGTCGGCTTCGTAGCGGCGCACCTGTTCGTCGAGCGCGTAGAGCAGTTGCTGACCCGTCGAGGCTCCGGCGAAGGCGGTGCGATGATGCTTCGTGCCGCCGAAACGGCGAAAGTCGAGCAGCCCCTCCTTCGTGCGCGAAAAGGGGACGCCCATCCTGTCGAAGAGGTAGATGATGGAAGGAGCCATCTCGCACATCGCTTTGGCGGGCGGCTGGTTGGCGAGAAAGTCGCCGCCGTAGACCGTATCGTCGAAGTGCTCCCACGTCGAATCGCCCTCACCCTTCGTGTTGACCGCGCCGTTGATGCCGCCCTGCGCGCAGACCGAGTGCGAGCGCTTAACGGGCACGACCGAGAAGAGGTCAACCGCGTGCCCGGCCTCGGCGATTCTCATCGCGGCGGCAAGCCCAGCGAGGCCGCCGCCGACGATTGCGATGCGAATTCCGTTCGTCGTTGCCATAGTTTTTTAGAGGAGGTCTCCGAGCAGTCCGCCCTTCCAGATAAAAGCCGCCGTAACGTTGAGCCAGAGCGCGAAGAGCAGGACGCCGAAGGCGATGCAGGCGTAACCCGTCAGCCGCTGCGCGCGTTCGCCGATGACGATGCCCCAGTCAACCGCGAAGAGCCAGATGCCGTTGGCGAAGTGCCAGATCGTCGAGACGATGCCGACGATATAAATGGCGACGATCCACCAGAGCCGAAACTCGCCCGCGACAATCTGGTAAGCCATGTCGGGCCGGTGCGCGACGGAGACTTCGTTCAACCCCGGCAGCACTCCGAAACGAAAATTGAGCACGTGGAAGAGGATGAAGAAGAAGAGAATGATCCCCGTGATGCGCTGGATGGTATAGAACCAGTTGCGCCCGTAGGGATAAGACAGATTGTTGGGTCGCCACTCGATGGTAATGAAAAGTCCGTAAAGCGCGTGATAGAGCAGAGGGATGAAAATGAACATCACCTCGACCAACAGGATGTACGGGATTGCCTGTAAGTCTCCCACCGCTTCGTTGAAGCGGGCCGGCCCGAATTGCGGGTGCGCGGCCTTCGAGTTCGTGTAGAGGTGTTCGAGCAGGAAGGCGCCGAGCGGCACGATGCCCGAAAGCTGATGGAGCTTACGCAAGATGAAAGTTCGGCTCAGACGGACGGCCATCGCGGGTATACTTCTCCTTTGCCGGAGGCGGGCGCGTGCAGCCCCCTCGTGGGCGGATGTGGGGCTGTTGTGCGCGGAACGGCTTTAACTTGTGTTAGAACGGCCATGATTATAACGACGCGCGGCGGAAAAGCAATCGCCGGAAAATCTCTTCGCATTCGCCACGGGCGGCGACGCCAGACCCCTCGCATTCAATCCTGAGTTTAGCCGCGCGGAGCTATAAGGTAAAATGAAAAATGTTGTTAATAATTCTGAGAGGAACTAATCAGATACCTTGCAGATTGAAACGCTGAAAGTCTATTGCGACCTCGTCGAAACGGAGAGCTTTTCGCAGGCGGCGGAGCGCAACTTCATCACACAGTCGGCGGTGAGCCAGCAGGTGCGCGCGCTCGAAGAGAAGTTCAAACGGCGTCTGCTGGAGCGCGTGCGCGGGCGGCGCGAGATGAAACTGACGCAGGCCGGCGAGGCGTTTTACCGGGAGAGCCGCGAGGTCTTGCGCGCCTACACGCAACTGGAAGAGAGTATGCGGACGCTGACCGGCACGGTGAGCGGGACGCTGCGCGTGGCGACCGTCTACAGCGTCGGGCTGCACGAGTTGCCGCCGTCGGTGCGCGAGTTCATGTCACTTTACCCGCAGGCCAAGATTGATCTCGAATACTCGCGCACGACGCGCGTCGTGCGCGACGTGATCGGCGGCGCGGTCGAGTTGGGCGTCGTCGCCTTTCCCGAAAAGAAACGCGGTCTCGAAGTGGTGCCGCTCAAGGGCGACCGCCTCGTTCTCATCTGCCCGCCGAAGCATCCACTTGCGCGGCGCAAGAAACTGCGCGCGGCGGACTTGCAGGATCGAGACTTCGTACACTTCGAGCGCGACATCCCGACGCGACGCGCCATTGACCGCATCCTGCGCGCGCACGGCGTCACGGTGCGCCGCGTCGCGGAGTTCGACAACATCGAGACGATCAAACGCGCCGTCGAAGTCGGCCTCGGTCTCGCCGTCGTCCCGCGCCCCAGCGTGCTCGACGAGGAGCGGAGCGGCCAACTCGCCATCGTGCCATTCGCCGAACCGGACTGGACGCGCGCGGTCGGCGTCATCTACCGCAGTGACCGCGCGCTGGGGATGGCGGCGCAAAAGTTCATCGAGCTGTTGACGAAGTAATGATATGGGAGTTGCACGCCATCAGTTCTTACAGCGGTTTGCAATTGGGTGCGACCGTTTAGAGGCGGGCCATGCCCGCCGGTTCAACTTGAGACGGCGGGCATTGCCCGCCTCTAAACGGTCGTTGATGTGGTCGCATCCAATTGCAAATTGCCATAATGAACACCAAATTCGTCTTGCTCTTGGCCGGGGTAATCGTCTTCCTCGTCGTCGCGCTCTCGCCGGATGATTTGAAGGAGTGGGATTTTTCCAACTAACTGAAAAGTGAACTTAGGGCTTTGAACATTTTAAGTGATGATCTGACGGCATACTCGGCGGCGTGTCTTGCGGGAATGATTCGTCGCCGCGAGGTCTCGCCGGTCGAAGTCGTCGAGGCGCACTTGCGAAGAATCGAGCGCGTGAACCCGCGTCTGAACGCGGTCGTGTCGCTCGCGCCTGATGTTCTTGAGAGAGCACGTGAGGCGGAGGCCGCCGTCATGCGCGGTGAGGCGACGGGCGCGCTCCACGGCCTCCCCATCACCATTAAAGACACGATTGAGGTGCGCGATTTACCGGCGACGGCAGGCACGAAGATTCGTGCGGCCTTCGTCCCGGAGTCGGATGCGGTGGCGGTGGCGCGGCTGCGCGCGGCGGGCGCGATCATTCTCGGTAAGACGAACACGTCGGAGCTGGCGCTGGACTACGTGTCCGACAATCCGGTCTACGGGCGGACGAATAACCCTTTTGATTTGACACGCACGCCGGGCGGTTCGAGCGGTGGGTGCGCGGCGGCGGTGAGCGCTTGCTTGAGTGCCGGAAGTTTGGGCAGTGATCTGGCCGGTTCGATTCGCATCCCCGCACATTTCTGCGGCGTGGCGGGATTGAAGCCGACTTCGGGACGTGTGCCGGGAACGGGCCACTTCCCGCCCGTCGAAGGGCCGTTCGCGCTCGCCGCGAGTCTGGGGCCGGTTGCGCGTCGCGTGGAAGATGTGGCGCTCCTCTTCGCGGCGCTGACTGGCGAAACTCAGTCGCTGTGTGATGAAAGACCGGGATTCGGCCTCGATGACATCGCCGCTCTTCGAGGAGTACGCTGCGCGTGGTATACGGATGACGGCGTCGTTACGGTGACGGATGAAACGCGCGCGGCTGTCGTGCGAGCGGCGGACGCTTTAAAAAACGCCGGGCTTGCGGTGATAGAGGAGCGCCCGCCGGGTGTTGCGCGTGGGACTGAGATATGGCTCGCGCTCTTTTCGACCTTCACGCAAAAATTCGTCCGCGATGTTTACGACGGGCGAGAGGGCGACGCCGGGCCTGCCGCGCGCGTTCTGCTGGAACGTGTTTCGAGCGCGAAGCCGCTTTCGCTTGACGAATACTTCACCGCATGGGCGGAGCGCGACCGCGTGCGCCAAGAGTTGTTGAAGTGGATGGAAACGACGCCGCTCATCATCGCTCCGGTCGGCGCGGTTCCCGCGTTCAAGCATGGAGCGCGCAAGGCTTCCGTGAACGGCGAAGAGATTGGCGTGTTCCGCGCCTTCGGTTACGCGCAGGCGTTCAACGTTTTCGACCTGCCCGCCGCGTCCGTGCCCGCCGGGTTGAGCAGCGAGGGCTTGCCCATCGGCGTGCAGATCGTCGGGCGTCCTTTCGCGGAGCGAGAGGTTCTCATTGCGGCGCGCGCCGTCGAAGAAGCGCTGGGCGGCTGGCGACCGCCTCCCGAAACCATTTCAAACGATTGCCCGAATCCGCTATAGTCTTTGTGCCGCGAAGCAGTCAGCTTAAAGTCAGTAACGCCGAATGGAGGCCGATATGGAAGGTATCTTGTTTCTCTTCATCCTGATGTTCCTCGGAATCGCTGCGCTGGTGGTCGCCGCGAAGACCATCAAGATCGTGCCGCAGTCAACCGTCCTTCTCGTGGAGAGACTGGGGCGTTTTAACCGTGTGGCGGCGAGCGGGCTAAACGTGCTCATCCCTTTCTTCGATAAGCCGCGCGGCGTCTACTGGACCAACGTGCGACCCGGTCTTGCCTCGATTGATTTGCGCGAGCAGTACATAGACCTCCCGCCGCAGCCCGTCATCACGCGCGACAACGTGACGATTCACGTGGACTCGGTCGTCTACTGGCAGATCACCGACCCGATCAAGGCCGTCTACGAAGTCGCCGACCTCATCGGCGCGATTGTGCAGCTCACCATCACGGGGATGCGCGCCGTCATCGGCGATATGGATTTGGATCACACGCTCTCGCAGCGCGACCAGATCAACGCGAAGCTCCGCATCGGCCTCGACGAAGCGACCGACAAGTGGGGCGTGAAGGTCACGCGCGTGGACGTGAAGAACATCACGCCGCCGGAGGACGTGCGTGTCACGATGGAGAAGCAGATGACCGCCGAGCGCACCCGCCGCGCGCTTGTCCTACAGGCCGAGGGCGACAAGCAGGCATCCATCACGCGCGCCGAAGGCGAGAAGCAGGCGGCGGTGACGCGCGCCGAGGGCGAGAAACAGTCGGCCATCCTGCAAGCCGAGGGCGCGGCGCTGGCGCGGCTCCGCAACGCGGAAGCCGAGGCCGAGGCCATCGAGCAGGTCGCGCGCGTGATGCTCGATCACGGCAACCCCGCGCAGTACCTCATCACGCAGCGCTACATCGAGAGCCTGAAAGAGATGTCACGCGGGAACAATGCCAAGGTCATTTTCATGCCCGTCGAGACGACGGCCATGCTTTCGAGCGTCGGCGTCATCAAGGAGATGTTCGCGGAGACCGGCGAGCC
>JBGTBQ010000415.1:0-18249 GCA_041749275.1 Pyrinomonadaceae bacterium | reverse complement strand
GCCGGAGACGGCAAGGCTCGACACCACGCGCGCGGTCGAACTCGCTTCGGTCACGAGCGGGCCGCTCGGCGAGACTCTGCGCGAGACGAACAAGAAGAGCCTGAACCTGCAAGCCGAGTTGCTGCTGCGCGCCGTGGGCCGCGAGCGCGGCAACGAAGCCCCCGACCCTGAACCCACGCGGATGCGTCTCCGCCACACGGATGTCGCCGGCCTCGCCGTCGTCCGTCAGTGGCTCGAACGCGCGGGCGCGAACACCTCTGCGCTCTCGCTGCGTGATGGCTCCGGCCTCTCGCACTTTAATCTCATCACGCCCGAAGCGACGACGCGCCTGCTTATCTACATGTCCCGCGCGTCCGCCGCCGAACGCTTCCGCGCGTCGCTGCCCATCGCCGGACAGGACGGGACTCTCGAATATCGTATGCGCCGCTCCACGGCCTCCGGTCGCATCGCCGCCAAGACCGGCGGCTTCACTCACGTCAGCGCCCTGTCCGGCTACGCGCTGACCGCCGACGGCGAGCCGCTCGCCTTCTCGATCATCTGCAACGATGATACACGGAGAGGCTCCGGTTCGCGCGTGATTGACTCAATCGCTGCTCTGCTTTCCGCCTACCCGGATGTGGGGAAACCAGAGATTTCACGTTGAGGCTAAAGAATCATTAGTTTGGCCGATGTTTATCCTAGACAAACTATGATTAATATGTATAATATCTCTGCCGTCACGAGCGAATTAGGTGGCGGTCGAGAGAACAAGGGTATTTCTCATTGCGAGACCAGAAGTGAGAGCCTGAAAGGGATTAAGCTCTTACGTGCGCCAACTTACCTGTAACACCTCAAATCAAGAGCCTTAGGTGGGAACGACTCCACGTCGGGACGCTGTCCGCCTGAGCGACCAAACAAACAGAATGCTTTGGCAGCCTCCTTCCTAAATTTTGGCTGTCGGCGCGTGTGGTGTACAGACCGGGACGGCCCCCCTGCCGGCTCCGTGATGAAATGCTTATCCTGCCCAGCGAACCTCTCGCTTTACGAAAAATCAGGAGTAAATGTGATGTTGAGACGAATGAATCCGGCCTTTTTGGTGATTCTTTCCGTGGCGTGCTCTGGCGTCGCGGCCTCTGGGAATGCGCCGACACCGGCAGCGGTCAGCGGGAAACACTTCTCGTATTTCGCCTTGACGATTCAGGGGAGCGACCGTGAACAGGATGGCCTGCTGGGGCCGGTGCGCCGCGTGAAGACCGAGACGGCGAAGATCACGGTGAAAAATGCCAAGCCTTTGGAGGGGCCGCGCGTCCTGCTCGAGACGACGACTTACGACAACAAGGGCGTCAAGCTCGACAACGCCTACTTCCTCGCCGCGGGCGAGTCACTGACGGGCAAAGAGGTTTACAAGTACGACGACAAGGGCAACATCGTCGAGATGACGCTGACGAACAACGATGGTTCGCTTCAGTCCAAAGAGCTATACACCTACGAGTTCGACGCCGTCGGCAACTGGACGAAGATGACGACGCACGTTGCCATGGTCGAAGGCGGCAAGCTCAACTACGAGCCGACCGAAGTCACCTACCGCACCATCGCCTACTACCTCGACGAGGCGATGATCGCCAAGATGTCGCAGCCTTCCGCGTCGCCCGCGCCTTCCGCCGTCACGCCTTCTCCCGCCGCCGCTCCCGCGAACTCGAACGCCGACGCGCAACTCAAGGCATCAGCCGCAGTGGCGAATCCGGCCTCGCCAGTCGTCGCCAAAAAAGAGAACAAGTCCGCGGCTTCCGCGCCGATCAACCTCGCCATGGGGGATAAGCCCGTCGCCGCCGCTCCGGTAGGGATGACGGCGAACGCCAATGGCGCCGTCGCCGGCCCCGTCGTGAAGGCCGACGGCGAAGCTCCCGCCGCCGCGCCGCGTCCCGTCCGGAGCGGCCCGCTGAAACCCATCTCGGGCGGCATCCTCAACGGCAAAGCTTTGAAGATGCCTGCTCCGACCTATCCTGAATTCGCCCGGCGCTCGCGCTTGTCTGGCGTCGTCGAGGTGCAAGTGGTGATTGACGTGACAGGCAGTGTGATTTCAGCGAATGCCGTCAAAGGCCCGGCGCTGTTGCAGCAGGCCGCCGAGCAGGCCGCGAAGAACGCGAAGTTCTCGCCCACTCTTCTTTCGGGTCAGCCCGTCAGGGTCACCGGCACGATCACCTATAACTTCAACCTAGTCCAGTAACGAAGAATAGCCCCAGACTAAACTACAAAGAGGAATTGAACCCATGGCACTGACCGGACAGTTGAGTGACATGTCGCTGGCGGAGTTGATCGAGTTCTTCTGCAATCAGCGCAAGACCGGGCGGCTCAAGATTGACTACCAACGCGGGCACAGCGTCTTCTTCATTAAAGAAGGCGAACTGGTGGACGCGAAGGTGGGAGCGCTCTCCGGACCAGAGGCCGTCTACTATTCGCTGACGCTGCCGAACGCGGCCTTCGATTTCAGTCCGGAAGTCCTGCCGACCCGCCGGACGATCAACGAACCGTGGACGCAGGTCGTGCTCGAAGGTCTGCGCCGGCTCGACGAGGGACTCTCGCCAAGCGACGCCGATGCTTTCGTGGGCTGCGCGCATTCCGAGACCGAAATGGCCGTGATGATGGATCACGTTGAGCGTCTCGGCGAACAGAACGGAGGGAAAGACGCGGGCCAGAACGTCGCTTCGTCCGACTCTTCGAACGCGCTCCCTTCATTCATGGTTGACGGCGTGGCTGAAGCCGGCGGTTCCCGCAAGAAGTGGATGGTGTTGGGCGCGGTCGCCAGCGTCGTCATCGCTTGCGCGGTCGCCGCGATTCCGCTCGTCGGTGGCTCCGGCAGCCTACCCGCGGAGAGCGGTGCGGCTTCGCTGGCGCCGGCGCCTCCCCCCGCTGCTCCGTCGGAGCCTGCGCCCGCTGAGGCAGTGGCGCCTCCGAATGGCGAGGCGGTTTCCGCTCCGGCCAGCCCCAACCCGGCAGCCGAGGCTGCGCGCCGCGAGCGCGAAGAGCGCGAACGCCGCAGACGCAAGGCGGAAGATGAAGCGAGGAAAGAAGCAGCCGAGGCCGCCAAAGCCGCGCCGACACCCGCCCCGGTCGCCGCCGGGCCGAAGTCGGTCAAGGTCAGCATCGCTTACGACGAGAACGGTCGCGTCACACAGGCTTCGGTCGCGGGCGCGACGCCCGGCGCGGAAGCCTTCGGCGGCACAGCCGTCCGCATCGCGCGCGGCAAACGCTTCCCCGCCGGCAAGGCCGGCACGACGGTTGTGACTATCCCGGTCAACTGAAAAAGCCTCAAGTAAAAAGGTCAAAGGCAAAAGTGAAGAGCAAGTGGCTTTCACTTTTGCCTTTGACCTTTTTTACTCGATCTCTCGTTTAGAGGCGCGGAGACTCGTCGCTCTCCTCTAACACTTCGTAGCTTTTGGGCGAGACGATAAAGAGCAGGGCGCCGCTGTTCGTCGTTAGTTCGTCGTGGACACTGCCGGTGAGCGAGCAGTTGAAGTCGCCCGCGCCCATCGCATAGCCGTTCGATGAATTAAAACACTTGCTCCACGCAGTTAGCTCCGTTTGGCGGGCAAATTGGTTGCTAACTTTTTAATAAGCGGTTAATCTCTCGCGCCAGGAGTGCTCCTCGCCGGGCGTTCCCGTTTCCCGGCTTTCCGGCGCTCACGCTTAGACACACAAATACCGGGCCGCCAGTGAATCGGTCACGGCAGCATGGGGTGGTTCAGGACTGAATCGAACTGTTTAGAAAAGCGACAGCACGTTTTGCAGTAATCTCAACGCGGCTTCCATGATCGAATCACCGGCGGTCGCCGTCGAGCCGGAGCCGCCATCCATATCCCCGCGCGGGGTTTCTATGCCACCCTGCGTCGAGGCGGAAGCCGGGGCCGGCGGCGGGGGCGGCGCGACCCCGCAATCCATATCGCCCGCGAACGCGGGCAGGGAGAGCGCGAGAGTCAATACGACCGACGCGCAGAGACGTTGAAAATTCTTCATAGTGTTCTCCTGAAACGTGAAGGTTACGGGTGGCCGATCCCGATGAAGCACAGTCTGAACAGGCCGCCTGAGACGAGTTTCGCGGGCGCATCTTAGCACCCGCCGGACGCCCCGGCGAGGTAGGACATGCTTCTGTCTCGCGGGATGTAAATTTTTTGCAAGCATACAGAAAGGACGGCCTCACATGAACTTAGCGGAACAGCTACTTGAGCGGATAACCGACCCGACCCTTACCTTCAGCGAGCGGGCACGGCTGCACGTTCGGCTCTCCAAGACGCTGGAAGACTCCGGCAACTACGAGGGGGCGCGCGAGGCGATGGGCGAGCTATGGTCGCGCGTCGGCGAGCGTCCCGTGCTGGACGGGCTTGACCAGAAGGCAACGGCGGAAGTGCTGTTGCAGGCCGGCGTGCTGACGAGTTGTATCGGGAGCGCCAGGCAGGTCGAGGGCGCACAGGAAACAGCGAAGAACCTGATTAGCGAGAGTATCGCTCTCTTCGAGGCGCTGAGGGACGCCGAGAAGGTAGCGGAGGCCCGGACCGATCTCGCCTATTGCTACTGGCGGCAGGGTGAGTTCGACGAGGCGCGCATAGTGTTGAGAGGAGTGTTGAGCCAACTGTCCGCGAGCGCCGGCGAGGTGAAAGCAGTTGCGTTGATTCGTAGCGCGATAGTTGAGAGAGGTGCGAACAGACTCAACGACGCCTTACGTGTTTACATTGACGCCGCGCCTTTTTTTGAAAAAATCAGCAACCATGCGCTCAAAGGAAATTTTCACGTCGGCTATGCCCTTGTGCTTAAGAACCTCGGCTTGGCGGAAGGCCGTGAAGATTACATTGATCGCGCGCTCTTGGAATTTACGGCGGCGAGTTTCCATTTTGAAAAGGCAGGGCACGAACGCTTCCACGCCCGCGTTGAGAACAATCTCGCCATGTTGTTCTCGAAAGTGGGCAGGTTCGCCGAGGCGCACGAGCACGTGGAGCGCGCGCGGAAGATTTTTGCGAGGCTCAAGGACCACGGCAGCGCGGCGCAGGTGGACGACACGCGCGCGCGGGTGCTGCTCGCCGAAGGCCGGAACGAGGAGGCCGAGAAGTCCGCGCATTCAGCCGTGCGGTCGCTGGAGAAGGGCGACGAGCAGGCGTTGCTGGCCGAGGCGTTGACGACGCACGGCGTCGCGCTGGCGAGGGCGGGGCGCCATGTCCACGCGCGCCTGACGCTTCAAAACGCCATCCTCGTGGCGGAGCGGGCGGGCGACCTCGAAGGCGCGGGGCAGGCGGCGCTCACAGTCATCGAAGAACTAAGCGCGCACCTCGCGCCCGGCGAGTTGGTCGCCATGTATGAACGCGCCAACGAGTTACTCGCCAAAACGCAGCATCAGGGCGTCATCCGCCGCCTGCTCTCGTGCTCCGTTTCGTTGATGAAGGTGCTGCTGACACAGTCTCAGTTCGCCGGTCAGGTCCGACCCGAAAAGTTCGGCTTGCCTCCGACGTGGGAGGGCTTTTCCTTCAAGCGAGAGATGCGCTGCTACGAAAGATTCCTGATCGAGCGCGCGCTCAAAGACGCGGGCGGCGTCATCTCGCGGGCGGCGCAGTTGCTCGGCTTCAATCACCACCAGAGCTTGGGCGACCTGCTCACCAAGAGGCACAGGGGTTTGCGGCACGCGCCCATCGTACCCCGCAAACGCAGCATCATTCGTGACCCCGACAAACTTCTGCCCCGGACGGCGGACACGCAGGCGCGTCCCGTCCGCGTCCTGCACGTCGAGGACAACGAGCTGGTCGCGGGCACCGTGAAGGAGACTTTGAAACTGGAAGGGTGGAGCGTCGAGAGTTGCGCCGACGGGACGACGGCCCTGAAAAAAATTACCGGCGACACTCACTACGACCTGCTGCTGCTCGATTACGACCTGCCCGGCGTTAACGGTCTGGAGCTTGCGCGCCGCGCGCGGCGGCTCTCGCACCGCCGGCGCACGCCGATCATCATGCTCTCGGCCAGCGATGTCGAGACCGCGGCGTGGCGCGCGGGCGTGGACGCCTTTTTGCATAAGCCGGGGGACGTGCTCGTGGTAGCCGAGACCGTCACGCGGTTACTCACCGTCGAAAGCGCGGAACGGTTATAGCGAATTTCGATGCGACAGGGCCGGCGCGGATGCGCGATTGTTCCGTCATGCTCTGCCCGGCCTCACCGCCCGCGATTATTTTTCCACACTCCGAGGGGCAGGCATCAGCATGGAACGCCGGCGACGGCGACGGGACGGATCGAAGCCGCGCATTTCGACATCGGCGCTAACCGTGCGGCTTACTTTGTTCCTGTTTCGCAGGCCGCGACGGGAGACCCCGACGTGAGCGTTCACACCGCTGCCGAGTTTGGCCGCCGCGGTAACTTCCGGCGGATTCTATTTAGCAAGAAATTATGCGAAAGCGAAAAATCCGTTCACTATAATCGCATCGTAGCTTAGTTCGTAACTTGCACTTAACCGGAATCGGAATAAAATAACCGCGCTCTACCATGCGGTTGTAACCCTCAAACGTGAAACCCAAGAAGGAGAAGAGAGATTATGCTGAAGTTCAAAGCCCTTGCACTGGCTCTGTTCCTGTCTGGCGCGTTCGCGGCGCAAGCCTCGGCGCAATGCTCAATGTCCAAGCCCACGATGCAAAAGTCGCTCTACGAACGGCTCGGCGGCGAAGCCGCGATCTCGGCGGTGGTTGATGACTTTGCCGGGCGCGTTCTCAAGGACGACAAGATCAACATGAAGTTCGCTAAGTCCAATGCGCCGCGCCTGCTCTTTCACCTCAAAGAACAGGTTTGCGCGGCGACCGGCGGCCCCTGCAAATACACGGGCAAGTCAATGAAAGAGTCGCACATGCACATGGGCGTGACCGAGGGCGAGTTCAACGCGCTCGTCGGCCATCTCGTGGACACGCTCGACCACTTCAAAGTCCCAGAGGCGGAGAAGAACGAACTGCTCGGCATCCTCGGGCCGCTGAAGGATCAGATCGTCGAGGTCAAGGGCGACGCGACGGGAACGCCCTTGCCGGACAACTTCAAGCCCGCTCCGCCGCTCGACGACAAGAAGGTGAAAATGGGACCGTTCCCGAAAGGGAAGATGAAGGAGAAGGGTAAGGAGAAGATGTAGGCCGGGCGCTTCCGACTGACGCACTCGCGTCGAGGCGGAGCACTTTAATCCGAAGAGCGGCAGGCGGAGGGTTTGGAGGACAGACTTTAGACTGCTTGCCGTCTCGTTAGCAGCCTGAGAGCCGGACGAAGAGACCGTATTCACAACCACGTCAGGGGCGACATGTGTGTGGTCCGACGTGTCCCATCCCGCTAAATGCCATTGGAGCGAAATGCCAGTAACATTTCGCTCCAATGGTACCGGACAAGAGAACCAGAACGCGCCGCGCGGCCCGCGACCGACCCGCCACGACTTTTTTTAGACAGAGGAGATTCAATCGTGAGGCTCAACACCTTCATCACCGCGCTTGCGCTCATCGCATGTTGTCTCGTCGTCGCGGCCTCGCCGCGGAAGGGCGACACGAAGACAGCGAGCGTCACAATCAAGAACTTCGAGTTCCAGCCGAAGACCATCACCGTCAAGCCCGGCGCCACCGTCACGTGGACGAACGAAGCCGGCGCGCACACCGTCACCGCTGACAACGATTCGTTCTCCTCGCCCACGCTCTCCGCCGGGAAGACCTTCAGCCACAAGTTCACCAAGAAGGGCAGCTACCCGTACCACTGCACGTTCCACGGCGGCGCGGGCGGGCACGACATGGCGGGCACGGTCATCGTCAAGTAAAAGCGGATGGGGAGACGAGGAGAGGGGGAGACTACGGAGACAGGAACCGCATCGTCAAACATCTCCCCTTCTCCCCTTCTCCCCTTCTCCCCTTCTCCCCTTCTCCCCGTCCGCTCCTGCATAATCCTGTATTTCATCCAGTTTTCCGCTTGCGCGCCGCACTCCGGCTGTCATAAAATCCCCTCCTGTCTCCCGGCGCGACACCTCATTCAAGTGTTGTCGCTCAAACTTTAACCCTTTTAACGCCGCTGCCTGCTCCGTTCACAAAGACAATCCAAGAGGTATTTTATGAAGTTCCTTCGCATCCCTCATTATGGCCGGCGCCGCCTGCTCGCCGCCTGCCTCGTAATCATTTGCGCCGCGTCTTCGGCCTCGGCGCTCGTCGGCGACGACTGGAAGCCAGTTGACCCCGCGCACCTCGCCATGAAGGCGCCCATCGTGGACAAGGACGCCGACGCCGAAGTCATCTTCTGGGAAGTGAGAGTCGCGCACGAAGATAAAGGCTCGGACCTCGGCACGGTGCTCAACCATTACATCCGCATCAAAATCTTCACCGAGCGCGGGCGTGAATCGCAGGGCCGCATAGACATCCCCGCCGCGAAGATCGGCAGACGCGAGATACAGATCAAGGACATCGCCGGGCGCACCATCAAGCCCGACGGCTCAATCGTCGAGTTGAAGAAGGAAGACATCTTCGAGCGCGACGTGGTGAAGGCGAGCGGCCTTAAGGTCAAGGCCAAATCGTTCGCCATGCCCGCGGTCGAGCCGGGCGCGATCATCGAGTACCGCTGGCGCGAAGTCCGTAGCGGCATCAGCCCTTACAACCGCTTCTACTTCTCGCGCGAGATTCCCGCTCAGTTCGTCAAGTATTACATCAAGCCTTACGGCGACCGGCTGGTGGACTCCGAAGGCAGGGCCGTCGGCTTGCGCGCGCAAACCTTCTATGGTCAGATGACGCCCTTCGTCAAGGAGAAGGACGGCTCGCACAGTACATCAATGTCGAATGTCCCGGCCTTCCGCGAGGAGCCGCGCATGCCGCCCGAAGATGCCGTTCGCCCGTGGATGCTCGTCTATTACGCGCCGGACAAGAAGAACACGCCCGACCAGTTCTGGAAGGATTACGCCAAGCGCGTCCATGAGGACACGAAGTCGCTCCTCAAGGTCAATGACGACGTGAAGAAGGTCGCCGCCGAGGCTGTCGGCGACGCGACGACGCCGGAGCAGAAGCTCGAACGCCTCTTCGACTACGTGCGCGCCAACATCAAACGCGTCTATGACGACGCTTCGGGGCTAACGCCCGACCAGATCAAGAAGCTGAAGGAGAACAAGTCGCCGGCGGACACGCTTAAGCGCGGCATCGGGACGGATCAGGATATAGACGCGCTCTTCGGCGCGCTGGCCGCGGCCTCCGGCTTCGACGTGCGCGTCGCCTGTACCTCCGACCGCAGCGATTTCTTCTTCGACCAGAACCTGACCACCGACTACTTCATTGACCCGACCAGCATCGCCGTGCGCGTCGGCGACTCGTGGCGTTTATTCAACCCCGCGAGCACCTACGTTCCCTTCGGGATGCTCCGCTGGCAGGAGGAAGGCATCCCCACGCTCATCGCCGACTCGAAGGAGCCGGTCTGGGTTTCGAGTCCGATTTCAGCGCCGGAAAAGTCCATGGAGAAGCGTAAGGCCAAGCTCAAGCTGGCCGAGGACGGGACGCTCGAAGGTGAAGTGCGGATCGAGTACACGGGCCACTTCGCCGCCGACATGAAGGAGGATAACGACGACGAGTCGCCCGCCTCGCGCGAGGAGATTCTGAAGGGCAAGTTCAAGGCGCGCATGGGCGGCATCGAAATCTCGGATGTCAAAATCGAGAACGTGAACGACCCCATCAAGCCCTTCGTTTACAGCTTCCGCGTGAAGGTGCCCGGCTACGCGCAGCGCACCGGCAAGCGTCTCTTCCTCCAGCCGGCATTTTTCCAGCGCGGTCTGGGCGCGCTCTTCCCGACCGCCGCGCGCACCTACAGCGTCTACTTCCATTATCCGTGGGCGGAAGAAGACATGGTCGAGATCGAGCTGCCCGAAGGCTTCGCCCTCGACAACGCTGAGGCGCCGCTGCCGATCAACCCCGGCCCGATCAGCCAGTACAAGCCCTCGCTCGGCGTGACGACCGACAACCGCGCGCTCGTCTATAAACGCAACTTCTACTTCGGCGCGGGGCAGGCCGGCGGCGCGCTGCTCTTCCAGACGGTGAATTACAACCCGCTTAAGAACTATTTCGACGAGGTGCACAAGCAGGACAAACACAGCATCTCACTCAAGCAGGTTGTGACCCCCGCCGCCACGTCCTCGAACTGACCGTCCTGATCGGCGCGACACTCAACGCCCCGCCGCCGTCGGCGCGGGCCTCTGACGAGAGAGGCCCGCGCCGATAGCGTACAAGAAAGGTTCAAGAAAGATGCTGCACCGTCGGATTGGTTTATGTTTCGCCCTTATTGTTCTGGCCGCTTTGCCCGTGGCCGCGACGCCCGCCGGCGACGAACTCCCCGCGTGGCTCAAACAGGCCGCCGCGACTTCGGCCCCCGGTTACGACAAGAAAGTGCCGGCGGTCGTCCTTTACCGCGAGCAGAACGTGACGGTCGCCGAGGATGGGCGCGTCACCACGACCACCAACTACGCCGTCCGCATCCTCACCCGCGAGGGGCACAAAGAGGCCGTTGCGCGCGAGTCGTATCTGACGAACGCGGGCAAGGTGCGCGAGATGAAGGCGTGGCTCATCCGCGCGACGGGCGAGGTCAAAAAGTATGGCAAAGACCAGACGGCTGACCTCGCGTTCGTGGACAATGATGTCTACAACGAGGTGCGCGTCCGCGTGATTCTGGCGGGCGGCGACGTGGACGGCCCCGGCGCTGTCTTCGGCTATCAATCAATCTCCGAGGAGCGCACCGTCTTCACGCAGGAACGCTGGCCCTTTCAGGACGAGCTGCCGACGCTCGTCTCGCGCTTCACGCTGACGCTCCCGGCGGGCTGGCGCGCCTCCGGCATCATCTTCAACGCCCCGAAGATCGAGCCGGCGGTGACGGGAACGACCTACACTTGGGAGCTAAGGAATCTCCCGCACATCGAAGAGGAGCCGAACGCGCCGAGCCTCGCCAACCTCGCCCCGCGTCTCGCCGTGAGCTACTACCCGGCGGCGGGCACGCCCTTCGCGGGCCGCACCTTCGAGTCGTGGGCGGACGTGGCGCGTTACATGAGCGAGATCGAAGCCCCACAGGCGACCGTGGATGAGGCGCTCACGGCGAAGGCGCGCGCGCTCACGGCGGGCGCCAAGACGGAGCTTGAAAAGATTCAGGCCATCGGGCGCTACGTGCAGGGCATCCAGTACATCTCGATTCAGACCGACATCGGACGCGGCGGCGGCTATCGCCCGCGCCCGGCCACGGAGGTCTTCGCCAAGCAGTATGGCGACTGTAAGGACAAAGCGAACCTCATGCGCGCGATGTTGAAGGTGGTCGGCGTCGAGTCCTACCTCGTCAGCATCTACTCCGGCGACCCTTCTTACGTCCGCGAGGAGTGGCCCGCGCCCGGTCAGTTCAATCACTGCATCATCGCCGTCAAGGTCAACGCCGAGACCGAGGCCGCGACCATCGTCACGCACCCACAACTCGGTCGCCTCCTCATCTTCGACGCCACCGACGAGAGCACGCCGGTCGGTGATCTGCCCGACCACGAGCAGGGGAGCCTCGCGCTGATTGACGCGAAGGAGACGACCGCGCTCCTGCGGATGCCCGTCACGCCCCCGGACGCGAACCGTCTGGAGCGCACGACCGAAGTCACGCTCGACGCGACGGGCGCCATCCGCGCGACCGTCAGCGACCGCTCGGTCGGGCAGGCCGCCGTCTACTGGCGGCGCGTCTTTAACGGGCGCTCGCGTCCCGAATTCGGCAAGGCCGTCGAGCGCTGGATTACGCAGGGGACGGCGACGGGCGCGCGGCTCTCGAAGGTCGAGCCGGTGGACGACCACGCGGGCGGACGCTTCGCGCTCGACATGGAGTTCGTCGCCGACCGTTACGCGCAGTCCATGATGGATCGCCTGCTCGTCTTCAAGCCCTCGGTCGTCGCGCGCGGCTACTCCGTCTGGCTCCCTGAACCGACGCGCAAGCACCCCGTCGTGCTCGAAGCCGAAACCTTCTCCGAAACCGTCCGCGTCAAACTCCCCGAAGGTTTCGCCGTGGACGAGATGCCGGATGGCATCAAGATCAACTCCGAATTCGGCGCCTACGCGGCGAGCTATGAGATCAAGGAAGGCCACCTCGTCTTCACGCGCAAACTCGTGCAACTTGCCACCACCATCCCCGCCGAGCAGTACAAGGCCGTGCGCGAATTTTACGGGCGCGTCCGCGCCAGCGAGGAAGCGCCCGTCGTGCTGGCGAAAAAGTAAACGCAACGAAAGCGACGACGTGTGGATTGATATACACTTCTCCAAAATCCACTTCCGCGAAGGCGACGAAAAACTCTTCCATGCCATTCTCGACAGCCTGCGGCTCACGGACAGCGCGGGCCGGTCTCTCGAACAGTCCCGCTAAATCAATTCGGAATTGTGTGTCACGGGCGATCATCTCAACGCGGAGGACGCAGAGACGCGGAGAACGCAAAGAAGAATTTCAAATCTCCGCGCCCTCCGCGTCTCTGCGTCCTCCGCGTTAAATCCCGCTTCCCGATCCGCTCAACCGCAAACCCAGCCGAGCACTTTCAAACCGCTCGCAGCCGAAAATCCGCGACGAGCGGCAAGTGGTCGGAGGCGACGAGCGCGGTGAGGCCACGGTGGAGCGTGAGGCGTTCGAGTTCGAGCACGGGGTCGTGGTAGACGTGGTCGAGGTGCATGAAGGGGAGCGGCCCCGGATAGGTGCGTCGGCGGCGAAGATGACGGCTGAGGTCCGCGCTCACGAGTTCTTCCGCGAGGAGGCGCGTCGCGAGGCCGCGCGTCCACTCGTTGAAGTCGCCGACGACGACACGCGGCCCACGGAGTTGCGGATGGCGGAGCACCTCCTCGCTCACGAGCTTGCGCCCCTGATGGCGTCGCTCGACGAAGGCCGTGCCGAGGTGCGCGTTGAAGACATGGACGACGGCGCCTTCGGCGAGTCGCAAGTCCGCGCGCAGGCACCCGCGCGGCTCGCGCCCGCGCCAAGTGATGTCGTAGTTGCAGTGGCGCTCGACGGCGAGCCGCGTGAGGATGACGTTGCCGTAAGCTCCTCCGTGGTGGCGCCGGTTCTCGCCGACGAAGTAGTCATAGCCTAACTCCTCGGCGATAAAACGCGCCTGATGCAACTCGCGCCGCGCGCCGTCTTCGACGCTGACCACCTCCTGCATGGCGATCACGTCCGCGTCCAGTTCGCGCAGCACCGACGCGATGCGCGCGGGCCGCACCCGCCGGTCAAGCCCCTGACACTTATGTACGTTGTATGTGACGACGCGAAACGTCCCCGCCTTGTCCATCACCGAACCCCTGACCCTACCGCACTCCCAGCAACTTGCCAACATTCATCTCGAATCCCGCAAGCACAACCCCACAAATTGTGCCGTCCTCCGAAATCTCCGCCAGCGCGTAGTGCTTCTTGCGGAGCACGAGCTGTGCGATGCTCTGCTTCTCGACATCAACAATCCAGTATTCACGCACGCCGCTCTTCTCATAAAGATGACGCTTGGTAATAGTGTCGAGTGTGATTGAGCCGGGCGAAAGTATCTCCACGACCAACGGAGGCACGCCGTACACGCGCTTGTCCAGTAAGGCGCGCTCCGCCTGTTTCGTGGCGAGGAAGAAGATGTCAGGTTGAACAACATCGCCCGTCGGCAGAATAACGTCGAGCGGAGAATAGAAAATCTCGCCCAGTCCGTTCCCCTCGACAAACTCGCTGAGGGCGGTAGAGATTTTTCGTGACATCCTCTGATGGGCGGCGGTCGGGGTGGGGGCCATGATGATTTCTCCGTTGATATATTCAGTGGGAATCACGGACTCAGGCAGCGCCCAAAACTCCTCGATGGGGGCGCGGCGACGCGTGAGGGTCGGTTCTGTCTGCTCTAACATTTCGGTTGCCATCTCACGGACTCCTTACGTTGCCAAGCGATCCTTACAGGAGAAATCTTTTGCGCTCAGTTTATCACGGCGTCGAGAGACGCGCGCCGGCTGACTCGCCCGCATACTTCGCGCGGACGCGCACGCAGCGCTCCAGCCCGTCGGCGGCTTCGAGCACCTTGAGCCGCAGGTCGCGGTCGAGCGCCTGCTCACGCGCGAGAAAGTTCCGCACCACGCCGACCGCCTCCGCGCTGCACTGGCCGCCGATGAAGGCCGCGAGCCAGCCGTTGACGAAGAAGATTTTGCGCGTGCGTTTGAGGTTCGGCAGTTCCTTCAGCGCGGGTTCGAGATAGGGGAGCGTGAGCGCGTCTTGCGCGGGCGTGTTGAAGGGACCGAAGCTCGCTTCGATCCAACTCTCGGCCAGCTCTTTATCGTTGAGGTACTGCTCGAAATACTTCTGCTTGACCGACGGCGCGGGCCGCGCGGCGAGGGCGGCATAAGCGTAGCGGCGACCGTCATCGCTCGCGTCCTGCTTGATGACGGATTCGAGCAGGGAGGAGGCGCGTTGTTCGTCTGCCTCGCTCGTCCCGAACGATGCCAGCAAGGCCCGCGCTATGTCGAAGCGGTCGCGCGAGCGCAGGGTCATGCCGGGCACTTGGAGTTTGCCGTCGAGGATGTCCGTCAGTTTCGCGCGCGCCTCATCGGTCGTCGCGATTTCGCGGAAGGTGCGGAAGTAGGTGATGCGCGCCCCGGCGCTCTCGGCCTTCAGCATCCGTTCGTGAATCAACCCTTCGAGGCGCGGCGCGAGCGAGCGCCGCTGCGCGCCGGAGAGATAACGAAGGAAGGCCGTCTGGACGCGCGCGAGCACGAACTGAAGCGCCACGTCGTCACGCTCTTCTAGCGCGGCGTGCTCGATGGCGAGTTCGAGAAAGTCGGCGGGCGCCAGCTCCGCCTCGCGCACGCTGTCCCAGAGCGAACCCCACAGGAGCGCGCGCAGGAAACCCTCCTTGATCTGTCCAAAGTCACGGACGACGGCGGCGCGGCTCACGTCATCGAGTAGGAAGCGCCCATAACCGTAATCGTTGTGGTTGGCGAAGACGAAGACCGGCGCCTGTGTGCCGATTATTTCTTTGACCCGCGTCGAATCTTTCCCGTCCAGCGTCACCGTCGCCAACTTGCCGGGGGAGTCGCCGCGTCCCGGACGCCTCAAGACGAGTTCGAGTTTCATCGGCCATGCGCCGCCTTCGCCGAGCGCGTCCTGCTGCTCGACGGCGAAGGCGCGAACGCGCCCGCCCCTGTCCACGCTCCACTTCACGCGCACGTCCGGCATCCCGCGCCGCTTCACCCACGCGTCGGCCCACACGTCCAGTTTTCTGCCGGATGTTCGCTCGAAAGCGCGGACGAGGTCGGCCCACTCGGCGTTCGCGTAAGCGTGCTCTTTAACGACGAGACGGACGGCCTTTTGAAATTCCCGCGCGCCGAGATAGAACTCGGCCTGCCGGAGTATCGAGGGCGCCTTGCGGTAGACGATGTTGCCGTAGGCCGACTTCGCCGCCGACAGATTCCCAATCTCCTGCCAGATGGGCGTCGTGCCCTTCGTCACGTCCGTGAGGTAGGCGAGCGGTTTGTTGCGGAGGTGAAAAACTTTCCACGCATCGTATTCCGGCATCAACGCCTCCATCGCTTTGTACGACATGAAAGTGGCGAAGCCCTCTTTGAGCCAGAGGTCGTCGAACCAGCGCATCGTGACGAGGTCGCCGAACCACTGGTGCGCCGCCTCGTGGAACATCACGTCGGCGCGCGCGGCGAGGTCAGCCGCCGTCGGGTCGGAAGGGAAGAGGATTGATTCCTCGCGCAGGAAGGTCGCGCCCGCGTGCTCCATGCCGTTGTAGGCGAACTCCGGAATGATGATGAGGTCATACTTTGGGAACGGAAACTTGTGCGCGAAGTATTGCTCGAAGAACTTCAGCGCCCCACGATTCAGACGCAGAACTTCGTCCAACTCTTTACGCGCGCGTTCCGCTTTCGACTTGCGGACGAAGAGGCTCGTCTTGTAGGGCGAGGCTTTATCCTTAAACTCCTCGAACGGCCCGGCGGCGAAGGCGAAGACGTAAGTGCTGATCGGCTCGGTCTCATAAAACCGCGTCCACGACATGCCTTTTGGCGGAAACGGCGTCTGATCGTCTCGCGGCTTGAGGAGAGTAACTTTCGACGTGTCAACCTCTGTGTTCGTGATGACGCGCCAGTTTTCGGGGGCCACGACGGAGAGCCGGAAGCGCGCCTTCAAATCCGGCTGGTCGAAGCAGGGAAAGGCCGTGCTTGCGTCCGAAGGGACGAAAAGTGTGTAAACGTACTCAGACTTATCTTCGCGGTCGAGATAGCGCGTGACGGCGCTGCCCGACGTGCTGATCGGCGATTGAAAAACCACGCCGATGAAGTTTTCACCGTTGATGAAATGTGACGCCGGGATGACGAGATGGTCGCCGACGAAGCGCACATCCTCAACGTCGCGGTTGTTCACCTTAATACTCGACACGCGTGATTGCGGCGTCACCTCCTTATTGACAACGCGCCAGTCGAGCACAAGGTCGCCTGCCTGTCGCGGGTCGAAGGTGACGCTCACCATCATGTGCCCTTGAAGCATCTCCGCGCCGGGCGCGAGTTCGATGTCGAGCGCGTAACGCACGTCGCGGTAGTGCGCCGCGCGGTGACGCGCAAGTTCGCGGGCCACACCCGGCTCCAACCGTTGCGCCGCGCCGTCCTCGCGCGTTGCGCCGCGCACGAAAGCGCAGGCCAGTCCCGCGAGAAGGAAGATGAAAAATGTGCGAACGAGCATCGCCGAAGCCTCCGATGGGTTTCACCCGCGCGTCAAAAAGGTTTATAAGTTGCGAGAGACAAACTTATTGTCACCCGCGCCGAAAGGCGAAGCAAGTTTCCAACAATCCGAGGGAGGGAAGAAACCAAGATGGCTGACGAAAAAGAAACGACCGAAGAGACACAGGGCCACGAGATTGCGGCACGACGCGGCGCGAGCGGCACCGACATCACTGGCGGCACGGACAAGACGGGCCGCGGCGGCCTCGCCGAATCCGATAAACCCGCGACCGGCGACACGGAACTCGAAGAGACCGGCGACCTCATGGGCGCCACCACCACACACGAAGGCGCGGGCGGTCAGATGGAGAACATGGGCGGCATGGGCACCGCACCCACGGAATGATGAACGATGAACGATGAACGATGAATGAAGAACGAACTGTCTTTCATTCATCGTTCATCGTTCATCGTTCATCGTTAAGTTGTATGTCTCCCCCTTTCACCGAGCAGCGCTTCGACCAGAGCTTCGCGGGCGAAGTGCCGCTACGCACGCTCGTTGACGCCGCCTCCATCCTCCGCGCCAGCAATGTGGGCGGCGGCAACTCTCGCAACAATGACCGCCGCGGCAGCATTCTCAACTGGCCCTTTTAAAGTATTGAGCAAAGGGGAAAAGGAAGGGGCAAGAGAGATTTGAATTTCTCTTGCCCCTTTCCCGTTCCCCTTTGCCTTTGTCTCATCTCGCGGCGGCGCGCGGCGGGAGCAGTCTTTCCAGTAGTTCGTAGAGGCGTTCAAAGTCGAGCGGCTTGAGGAGGTAGTCACAGCAGCCGACGGCGCCGGCGGCGGCGCGGAACTCGGCGGTGTTGTGGGCCGTGACGGCGACGACCGGAACGTCGCGCGTCGCCTCGTACTCACGAATCCGCATCGTCGCGTTGAAGCCGTCGAGCACGGGCATATTCAAGTCCATGAGAATCAGGTCGGGGCGTTCGGTTTGCGCCAGCTCAATCGCCTCCTGCCCGTTCGCCGCCTCGACCACGCGGCAGCCGCACGTCTCAATCGCGCGCCGCATCACCTCGCGCGTGTCGGCGTAGTCGTCCACCAGCAGCACGACGCGCCCTCCCGTCTCGTCCTGTTCCATGATTCGTCCCTCCGCCGCGCGGTCTGAAGAAACTGCCTGTTGCCCGCGTCGTCTTGAACGACCGCCGCATCGGGGAATGCGGCGGAACGTCGTCCGGGCCGGCGCGCTTTTGCAGGCGATGTTTGGGGGTTAAGAAAGTGCGGACATGGTATCAGATTCGACAAGGTTGTGTGAACCGTTTCGTCCTTGCGGAGTGTAACCGGAAATAGTCGGTAGATGTCTCAAGCGGCAAGGAACTTTGCCTGTCGCTGCTGCCAAAACTCTTCCCACCAACCATTAGCTCTGATGACACGCAACGCCAACATTTGGTTGATCGTCTCAGGTTTCCAACTCGCTCCCGCTATCTTTAAACGCTTTTGTGGGATGTACCGGTGTGCGCTCTCCACTTCGCCCGAGCCGATGGGGTAACCAGCGGCTTTGAAGCGGTCGTAAAACAGCGCGTCCTGA
>JBGTBQ010000414.1:0-8800 GCA_041749275.1 Pyrinomonadaceae bacterium | reverse complement strand
GCCCAACTCGACGCAACTGCCCGGCCTCCAACCCGAAATCGCCGCCGCCGATATCGTCCGTCCCGGCGGCGCGGAGATCGAGGCCGCGCGCAGCGCAGGGCTGACGAGCGCGCAGACCGCCCCGCGCGGCAACATCTTCCTCGGCCAGTCGGCGGTCATCAACCTCGCCGGCGAGACGCCGCAACAGATGATCGTGCGCTCGCCCGTGGCGCTCTACGTCGGACTGACGCCGCTCTCCGGCGGACAGTATCCCGGCTCGCTGATGGGCGTCTTCTCGTCGGTGCGCCAGCTTCTTCTCGACGCGCAGCGCTACCGCGAGGCGCAGCAGATTTACGAGCGCAGCCCGAAGGGTCTGAGGCGACCCGAACAGGACAAGTCGCTCGCGGCGTTGCTGCCCGTCCTTGCGCGGCAGATGCCGGTCGTGATGCAGGCCAGCACCGAACGCGAGATTGACCGCGCGCTCGATCTGGCGCAGGAGTTCAACCTCCGCATGATTATCGCGGGCGGGATGGAAGCACATAAGCTCGCCCCGCGTTTAAAGACGATGGATGTGCCCGTCCTTCTCTCTCTCAACTTCCCGAAACGGACTGCCGCCGCATCGCCCGACTCCGACCCCGAACCGTTGCGCGTTCTGCGCGACCGCGTCGAGGCGCCGAAGACCGCGGGCCGTCTCGCCGCGGCGGGCGTCCGCTTCGCCTTTCAGTCCGGCGGCATGACGACCATGGCCGACTATCTGGCGAACGCCACGAAGGCGGTCGAGAACGGCCTCTCGCCTGATGATGCCATCCGCGCCCTGACTATCCGTCCGGCGGAAATACTCGGCGTCGCTTCGCAACTGGGCACCGTCGAGGTCGGCAAGATCGCTAACTTTACGGTCGTGCGCGGCGACATCTTCGGCAAGGAACGCCGCATCACGCACGTCTTCATTGACGGTCGCCCGGTTGACCTTCGTCCGCCCACCACCACCGGCGCGGCGGGCGCGTCCGGTGCGTGGACGGTCGCGGTCAATCTCGGCGGCGGGGTCGCGGAGCAGACCATCACGCTCAACCTGCAACAGCAGGGCGAGCGCCTGACCGGCTCGATACAGGGGCCGCTCGGCTCCGGTCAAATCGGCGCCGGCTCCGTAACAGGCACGGACATCCGCTTCACCGTCCCCGTCACGCTTCCCGCGCCCGCTTCACAGACCACCGACGCGCAGTTCAACGGCCAGCTTACCGGCAACACCATGGGCGGCACGGTGCAGGTCGTCGGGCGCGACCCCGGCACGTTCACCGCCACGCGGCAGGGCGGAGGCGACCCGCGCGCCTCTCAACCCGGCACTCCGCCGCCCGCGAGCGCGGGCGCCGAAGCGAGCCTCGCCGGCAGTTGGTCGCTCGAATTCAACGCCGGCCCGCGCGTCATTCCGGTGACGCTGACACTCCGGCAAGAGGGGGAACGGCTGACGGGCACGCTCTCAAGCGAACTGGGAACCACCGAGATCACGGACGGAAGCGTCAGCGGTCAGAGCTTTCGCTTTTCCGCCACCGTCACCGTCCAACAAACCTTTAGCATCACGGTCGAGGGCACGGCGAGCGGCAACCGCATGTCCGGCACCGCGCAGACGCCCAACGGCCCGGCGCCCTTTACGGGGACGCGCAATCCATAAAAAACAGTGACGAGTGACAAGCCACGAGTGACAAGATCGAATCTGTCTTCCACTCGTCGCTTGTCACTCGTCACTCGTCACTGTTTTTGGAGATGATGATGAGAAGATTGCTCACACTTGCGACGACGTTTGCGCTGCTCGGCGGCGCGTGGGTCACTCCGCGAGCGCAGACGCGGCGGCAGGAACCGGCGCGCGCGGCGCAGCAGGGCGAGGTGCTGGTTCGCAACGCGACGATTCTGACGGTGACGCGCGGCACGCTCCAGAACTCCGACCTGTTAATCCGCAACGGCAAGATCACCGCCGTCGGGCAGAACCTGAAGGCGGCGTCGGATGCGAGCGTGATTGACGGGACGGGCAAGTTCGTCCTGCCCGGCATCATTGACGCGCACTCACACTCGATGATGGACGGGTCGGTGAACGAATGCACGAACGTCGTCACCTCGATGACGCGCACGAGCGACATCCTGAACCCGAACGACATAGACCTCTACCGCGAACTGGCGGGCGGCACCACCGCGCTCCTGCTGCTGCACGGCTCGTGCAACGCCATCGGCGGGCAGAGCACGACCGTCAAGATCAAGTGGGGCCACCCGGTCGAAGACTTCATCTTTCCGGGCGCGCCTCCGGGCATCAAGTTCGCCCTCGGCGAGAACCCGAAGCGCACGAACTTCAACATCGGGGCGGGCGTGCCGCGCCGTTACCCGGCCACCCGCATGGGCGTCGAGTACACGATCCGCGAAGCATTCACGCGCGCGCGCGACTACAAGCGCACGTGGGACGAGTACCGCGCCGCGCGCGACAACAAGAACCTCATTCCGCCGCGCCGCGACATCACGCTCGAACCGCTCGTCGAAATTCTCGAAGGCAAGAGGTTAGTCCACGCGCACTGCTATCGCGCCGACGAAATCCTGATGCTCATCGGCCTCGCCGACGAGTTCGGATTCAAGGTCAAGACCTTCCAGCACGTCCTCGAAGGTTACAAGGTCGCCCGCGAGATCGCGCGCCACGGCGCGGGCGCTTCGACCTTCGCCGATTTCTGGGGCTATAAGCTCGAAGCCTACGACGCCATTCCCTACAACGCCGCCGTGATGACTCGTCTCGGCGTCAACGTCTCGGTCAACTCCGACTCGGACGAGCGCGCGCGCCGTCTCAACATCGAGGCCGCGAAGATGATGAAGTACGGCGGGCTGACGGAAGAAGAGGCGCTCAAGCTCATCACTTGGAACCCGGCGTGGCAACTCGGCATTCAAGACCGCGTCGGCTCCATCGAGCCGGGCAAAGACGCCGACTTCGCCATCTGGAACGGCCACCCCTTGAGCGTCTACTCGCGCGTCGAGCAGACCTACGTTGACGGCGAACTGCTCTTCGACCGCGCGCAGGACATCGCGCGCCGCGCGCAGCTCGAAGCCGAGCGCAAGACGCTCGAACAGGCCGACGCGAACAAGCCGCCCGCGCAAGGGGCGACTCCCGCCCGCCCACCCGCCGCGATTCGCCGCGCCTACCAACACGACGACGACCTCGCGGACGAAGGGGAGGATCAGAGATGAGAAACACACGACCTGTCATCAAAGCTCGCGCGCGCTTGACGGCCTTCGCCGTGAGCGCCGCGCTTCTGCTGACGGCCTTCGTCAACGTGTCGGCGCAAGATATCGTCGGGCCGACGAGCGGCGACCTCGGAGCGCCGGGCATCTATGTCATCCGCAACGCGCGCATCGTCACCGTGAGCGGCCCCGACATCGAGAACGGCGCGCTCGTCATCAGCGGAGGGCGCATCACCGCCATCGGCGCAAACGTCACGGCCCCTTCGGGCGCGACCGAGATTGACGCGCGTGGTCTCTTCGTCTATCCCGGCATGATTGACGCCTCGACTAACATGGCGCTCGTCGAGATCGGGTCGGGCGTCCCCGGCTCGGTGGACACGCAGGAACTCGGCGACATGAACCCGAACATACAAGCCTTCGTCGCCCTCAACCCGCACAGCGCGCATCTTGAGGTGACGCGCGTTGCCGGGGTGACGAGCGCCGTCGCGCTGCCGCAGGGCGGCATCGTGTCGGGGCAGGCCGCGTTCCTTAATCTGAACGGCACGACGCAGAGGGAGTTGGCGCTCGTGCCCTCGCTCGCGCTCGTCGTCAACTATCCGTCGTTGGGCGGCGGGGGCGGAGGCGGAGGCTTCGCCGCCTTCCTCGCCGCGCAACAGGGCATCACGCCGGATGCCATCACGCAGCGCGACCGCCGCGTCGAGGAGTTGCGTAAACTGCTCCGCGACGCCGAAGCCTACGGGCGCGCTCAGGACGCCTACGCGCGTGACCCGCGCGCGGTGCCGCGCCCCGACACCGACCTCAAGCTCGCGGCCCTCGTGCCCTACGTGCGGGGCGAGCGGCCCGTCATCTTCAACGTCAACCGCGAGCGCGACATCCGCGCCGCCGTCCGCTTCGCCGACGAGATGAAGCTCAAGGCGATCATCGTCGGCGGCGCCGAAGCCGCGAAGGTCGCCTCGCTTTTGAAAGAGAAGAACATCCCAGTCATCCTCGACGGCACGTTGAACCTTCCTTTACGCGAGGACGACGCCTACGACTATTTCTATGAGAACGCCGCGAAGGTGCAGGCGGCGGGCGTCCGCTTCGCCATCTCGACGGGCGACTCCGGCGCGCACGTCCGCGACCTTCCGTTCCACGCCGGCATGTCCACCGCGTTCGGTCTGCCGAAGGCGGAAGCCCTGAAGGCCGTCACGCTCTACCCGGCGCAGATCATGGGCGTCGCCGACCGTCTCGGCTCGCTCGAAGTCGGTAAGATCGCCAACGTCGTCGTCACCGACGGCGACCTCTTGGAAGCGCGCACCAACGTCCGCCACCTCTTCATCAGCGGGCGTCAGGTTCCGCTCGTCAGCCGCCACACGATGCTCTACGAGCAGTTCAAGGACAGGAAATAACAGGCCGCAGCGGACCGGAGCAGGAGGCGGTCAGGGATCAGAGTCTTGACCGCCTCTCCGGCCATCATTTCAGAAGGCGTCAGGTCATGCCGATTCCTCACTTCGATGACCGTGGAGATTTGCCAGAAGGCGTCCATCAAGCTTCGTTGGACGAGGTATTATCACGCTTCGGGCACGGCACGGCCCAGCGCCGGCTCGTGACTTCCAGACTGCTCCGCGTTTACGAACTCGCGCGCCGCACCGGCAAGCTCGAACGTTTCGTCATCTTCGGTAGCTACATCACCGCCGAACCGAATCCGAATGACATTGACATCATCCTTATCATGCGAGACGATTTTCTCCTGCCGGAATGCGATGTGGAAACGTCGCCCGTTTTCCATCACCTGCAAGCGCAGGCCGAGTTAGGCGCAAGCGTTTTCTGGACAGCGCCTTCCGGAGTCCTACTTGAGACGGTTAATCAGTTCGTCGCGCACTGGCAAATCAAAAGAGACGAGAGTCGGCATGGTATTGTGGAAATCAGTAGGGAGGAATGGCGATGATTCAAAATGATGTTGAGTTGAAATGCACTCAGGACAGAATCGTTTATTTTGAAGGGCTTGTCGCGCAGTTCCGGATTAGCGTCCCGCCGGAGAATTTCCCCGCCATGGCCGGCGGTTATCTGGCGGAGATCGAAAAGATGCATACCGAAGTTATAGAATACCTCAGCCGGCACGCCAGCGAAGCGGAGCCGGCGGAAGCCGCCTGAGATGTTCGCCAAACCGCACGGCCCTCACCGTTCCGCTTTCCGCTCACTTCTTCCGCAATCAGCTCACACACTATTCGCAAGCTAATCGCAACCACTTGCCCACGCGATTCAGCGTATTTTTCCCTTCACAATTAATTCACTGCCGACGTTTGTCTTGAAACGCAGCCTCGCTCGTAAGCATTGCGCGTTCGTCCCGACACGGCGCGGTGGAATTTCAAACTGGTGAAAGGGAGAAAACTATGAGATTCGATACCCCGACAACGCCGCGGGCTATGGTCGCCACGTTTATCGTCGTGCTGGCACTCGCGCCCGCGCTGCTCGCGCAAGCACAGGACACAACGACGATGGGCGCGCGCGCTGCGGTCGCCGCCGGGCAGAAGTTGAAGATCAAGGGTGTGGTGAAGAGCCGCGGCGGCGATACCTTCGTCGTGCAGGACGCGCGCACCGGCGCCGAGACGACCGTCTTGTTGAATGACCGCACCAGCGTCAAGACGAAGGGCGGGTTTTTCGGCGGCGGCACGAAGTTCGCCGAGACCTCGCTCCTGCGCGGCCTCAATCTCGAAGTCGAGGGGCGCGGCGACTCGTCGGGCCAACTCGTCGCCGAGAAGATCAGATTCTCCGATAAAGATTTGCAGACGGCCCGGACGGTCGAGATGAACGTCGTCCCGGTCGAGAACCGCGTCGGCGTCGCCGAGGGACGCATCGGCCAGACCGAGCAGAACGCGCAGCGCCTGTCGGGGCAGATTGATGAGTTGGCGACGGTCTCGAACGCGGCGCGCGGCGGCGCGGTCGCGGCGCAGGAGGCGGCTGACCGCGCGGTCGAAGGCGTGCGCGTCGCCAACGACCGCATCGGCACGCTCGACGAGTACACGCCGGAGAAGAGCCTCGCCGTCAACTTCAAACTCCGCAGCGCCATGCTCTCGCCCGAAGCGAAGCAGACGCTCGACGAGGTTGCGTCTTACGCGAAGACGGCGAGCGGGTTCGTCATCGAGGTGACGGGCTACGCCTACGAGTCGAAGAACAAGAACGTCAACCGGCAACTCAGCCAGCAACGCGCCGAGTCGGTCGTGCGCTATCTGGTCGAGAACCACAACATACCCTTGCGGCGCATCATCACGCCGTTCGGTTACGGCGACATGAATCCGGTCGCCGACAACACGACGCGCGAAGGCCGCGCCGAAAACCGCCGCGCCGAAATTCGCGTCCTCGTCAGCCGCGGACTCTCGCAGCCCGGCGCGGACATGAACCCGAGCCGGATTTCTTCGGCGACGCCCGAATAGACTGACGTTAATCCGATAAGGAGTCGGAAGCCGGAAGATAAGCGCATGGCAGCGCTTCTTCCGGCTTCCGGCTTCCGGCTTCTTCATTTATCATCGCCTCGTGCCGCCCCTGACACTCGAACAACTACTGAACGAACTAGAGAGCTTGAAGCAACCGTCGGATGCGCGCGGGCGTGCGCGTTTGAGGAGCGTGCTCTCTCAGGCGTCGCGGCGACGGTTCGAGCGGGCGGCTGCGCTTATATGTTTCCACGAAATCCTCCTCTTCATGCGCGCCTACCCGCAAAGCCCGGCGCTCCTGCGACAGACGGAAAAGATTCTCTCATCGTTTGCACGGCTGGTTGAAAAGTTGTATGAGCGCGAAGTGGATGATCTCGTCGAGTTCGAGGAGCCGGAAGTGTCCGGCATCGCCGGCACGTCGTTCGCCGCCGTCTTCAGCTATCGCATCGTAAGCTGGCTCGCCGCGCGCCACCCGTCGCGTGTTCAGATTGATTGGGGAGGCGACGAAGACAAGGCGCAGCTTGCGGCGGCGCTCCCGCTCCTCATGCCGACGCTCGACGAGAACGCCTACGTGGACAATTTCTTCTCACACCACGAGTGGCTGCGCGCCGCGCGCGGCGGGCGGCGCGAACTCACGTGGCTCACGGACGCTTTTGAACGTTTGAAGCTGCCGGAAAAAGCGAAGGCCGTCATTTACGACTCGCTGAAGCTGGCCGTGCGTTGGGAGTTGGGCGACACGCCGGCCACGCGCACGCGCATGAAGCGCCCCGCGCGGAAGATTTTTTACCACGACGCCCCGCTCGTCGCGCGCCGCGACGTATCACTCGCGCGCGAGTTGGAAGACAAGTCGCCGCTCGCGGTCGAGAGACTCTCGCGGGCTGACGGCCAGAAACTTCTCGACATGGGGCGCGAGACGATGACGGCGCGCTACCGTGAACTGTACGGGTTCACCCACGGCGACCCGCGCCGGGTGCGGCGCGTGGAGGTGGGGCGCGGCGTCGAAATCTTCCCGTGGGGCGTGCCCGCCGCCAGACGCTTCCCGACCATCGCTTACCACGCGATGCTGATCTTCAAGAACGGCGTCCCCATCGGCTACGCCGAGGCGCTCACACTGTTCGAGCGCACGGAAGTCGGGTTGAACCTCTTCTACACGTTCCGCGAAGGCGAGTCGGCATGGGTCTACGCGCGGCTGCTCCGGCTGATGCGCCAGATGCTCGGCGCGCGTGTCTTCTCGGTCGAACCCTACCAACTCGGCTTTCACAACGACGAGGGCATCGAGTCGGGCGCTTTCTGGTTTTATCGCAAGCTGGGTTTTCGGCCCGTCGTGCCGCGTCTGGCGAAACTGGTCGAGCGTGAGGAGAAGAAGATCAGGGAGCGCGCCGGCTATCGCTCGCCGGAGCGTGTGCTGCGCGAGTTGGCAACCGGCCACATGCTCTACGAAGCGCCTTCACCCGCGCGCGGCGAGTGGGACAACTTCCACCTCGGCCATCTCGGCCTCGCCGTCCAGCGCCGCATCGCCGCCCGCTACCGTGGAGACGCCGAACGCGCCCGACGCGCGTCGGTCAAACAAGTCGAGAGCGCGCTTGGCATGAGCGCCGCGCGCTGGAACGAGGACGAGCGACGCAGCTTTGAAAACCTCTCGCTCGTCCTTGCGCTCATCCCAAACCTCTCACGCTGGACGGAGGATGAGAAACGTGCTGTCGCAAGCATCGTCCGCGCGAAGGCCGGCGCGGACGAGTCGCGCTACCTCCGCCTGCTTCAGAAACACCAACGGCTGCGCCGCGCGATACAGAGAGCAGGCAGCAGGCGGCAGGCGGCAAGCAGTTAAAGCGATTTCAAGTTTCAGATTCGGATTTTTATCTTTTGCTGCCTGCTTGCTTACTGCCTACTCCCGCTCTGTCACAATCAGCTTCGACGGCGGCAGCATCGCGGGCTTGCCTTTGTGTTGCCAGCAGCGCCCCGTTCCGCGCACGCGACGCTGACAAGGGGCGCCCTTCTTCGTCCGCGCGCCACAGACCGAGACAACCTCGTCGGGGTCGGTCGGTCGCTCGCCCGCCGTGCCGTCGGGGCCGTAACGCCGCGCGTCCACGGGACGAGTCGAGGTTTGTTCGCTTCCCTGCCGCGCGACGCTGTTCGCCTGCGGCGCGGTGGAGGTCACGCCCCCGCGCTCGATGACAAGCGGAGGCGGCGCGGAACGTCCCATC
>JBGTBQ010000413.1:0-14713 GCA_041749275.1 Pyrinomonadaceae bacterium | reverse complement strand
ATCACTTTCTTCGTGTTCTCGTTGACCACCAAGAGGTTCTTGTCCGTATGCGCCTTCTTCTTCCCACTGTACTTTTCTCTTTGTTTGAGTGGGTCCACGGGTCGTTGCAGTCTTCTTTCGGTTCCATCAATGGCGAGATTGACGCCACCTGCCGTCGTCTCCGGATTCGTGGCCACCAGACGAGCCTCTCGCTCCGGCTTCATCCCCAGCTCAACCAAAGTTTGTTGCACGACCGGCAACAGGCGATGAATCCAATATGGCAATTTGCAATTGGATGCGACCACATCAACGACCGTTTAGAGGCGGGCCATGCCCGCCGTCTCAAGTTGAACCGGCGGGCATGGCCCGCCTCTAAACGGTCGCACCCAATTGCAAACCGCTGTAACATTTCGCTCCTGACGGAGCTGGGAGACTGGACGTTATGCCATAGCTATAAATATTCCGCTCCTAACGGAGCTACGACACCTGACTGTTTAGACAGGTTCTTAAATCACACGACGGGGAGAGAACATGCCTCACTTCGCGGACTACTTGAAAAACATCGAGAGCGCGCTGGCCGTCGGTAACGCGACCGAACACACGCACCGCCCGGCCCTCAAGATGCTCGTCGAGTCGTTGGCCGCGGGCGTCACCGCGACGAACGAGCCGCAGCTTATCAAGTGCGGCGCTTGACGAGAGCGGCGGCTGGCCGTTGAAGTGATGTGTGGCTATTCCTTGATTCTGATGCGGTGCGCTTCGACAAGGAATAATTTGCCGATGTAATGCTCGCGCTCCGCGTGCTCGCCCAAATACGTCAACAAGCGCATGACGATGGCCGGAAGTATTTCCGGGTGATTTCTCACCTGAAGCGCCACGATGCCGCTGTAACTCGCGGGCGGGTAGTTGATGATATCGGCAAAATCACCGTTGAGGGTCAACAAAACCGCGTCGAGCTTATGCGCCGTTGCAATCACGTCCGGGTCTTTCGCGTCAATCGGCAGGTGGTCGCGCAACAGCTCGACCTGATAGCCCGCTTCCCTTAACGACTCGCCGACGGAGCGCGGGACGCACTGATCTACGAAGAAGCGCACGCTCATACAACCTTGTATTCGGCCAACTCGCGCGCATAGTCCAGACACGCGGCGATGTGCTCGCGCTTGAGGTCGGGATACTCGCCAACAATCTCGTCGGGCGTGCTGCCCGCGGCCAAGTAGCCGAGAATCAAGGCGACGGGTATGCGCGTGCCGTTGATGCGCGGCTTGCCGCCGAGCACCTCCGGCGTGCTGACGATGTGCCGTCGCCACCCTGCGAGTTCTTCATCCGTCATCATTGTCCCCTTTCCGTCAGCGGCTTCTTCTATCTCAATGCTTCGAAGCCGACGCAGGCGCGCGACGAAAGCTCTCTTTATAGTTTTTGCGCGAGAGAGGCTGTTTACGATAACCTCCGGCACGCCCCGCTACTTTGAACGCCCCATGCGAAGGAGGTTCGATTCCATGAAACTAACGGCTGGCCTCGTCGCCGCGGTTATAGTCGCCGTTTTAAACTTCGCCTGCAAGCCCGCCGCGCCCGACCCGTTCGCCGGGACAATCGTTGACCTCTCGCACCCCTTCGACGAGCAGACCGTCTACTGGCCGACCGCCGAGAAGACTTTCAAACTCGAAAAAGATTTCGAGGGTGTGACCGACAAAGGCTACTACTATGCGGCCAACAGTTTTTCCACCGCCGAGCACGGCGGCACGCATCTGGACGCGCCCATCCACTTCGCCGCCGGTCGCCACACCGCCGACCAGATTCCGCTCGCACAGTTGATGGGCGCGGGCGCGGTCGTGGATGTGACGGCGAAGTGTGAGAGCAACGGGCTTTGCCTATAAAACAGCGTTTGCCTATAAATTAAGTAGGTTGCCTATAAAATAAACTCACAAAATATAAGTTATTCTCATAATAAAAACGATATAATATTAGGTAGTGATGCATACTGTAGCTGCAAGCCCACTTGCTACCCACTAGACAGGGGCATACAATAGGCGAACGGGCGTTTCATCAATAATACTGCTCTTTGAAAGGAGTTGTTGAAGCACAGCATGGAGCATGGTATAAACCGCAGAGTTCTTCCTACCTCATTGACGGCAAAGACTTTGATCTTACCCCCATGATGACCTTCGACGCGCTTCACGAAGACCTCGCCTGCGATTGCGTAACGTCTGACGGAATTACCGAGAACACCACTGATATTTTTGCCCGTAGGGTGCGAGACGTTCCGCCTTCGCTCAACGATTTCAAGTCGAGTTATGAGAGGAAGCATCAGGCAGAAAAAGATGATTGCGATTACTTATGTAAGCATAGGGGCATATCTATAATTAAATTGAACGGAAGCAATGAGACAGCTTTAAAATCCAAATGGGCAGAGTTCGTGGCCGTTAAGCCACGAACTCCAAAAATTTACTGTAAGTTCAGATTAAAAACTGATGCTGGCGTAGTTTGGCCGACACCGAGTCGGGATGATGCCAATCATTGCACGCTCTTGAAATCAGATCAGTTTTCACCTGAACTCATTGAGTGCGTTGAGACAGTTACTCTTTAAAGATGTTTTTCATTGAGGCAAACAGAAAAGTGGATACGGATTTACCTTTGATCGTCAGCAACTACCGAGTGTTGCTGTGCGATGAGGGGCTGCCTATTCTTTTTACAGGAACGAATCGATATGGGACTTATATCATCGGCTCGTCCGTAGATGAGAATTACGAGAATGGTGTAGAGCGGTATTTTCACATACTCGTTGAGAAGACTGATTACCTTTTATTTTCAACGCGCAAGGTTTCATATCTTGAATTACTAAGACGTGCCAAGCCCATTTTTACGGTAGATAAACTTATTAATAGAGATGCCAATATAATCTCTCAGATTAATTTTGATGAGATACCTGACGATTATAGACCCTCGGAACAAGCCCTCTATCCCGTCTCGGCTCATGAGCCTACTTATAAATACAGTACAAGCTTGATAGGCGGACTCGCTGACACCAATCATGCTGTGCCAGAGGATGTAAGCGAGACTCAGAACTCAATCGCTGAGGCGATAGACTCCGCCATGAATACGCTGAAACACTGGTTAGGAGTTGAGCATCAGACGCTATTGCAGCCCACTACAGCGGGCAGCTTTACCATCAATTATGAAGTACGTTTAAAAGACTTTCCGAGCCTCTTTCACACTGAAACGGAGTACCTGCAATATCTAAACGACTTTCTTGCATACTGCTTTGATGATCTACCAGAAGATTCTAATCAACTAGCTAATTTAAATATAGAAGGACTTGAAGGTTTTAATAATCTAATCCATAGGCTTTATGATTTAAACGCCGGGGTTAAGCCTACTGCCGAGGAAGAAACCGAACTCAAGTCTTCACTAATACAAGACATAACAGAGACCTCAAGGGCATTGCAGACTGCCGCTAAGGTTGTCGGTAAGAACTACAAAAGTCTTGCGGTCACGAATCTCGCCGCAGATGGGGATCATGCGTTAGGAATTATTAACGAAGACTATCAAAGAAAGATTAAAGACACCGTACTTGTGCTAAATGAATCAGTTGTCATTAAGCAGATAGAGGCTCGTCATGATGAAGTAAAGGAATATACGGTGCATGTTTTTGACTTCAATAAAAACAAGGGCACAGGTTGGGGTTATATGCTTGTTCCTGAAAACGAAACGAATCAACAAACTGTGCGAATTACTGTAACCCCGTATGAGCCGATTTCACCCTCGATATACACTACAAGCCTAGATCAGAATAAGTTTATTAAAGTGCGCGGAGTTCTCAAAAAAACAGGCAGAGCAGATAGACTTGAAATCAAAGATGAGTCAGCAAGTTAGCCCCTTCTAATCACCCCTCACACCCCCCGAACACTCCGTTCTACAGCTACTAAAACAGGCGTAAATACGTGCAATTAAACGATTTACCTCTTGCTTTTACGTGCGGCACGATATATTATGTTTGCAAGTTCTTTTCAATCCAAACACGATGGCCTAGCCGAACGCGTCAACGTCCAGCTAGACCTTTTCGAGCGCCGCCGCGCGCTCCGCCTCGGTCGGCGCGCGGCGCGAACTCTCCCCGCGACCGATTTTTTCAGACGTGACGGCCAGCGCCTGTACCTGTCCGCCAACCCGCGCCGTCGTCTGCGCCGTGACCTCCGCGAGCAGACCGACGCAGCCCGGCTCGATATTTTTCACTACGGTCAGACTCCCCGCCTCGCCGCCGCCGAAGAGGACGCGATACCGGCGACCGGCGCGAAAGTAATTGTCGGTGAACTTCTTCGCGCCCGCCTCGTCGTCGAGCGGCGGCGGCGTGTACTTGTCGCCGTTGATGATGACAATCGGCTCCATCTGCACCGACGACTCGGCGTTGTACTTCTTCACGGAGAAGATGACGGTGGAGGTGCCCTGCGGCGATGTGTGGCGGCGCACGTTTATCCGCGACGCGCCCGGCGATTGGGAGTGAAGCAACAAGCCGAGCGTCAATGTCAGAGTCGGGAGAATGAGCTTCGGGGGTCGCATCTGATTTCCTTTCGCTGCATGAAGGCTCAGGATTGAGCCTGTCACCCGTTTAGAGGCGGGCCACGCCCTCCGTCTCAGAGCGTGTCCAAAAAGCCATGTGCCGAAGCTCCGTGAGGAGCGGAATGTTTATAGCCCGTCGCGTGACACGAGGTCGTTGAAGCTCCGTGAGGAGCGACATGGTAGGCGCTGCCGCCCCTCCGGGGCTTGAAAGAACACGGGGAGAGCGGCGCGGGCGACACACATTCCGCTCCTCACGGAGCTGACTCCAAGCTGACTTTTTAGACACGCTCTGAGCGCACTCCAACAAAACTCGCGTCGGCAACTCAATCGCAATAATCCCATGTTGTGCAGCGCAGCTTGTGTTTCGTTGCGTTACACATGGACATAATTTGTGTTGCGCGTTGAAACACCTTTCCAACCTGCCACGCCCCCTTACCAGTCTTTATGTAACTGATTGCATTGAGTTCGCAACCAAAATATCTAGAAGGCACAATCTTTGCTCAAAGCTTGCTCTGAACCAGAAGCAAAGCCTAACACTTTAAAAATAATTTCCTGTATTGCCTCCGGTACTAATCCACTGACGCTTTACCGAGCAATCCCGGACGGGCAATCGAGCCGCTAACTACGGACAGATAAGCCGGTGGGCATTCTCCCCGCGCGGCGGATAACTCTTTGTGTGCCGTGGCGGCAGAGCCTTCAGTGCATCGACCCACAAACGAGAATGAGTCTACAGAATAAGGAGTCTACCGAAGATGATGTCGTCATTGTCTATCCTTTGCCGGAGACAGGTCGTTAAACTCGCGGCGGTCATCTGCCTGATGACTTTTTGCCACGGCGTGGCCTCCGCGCAAGAGACGAGCGCGCGCCAGCCGCGCCCTCTGCATCCGCCCGGCGAATATGTCACCGAAGACGGCAACGGGTGGACAGCGCCTGTTGTGTCGGACGATTTCGACGCGGCGCGGCTCTCGCCGTTCGCTGCCGTTGACAACGGCGACCCAGCGACCGCGTCGCACGGCGGGGGCGGCGTCGCATCAACGTCCGCCGCAGTCGCGCCCTCCGCGCCGACGCCGGCCAATGTCGCGCAGGAGCAGGAAGCCGCGGCCTGCACCACAACGATCACCGCCGATGTGGTGGCCTTCGATCAGGTTTACACCTACAACCGTTTCGGCGCCTTCAACCCCGGCGGGATGATCTACGCGCTGCGGCGCGATGTCGTGCCGATTACGGGCACACAAATCTCGCCGGGCAACGTGCAGCTCCGGCCCGACAAGCGCCCACGCCCGATCACGCTGCGCGTCAATGAGGGCGACTGCCTGAGCGTGACTTTCCAGAACCTGCTCACGCCCACGCCCTCGCAGGTCGAGCAAATCAATTTCACCAACCAGCCCGACGAGCAGCCATACACCAGATTCCCCATCGAGCTTCGGAAGAACAACACCACGACGACGCGCTCAACCTCAATGCACGTCAACGGCCTCGATTATGTCAACGGCCCCAACAGCGACGACGGCGCCAACGTCGGCGCCAACGCCTCCAGCCTTGCCGCCAGCGGCCAGACGAAAATCTACACGTGGTACGGCGCCAAGCAGGGCCAGTATCTTCTGTTCTCGATGGGCGCACCCTCCGGCAACGAAGGCGACAACGGGCAGGGTGGCCTCGGTCTCTTCGGCTCGGTCAACGTCGAGCCGCGCGGCGCGAAGTGGTATCGCTCGCAGGTGACCGCCGCCGAGCTGGCCGCCGTCACGACGGGGACGAACCTGAACGGCACGCCCAAGATCAATTATGAGAAGCTCGACGCCCACGGCAACCCGATCCTGAACATACGCAAGGGCAACGAGATCATTCACACCGACCTGAATGCCATCATCACCGGCTTTACCGAAGACTGCGCGGGTGCGCCGCCCTCGGGCACGTGCGGCAAGCCCTTCCGCGAATTCACCGTCGTCTTCCACGACGAACTGAAAGCCGTGCAGGCATTCTCCGAAGCTGACCGCCACGGCGAGCCGGTTTCGCCGCTCGACGCGGAGATTTTCCACGGCGTGCGCGACGGCTTCGGCGTCAACTACGGCGCGTCGGGTCTCGGCGCGATGCTGATCGCCAATCGCCGGCGGCTCGGGCCGGCGGCAGACTGCGACGACTGCAAGTTTGAAGAGTTCTTCCTCGAATCGTGGGTGAACGGCGACCCGGCGATGGTCGTGAGGACTAATACGCAGGGACAGCCGAAAGAGGTGCTCTTCCCCGACGACCCGTCGAACGTTCATCACTCGTACCTGAACGACCCCGTCCGCTTCCGTAACGTGCACATCGGGGCTGAAACGCACGTCTTCCACCTGCACGCGCACCAGTGGTTGCAGACGCCGCGCGACGAGAACTCGACCTATCTTGACTCGCAGACCATCTCGCCCGGCGGCTCCTTCACCTACGAGATCAACTATGGCGGCTCCGGCAACCGCAACCTCACACCCGGCGACGCCATCTTCCACTGTCACCTCTACCCGCACTTCGCGCAGGGGATGTGGGAACTGTGGCGCGTGCATGACGTGTTCGAGGCCGGCACGCAAGACCGCTGGCTACCGGACTTTGAACTCGGCTCGACACCCAACCCGGCGATCATCCCCATGCCCGATCAGGCGATGCCGCCGATGCCGACCTCCACCTTCAAGGGCTTTCCGTTCTACATTCCGGGCGTCGCCGGGAGGCGCCCGCCGCAGCCTCCGCTCGACTTCGCCTTCAACTCGTCGAACCAGCCGATGGACGGCGGCCTGCCGCGCCACGTTGTTCTCGAGGCGGACGTGATAGACGGCCCCGCCGCCATCGCGCCCGCGCTGCTGCAAGACCCGGTGGCCGCCAACGTGCTGGCGCAGAACAACGACCCGACGCTGCTCGCGTTCGCGCGCGAACTCAAAGCAGCCAACATTCAGGTGCTCCCGCATGACGGCACCACCACCGAGAAACTTGCGATGACGTTCCACGAGGGCTGCCTCGGCCAGACCTGCGCGCCCTCCTACCCGTCCTTCACGCCGACCGGCACGCCCAAGCCTTTCGTCGTCAACGGCCTCCCGCCCAAGCCGGGCGCGCCCTACGCCGACCCGTGCATCCCGCGGCAGACCACGGACACGCGCACCTACAGCGCGGCCTACATCCAGTTCAAAATGAACATCAACCGCGCTGGCTGGCACGACCGGCAGGCGCGCATCACGACGCTCGAAGACGACGCGATCCCGACGCGCGACGGGCAGCGCCAGCCCGAACCCTTTTTCATCCGCGCCAAGTCGGGCGAGTGCGTCGTCTTCAAGGCGACTAATCTCATCCCGAAGGTGCTCAACCTCGACGACTTCCAGATCTTCACCCCGACCGACATCATCGGCCAGCACATTCACCTCGTGAAGTTCGACGTGACCTCCTCGGACGGGGCGGGCAACGGTTGGAACTACGAGGACGGCACCTTCTCGCCGGGCGAGGTGCAGGAACGCATCCACGCCAACAACGTGTGGCAGGAGAAGAACGGCGGCAAGCAGATTTTCGTGCTGAAGGAGAACCCGAAGTTCGGCCCCGGCCCCGACCTCGATGGGGATGGTGTGCCCGACTACCTCGGCGCGCAGACGACCGTGCAGCGTTGGTGGGCTGACCCGCTCCTGAACACGCGCGCGTTCGACCGCACGATCCGCACCGTCTTCACGCACGACCACTTCGGCCCCAGCTCGCACCAGCACCACGGCCTCTACGGCGCGCTGGTGGTCGAGAAGGCCACGGCCTCATGGACGGCGCTCGACGGATCGCCGCTCGGCAACCGCCCGGACGGCGGCCCGACCTCGTTCGCCGCGAACATCCTCGACGGCGCGAACAGCTTCCGCGAGTTCAATCTCGCCTTCGCCGATTTCGCCATCGTCTATCGCCCCGACCTGACGCCCGTCAACCCACCGGGGCGCAAGAAGGCCGGCTTGCCCATCGCCATCCAGCCGCCGGACCACCCCGAACCGGAGGCCATTTCGGCTGACGACCCCGGCACGCAACTGGTCAACTACCGGAACGAGCCGATCCCGCTCCGCATCCGTGATGCGTCCACCGGGCAGCAGTTCCCAGTGGGCGACCCGCGCGGCGAGATGGCGAACGTGTTCAGCTCGCGCGTGCACGAAGAGCCGTGGACGCCCGTGCTGCCCGCATATGAGAGAGACCAGACGGTCGTCCGCCTGATTCAGGGCGCGCAGGAGGAGCAGCACGTCTTTAACCTGCATGGCTACAAGTGGTTTTTCCAGCCGGGCACGCCCGAAGACCCGGCCTCGATCAACAACTCCGGCTATCGCAACGGACAGCAGATCGGCATCTCCGAGCACTTCGAGTTCTATCTGAACCAGCCGCCGGCGCACGTGCCGACGCCCGGCACCAGTGAGTTCGGAAAGTCGGTTAACCCGCTCCTCGCCAGCCGGAGGTTCACCGATCACCTCTATTCATCCGCCGCCGCTGACAACTTGTGGGAAGGGCAGTGGGGCATTCTGCGCGTCTTCGCCGCCGCGCAGTGGGGAGGGGCAACGCAAGCGAACGGCCCCGGCAACGCGCTGGAGCCGGCAGCGGCGGCATCTTCAAGCTCCGCGGAGGGCGGTGACGCTCTGATCGTGCCCGATCCGAGCGACCCGACCGGGACAAAGGGCATCGCGCTGGCACGCCTCCCGAACAACCCGAAACCCGCCGAGACCGCGGGTGTTCCGGTGGAAGACGGGGTGACGCCGGCAGCTGCGTCAACCACCGGCGAGGACGGCAAACAAATGAACTCGATAGTGTCGCCGCCTCCGCCCGCCGCGAATGTCTGCCAGACGGTGAATCGTGCCTACAAGGTCACGGCGATTCTCGCCCGCGACCTGCTGCCCGGAGGACAGATCGTCTACAACCAGCGCTCCAAACTCGTTGACCCGAACGGTATCATGTTCGTGAACAACGACAACATTGCGGCGTTCCGCAGCGGCGCGATGCCCGCCGAGCCGCTGATCCTGCGCGCCAACGCGGGCGAGTGCATCGAAGTGACGCTCATAAACGAGCTGCCTCAAGTTCTACCTGAGAACCACAGTTGGAACATGATGCCGATGATCGTCAATAACTTTAACTTCAATCAAGTGCGGACATCGAACCGCGTCGGTCTGCACGCGCAGCTTGTCGCCGTCAACACCTTCCTCGACGACGGCGCGTTTGTCGGTTACAACCCGGACTCGACCATCGGCCCCGGCGAGCAGAAGACCTACCGCTGGTACGCCGGCGACCGCTACGTAAATTACAGCAACAACCAAGTCACGCTGACGCCCATCGAGTTCGGCGCGACCGGCTTCCGCGACATGGCCGACGTTATCAAGCACAGTTCGCACGGCGCCATCGGCTCGATGATTATCGAGCCGTCCGGTTCGAGCTGGCAGACCGACCTGACGAGCCATGCCTCAGCGGACATCCGCGACGCCGCGAGCGGCAAGTTCCTGTTCCGCGAGTTCGTGGTGATGTACCAGACCGACCTCAGCCTCCAGCAGCGCGACGGGGGGCTGTGGGAGGGTTTCCTGCACCCACTGCGGAACATGGCGGACACGGACGACGCGGAAGATTCCGGCATGAAGGCGTTCAACTACCGCACTGAACCGCTGTGGGGCCGCCTCGGCATTCCAATCACGTCGCCCCCCATCGGCGGGCCGGATGACCCTCCGGGCACGCAGGCAATTAACGACTTCGATCTGAAGAACATCCTCAGTTCGACGCAGTCGAACCCCGGCTGCGGCAGCGCCTGCGGCGACCCTGAAACGCCGGTCTTCCTCGCGACGAGCGGGCAGGCCGTGCGCTTCCGCGTCCTCGACACCGCCGGCCACCCGCGCCAGCACGGCTTCACCATCTTCGGCCACCGCTGGCAGTTCGAGCCGTGGCAGAATTTCTCGCGCGTGCAGGGCTTCAACCCACGCACTTTCGAGATCGGCTCGGAGAGCGGCATCGGGCCGACGCGCCACATCAACATCCTAACGAAGGCCGGCGGGCTGTTCGCGCGGCCCGGCGATTACCTCTACCGCACGCAGGAAGCTTTCCAGTTTACCTACGGCGGCCTCTGGGGTATCTTCCGCGTCAGGTCTGCTTCCGCCGGTGAGACGGAAACCGCGACGGAATTGCAACAGTAGCGGCGGCGCTAACCTCGTGTGTGCGGCCCGACCTTCGGGCCGCACACACTTCAACTCGAAGCCCAACCATAAATCACGCCCGCGCGGGGCGTGGGATTTCACCCGATGCCGACCATCAACGAAATGAACAAACATCGAGCGTCCATCCTCGCCGCACCGCGCGCTTTCGGCGCGGCCTTTCTCTGTCTGGCCGCGTTCATCTTCGCTGGCGCGCAGATCGGCGGCCCCGGAGGCGTGAGGAAGACCGCCGGCAATGAAGCGAAACCGGCGCCCGCCTCCTTCTCGCGCCGGTTCGAGAAGGAGGGCGTCGCCGTCGAATTCACTCTGAAGACTCCGCCCGGCGCTCAGGGAGGTCTCCTGTCGGGCGCCGACGCGGTCGCCACTTTCAGCATCACTGACCGGCGCACGGGCCAGCCGCTCGCCGGGCTGCATCCGAACGCATGGATGAGCGCGCTCAAGCCGGATCAGCAATTGCACAGCGACGCCGAGTGCAAGGACAAGATTCGCGGTTTCATGGGCGGACTACTCAGCACGCGCGCCGAGATTGATCTGAACAGCTACCTCGCGCTGACGCTCAACCACGACAACACGATCACCTTCATCAACCCGCAGGTCTCTTTCAACATCACGAAGATGGAGAGCCTCATCCAACTCCCCGGCGCTGGCGCGGACTGGGTGCTCTCGCGCGACAAAGCGTTCCTCTACGTGACGATGCCGGATCAGTCCGCCATCGCCGTCATCAACGTCGTCACACGCAAGCTCGCGGGCGCCATCCCGACCGGCGAAGGGACGCGCCCACGCCGCCTCGTGCTCGCGCCCGACGGGCGGCGGCTGTGGGTCGGTCTCGACGGGACGACGCGCGTCGCCGTCGTGGACACGGCGGAAAACAAGCTGCACGCGACTGTCGAAGTGGGCCGCGGCGGGTTGCACTCGATTGCGCTCACCCCCGACGGGCGCTTCGCCTACATCACCAGCAGTGATGGCGACAGCGTCGCCGCCGTAGACGCGCGGGCGCTCCGCAAACTCGCTGACATACAGGTCGGGCGCACACCCGGCCCGGTGGCTTACAGCACGGCCAGCGGCAACGTCTACGTGGCGGCCATCAACGGCGCGAGCGTCAGCGTCATCGCCCCGGAGGAGCAGCGCGTCGTCGCAACGGCGACGGCCCGGCCCGGCATCGTCGCGCTGAGGTTCGAGCCGCAGGGACGCTACGCCTTCGCTGTCAATCAAGCCGACAGCACCGTCTCGGTGCTGGACACGGCGACCAACAAGTGGGTCGGCAGTACCGGCGTGGTGAAGTCGCCGGATCAAGTCGCCTTCAGCGCGGGCTTCGCATATGTGCGCGGCACCGGTTCTGAAAAGTTCTCGCTCCTCAATGTCCGGGAGGCGGCGGGCGGCAACCTCGCCCCGACCGACATTCAGGCGGGGCGGCGTCCGCCCGCCGACAGCCCCGAAGACATCGGCGTCGCCGACATGATCGCGCCGACGCCCGAAGGCAACTCCGCGCTGATCGCCAACGCCCCTGACCAGATGCTCTATTTCTACATGGAAGGGATGATGGCGCCGATGGGGACGCTCTCGAACTACAAGCGGCGCCCGCGCGCGCTGATGGTGCTCGACCGCAGCCTCAAAGAGATCAGCCCCGGCGTCTATTCGACGCCGCTCAAGCTGCACGGCGCGGGGCGCTTCGCCGTTTCGTTCCTGCTCGACCAGCCGCGCGTCGTCAACTGCATCGAGTTGGAAGTCGCCCCCTCGCCCGACGCCGAGAAGCAACTCGCGGGCGCTCCGCTCGTCATCGCGCCTGAGTTCAAGGGCGCGCGCGTCGCGCCGAGCCAGCCCTTCCCGCTGCGCTTCAAGATCAAAGACCCCGCGACCGGCAGGCCGCTCGGCGGACTGAAGGATGTGCAAGTCCTCGTTTTCCAGCCGCCCGGCGTCTGGCAGCAACGACAATGGGCGAAAGAGGCCGGCGGGGGAACCTACGAGATAACGCAGGTCTTCCCGCACGCGGGACTCTTCAAGGTGATGTTCCAAGTCACGTCGCGCGGCGCCAGATACAGAGACTTGCTTTCCGCCGATGTGGTCGTCGTCGAAAAGTCGCCCTCCGAAACCAAACCGGACGACGAATGAGACGAGTTCAATATTCAACACCAGCAGTAACATGAGGGAACGAATGTCGCACAACACAGCTCACGGCGCGCTCGCCCGCGCGGTCACAGGTCTTTTACTCTGCGCGTTGGCGACGCTCTTCTGCTTCGCGCCTCGCGTCGTCGTGGCGCAAAAGCGCGGGTCGCGCGCTCCTGCCTCGACGACGCGGGCGACTTACTCATGCCCGATGGACGCGGACGTTAAGTCCAAACTTCCCGGCAAGTGCCCGAAGTGCGGGATGAAGCTGGTGAAAACGCCTCCACCCTCCGGCAACGCCACGGCGGCGTCTGCCGCCTCCGACTCTTTCGCCGCCTCTTCAAGCTCCGGCGAGTCGCTGCTAACCATCCCCGATACCGTCGTCTACGACCAGCACGGGCGGCGACTAAATTTCTACACTGATCTCGTCAAGGGTCGGACAGTCGCCATCAATTTCATCTTCACGACCTGCACGGGCGTCTGCCCGACACTCACGGCGAAGTTCCGGCAGTTACAGCAGCAGCTCGCCGCGCGCGCGAGCGACGCGCAGTTAATCTCTATCACCGTTGACCCCGTGACGGACGTGCCGGAAAGGCTGCGCGACTACGCCGCGAAGTTCAAGGCCGCGCCGGGCTGGACGTTCGTGACCGGCAGCAAGCCGGAGGTGGACGCCCTCTTGCGCGCGCTCGGGGCCGCCGCGCCCGACAAGACCGGCCACCCCTCGACGGCGCTCGTTATGAACGATGCCGCGGGTTACCGCACACGTGTCTCGGCCCTCTCCCCTGCCTCGACCATCACCGAGTTGGTCGTCGCCGCCGAGCAGAAAACGCCGCGCCCGACAGCCACCCTGCCGGACGCCGCGCCAAGCAGCGGCGCACCATACTCGCTCTCGACGACACCGGCAGCCGCGCCCGCCGCTCCGCCCACGGACGCCGAGGCGAAACGAAAGATGGTCGAGGCGTCGCGGAAGTACTTTCCCAATCACGTCCTGCTCAATCAGGACGGTCGTGAATTCCGCTTCTACGACGACCTGCTTAAAGGCAAGATTGTTCTCATCAACTTCATGTTCACAACCTGCGTCGGCGTCTGCTCGCCGATGACGGCGAATCTGACGAAGGTGCGGAGCTATCTCGGTGAGCAAGTCGGCACGAGAGTCTCAATGCTCTCGATCAGTGTGGACCCGACGGTTGACACACCCGACGTGCTCAAGCAATACGCGGTCAAACACAAAGCGGGGACCGGGTGGCAATTCCTCACCGGCAAAAAAGAGAACGTGGACTGGGTGCTCTACAAGCTGGGCGGCTACGCTACGGACAAGGCGCAGCACAGCAGCGTGCTCATCATCGGCAACGAGGCGACCGGCGAGTGGATAAAAACTCACGCCATGGCGAAGCCGTCGGAGATCGCCGACGCGGTTATCAAACTGATCGGACGGGACGCGCAGTGACCTTGGATGCCGCCCGGCGCCGCCTCAAGCTGGCCTGCGTCCTGCTCGCCCTTCTGTCGTGCGCGTCACAGGGGGCGCAAAAGACGCCCGGCCCCGCCCCTGCCGGCGCGCCCCAACAGCTTTCGGAAGAAGCCGCGCGCGGAAGGCGCATCTACCTCTCGGGCGACGACGGCGCCGGCGGCGAGATCATCGCGCTGCTCGGCAGCGAAGAACTCGAAGTACCGGCCTCCGCCTTCGCGTGCGCCGGCTGCCACGGCGCGGACGGCGAGGGCGTGAGCGAGGGCGGGGTGCAGCCACCCCCGATCAACTGGCAGGCGCTCAACGCGCCCGCCGTCTCCCCACTCACGCGGCGGCAACGCGCTCGGTACGACGAGACGACACTCGCCCGCGCGATCCGCGTCGGACGCGACCCATCGGGCGCCCCCCTCCACGCGGCGATGCCCCGCTACCGGATGACGGAGCGGCAGCTCGCCGACCT
>JBGTBQ010000412.1:0-1684 GCA_041749275.1 Pyrinomonadaceae bacterium | reverse complement strand
GCGCGTCCGCACCGTCACGAAAATCGTCTGCCCGCCGCGGTTGACGAGCAGCAGCAAGGGGCGTTCGTTCGATTGCTCTATCGCCGCGCGCAAGTCCTCCGTCGCGCGCACGGCCCGCCCGTTCGCCTGCTCGATCAGGTCGCCTTCGCGCAGTCCCGCATCCGCTCCCGGCCCCGCCGGGTCAACGCCCGTGACGACCATCCCCTGCGCGCCGCTCGCAAGCTTCAGGCGCGAGGCGAGTTCGGGTGTGAGCGGAGTGACGGTGACGCCGAGCCGTGCCTTCTCGCTTTGCCCTTCCGCGGAGTCCGCGCCCGCGTCGTCCGACTTTTGGGCGACGATGTGCTCGCCGAGCGTCGCGCGCAACTGCTCTTCTTTTCCTTCCCGTCTGACGGTCAGCGTCACCTCCGTGCCGGGCGCGGTCGAGGCTATACGATTGCGGAGCACGTTGCTATCGTCCACCGCGTCGCCGTTCAAACTTACAATCACGTCCCCGCGCCTCAACCCCGCACGCTCCCCGGCGCTCTCCGGGTTGACCGAGCTGACGATCACGCCGCGCGCTTCGCTCAGACCGAGACTCGCCGCGATGTCGCGCGTCACCGATTGCACGACGATGCCGAGTTGCCCGCGCCGCACCTTGCCCGTAGAGATGATCTGTTCCAACACGTTGCGCGCCATGTTCGAGGGGATGGCGAAGCCGATGCCGATGTTGCCGCCGGAGGGACTGAGAATCTGCGAGTTGATGCCGACCAGTTCGCCCTGTGTGTTGACGAGCGCGCCGCCGGAGTTGCCCTGATTGATCGGGGCGTCGGTTTGGAGGAAGTCCTCAAAGCTCCCGTCGGAAAGCCCGGTCGCGCGTCCTTTGGCGCTGATGATGCCGGCGGTGACGGTCTGGCCTAGTCCGAGCGGGTTGCCGACGGCGAGCGCCACGTCGCCGACCCGCACGCGGTCGGAGTCGCCGAGCTTGAGAGCGGGAAGGTCGTTCACCTCGATCTTGAGGACGGCGAGGTCGCTCGGCGGGTCGGAGCCGACGAGTTTGGCGTCGAACGTTCGCCGATCCGTGAGTTCGACCGTCACCTCCTCGGCTCCGTCAACGACATGATGGTTCGTCAGGATGTGACCATCCGCCGAGACGATGACGCCCGAACCCATCCCACGCTGCACGCGCTCGCGCGGCGGCGGCTGAGGCTGTTGCCGTGGCATGCGGTCGCCGAAGAAGTCTCGGAAGGAGGGGTCGTCCATGAAAGGATGCTGCTGTGGAGCGCGCACCCTCCGCTGTGAGCGGATCGTCACCACGGCGGGCGCGACGCGGCTCACCACATCGGCGTAGGAGTTCCGCGCCGCCGTCGAGGACGCGGCGTTATTGTCGGAGACGTTGGCCTCCGGCGGGTGGATAGGATATTTGGAGACGCCCTGCTCGCCGCACGCCGCCAGCGATAAGAGCAACGCGGCAAGCAACGCCACGCCCTTGAGCCGAAAGGCCGATAGACTTTTTTTATCCCTCATACTTTTGATCCTCACTTGTCACCTTACACGTTCAGAGCCGGCACTGTCAGATTTAGTCCCATTATAAATGAAGCGTGCGCGTAATTCCGCCGCGTAGCGGCGAGATGAATTTAGCCCGGCCTTTCAAGGCCGGGGAGAGCGTGCCCTCGTCAAACAGCGTCGCGTCAGCGACGGTTGAATG
>JBGTBQ010000411.1:0-8833 GCA_041749275.1 Pyrinomonadaceae bacterium | reverse complement strand
ATAAAACACAGCCGGTAGAGCACGGCGCGGGAGAGGCCCACTATATGTTGGAGCGGGCGAGCCTGTCAAACTGAAACTTTAAGTGCAAAGCGTTTATTGCTGTCAGCTAGAAAGTTAGCTCGAAGGTGCGCGGAGTCTCGGCTTTAGCCTGCCTACATAAATGCTATGGACTAAAGCACGGACTCGGAACGGGTGGCGGCTGTGTGTACCTTCAGGAAAACTCGTCAACGCTCCACCAAGTCGGCGCGGGCGAAGAGGACGAGGTTGACGCCGGGGCGCAGCGGGTACAGGTTGCCGACCTGCCGGTAAGCCGTGCCGAGCGTCGAGCGGAGCTTGGGCAGCTTCTCGTCATCTTTGCCGATCACAATGGGAGTCTTGTTGGCGTCGTAGGAGGGTAAGACATTCTGGTCGTAGGCGACGCCGGAGTTGTCGCGCAAGTACCACGGCATCGGCCAGTAGTCGGGCGTCGCGATGGCGATGGCGGTCTTCCTGCCCGTGCCCGCGCGCTCCGAGAGGCGCTCGACCTCGCGCATCATCTGTACGTACTCGCGGCGAGTGTGCGCGTAGACATATGGGTACTGGTCGTTATCGTATTCGAGGAAGTTGAGCACCACCGTCTGGTAGACACAGGCGGCGAGCGCGAACCCCAGCATACCGACGGTGAGTGCGCGCAACACCTTCGCGCGTTGCGACCAATCGTAAGCCAACTGCACGGCGTGTCCGCCGGCAACCGCCATCGGCACGGTAAAGCTCAACATCAGCCACGGCGTCTTGTACGGGATAAGCGAGTAGGCCAACCATGTGCCGAAGGCCCATGCCCCGGCGAAGATGGCGAAGCGGTTCTTGCGGCGCGCGAACAGCGCGGCGGCGGAGCCGATGGTCGCCAGCACGAGAACGGGCAACTCCTCCTGCACGAGCCACCAGAAATAGGTATTGAAATCCTTCTTGTGAAAATCGCTCGTGCCCGTCTTCGTCCAAACCTTGAACGTCTCCAGCGCGTCGTTCACGCCCTTTGCGTTCGTGAAGAAAGATGAATAGAAGAGAATGTTGACAAAGACGAAGAGCGCTAGCGCCGCACCCAGCAACAGACCCACTTGCACCGGATTCCCGAATCTCTCACGCCACGCACCTGCCCCCGCGCTCGTTTCGCCGCCATTGAACTTTTTCCCGACATAGCTCTTGCCTCTGTTCCTCCCCGCTGTATCCAATTCCGACCGCCGCGTCGCGTAGACCCAGCCCCACGCCACCGCCGTCGCCAGAATGAGTACGCCTATTGAAATAAAAGCCGTCTCCTTCGTTGCAAACATCAGCGCGGTGAAGGCCGAGGCGAGCAGAAGGTGCAACGCTTCGCCCGTCTCCCTGTAACGGAGCGCGGCGACGACGAGCGCGACCGTGCAGAAGACGAACAGCGTCTCGTGGATGAAGTAGCGCGAGTAGTAGACGGCGCCGGGCGAGACGGCGACGAGCGCGGCGGCGGCGAGCGCGCCCACCGTGCCGATGTAGCGGCGCAGGTAGAGCATCAACCCGACGGTGGCGACGCCGAAGAGGGCCGTGACGAGGCGGACGGCGAAAGTATTCAGGCCGAGCAGCGCGACCGACGGCAGCGTCAGGTAATACAGCGTGGGGCCGTGGTAGTTGGCGGGGTCGTACTTGTAGATGCCCTGCCGCAGCAGGTTCCCCAGAAAGAAACCGTTGACGCCCTCATCATGGTGCATCGGCTTCATTTCGAGCGCGTAGATTCTGAGGATGGCCGCGACTAAGAGGATGGCGAGGCCGGCATAGAGCCATACGCTCTCCGGCAATTCCAGCGCGTCGCGCCATGCGGGGGCATCAGGCGCCGGCTCCGACCTTTCGGCCTGTTGTCGCGCTTGTGCGCGCGCCTTCTTACGGGCGCGTTTTGTAGAGGCGGTACTCACCAGTTTCTCCGACCTTTGTGTAACGTTGAAAGAAAGTTTCGTTCACCCGCGCGCTCGACCTCAACAGTTCCGCGCGTTCGAGCGGCCCGACGACGATATATTCGATGCCGCTTCGTTCGATCAAACTTACGGCGTCCGGCGCCCCCGTGTAGATGCGCTTCATCTCGGCCTCGCGCGCCGCGTAATCAATCCCGTGCGACCAGAGGTGACCGATGTAGCCGATGTAGGTGCGCCGTCCCGTCAGGTAAACGGGGTCATTATAAGTCGGCGCGTGCAGAATCAGTGAGCGCGGCGGCGTCTCTCTTTTTATCACTTCCGCGAACTCCACTCCACCGCGCCCGAACACCTCGTTTTCGATGGCGCCGGATGCCGTGCGCCACACATCCAGCGCGCCGGCCAGCGTGAGCGCAAGCAACGACAGCAGCGCGACGCCGCGCAACATCATGCCGCTTCGCCACAGTCGCGCCAGCAGCAGTGCGACCAGCATCGCCGAGGCGATCCACCACCAGAACAGAATTTTGATGTTATCCCAAAGCCACGGCGAGAGCCGGAAAAGATTCGGCACGATGAAGCAGAGCGTGAACGGGAGATAAAAGTAGAGGAGCCGCCCGGTCACGAGCGGGCGGCGTCCGCGCCACAAAAGCGCGGCGAACAGGAGCGGGATAAACAACCCTGTGTTCTTGATCCAGAACCACACGACATTCTCTGTGCCGTGCTCCCAGCCGATTACGAAACCGATAAAATTTCCGGCCTTCATCCCCGAATCCCGCGTCGCCCAGAACAACTGCGGGACGGCAAGCGCGAGCGCCACGGCGAAGAACGCCGCCCACGGGCGAAGCTCCGCCCACAGTTCAGGCCACGGGGGAACTTCCGGTACAGTGTCTCTCACCAGCAATGCCCATCGCGCGGCCAACCCAAGCGCAATGAGGCCGCCCATCCCCATCATCACCGCGAAGCTGTGTGCATGCGCGAGCGGCATCAGACCGGCGATGACGCCCGCCGCCAACATCAGGCGCGACGGGGAGACGGAGAGATGGAGAGATGGGGAGACGCGGGTAGTTGCTTGAGTGGTCGCCGTCTCCTCGTCATACTTCCCTTGCCCGTGCCTGCGTGCCTTGCTCTCCGCTCTGTGCTTCTTCCCGGCCACGCCTTTGCTTTTTGCCTTCCCTTCTTTCTCCCCGTCTCCCCGTCTCCCTCTCTCCCCGTCTCCCCGTCTTCCTCTCTCCCCGTCTCCGTCCGTCGCTTTCCACCAGAGCGTAAAGACGATGAGCGCGAGGGGGATACCGAGCAGCCATGACCTCTGCGGGATGAGCAGCGTCGTAACGGCGTTTCCCCAACGGTAGCCGAGGGGCGGGATAATCGTGTAATCCTTTGGCAAATTTGTGAGCAGACCGATTACCCCTTGACCGCTCTCGGCTGCCTCACTCAAAAACACGACCCAGCCGAAGCCTCCGCTGAGAAGCACCAGCACGGGCGTGAGCAAACCCGCCAGCGAGTCGCGCGTCAGCGCCAGCGCCCAGCGATGGAGCACCCCGACGAGCGCCAGCGCCAACACAAAGTTCTGCCAGAACAGTGCGCCCTGCAACGAAGCGCCCGCGCGCATAAACATCGCCGTCAGAAAATCAACGATGAAGGGATAGGTCAGACGCACGCCCGCGAATTCAGGGTGCTGTGGGGGAAAGTTTGCGCCGTCTAAGAATCCGTGAATGACGGCGAGGTGAAACGGCAAGTCTCCAAGATTATTACTGGCCCCCGTAAAAATCCCGCGCGCGTCCTGAAACATCGCGCGGTCGAAGACGAGCCAGAGGACAAGCGCCACGCCGCAATAGAATAGCGCCGCCGCCACGCCGCCCTTCCCCGGATGGATGAGCGCCCGCCGCGCGGCTCGTCTCGTCTCGGCGAGGTCGTCGCCGACGCGCTCCCGCCACTTGCCTTTAATCAACAGCAGCAAAGGAGAGCCGGTCAACACACCGGCGATGAACAGAGAGGGCGCGTTCAACCCGATGAGCGACGCAAGGATGAAGCCCAACAGACCGAGCGCGGCCAGACCCATACACACGCCCGCGCACACGCGCGCCGGAAAGGTCGTCTCGCGGTCGTAGAGGTACGTCAGCAGCGTCGCGCCCGCGGTTGCCGCGAGCGCCAGCAAGAGAGCGAAGGGCATATTATAAGGTGTGGGGCGGGCGCGGGTTGAACGAGCCGCGCCTTGCCGTTTCGTTAGTCGTCCGAGCCGCCACGATTATACGCGAATCACAACGCGCACTTGCAAAGCGTCAGAGGCGCGGCGGGCCGGCTGGACAAGAGAAGATGTTGGATGTTAGATGTCAGATGTTGAGACAAGCACTGACATCCGACATCTAACATCCAACATCCGAGGTTTATATGCTTCGTGCAGGCATCGCCGGACTCGCCAACGTCGGCAAGTCCACGCTCTTCAACGCGCTCACCGCGCAAGCCACGGCGCTCGCCGCCAACTATCCTTTCGCCTCCAACAAGTCGAACGTCGGCATTGTCCCCGTCCCCGACGAGCGGCTCGAACCGCTGGCGAAAATAGTGAAGACGAGCGTCATTATCCCCGCCACCGTCGAGTTTGTGGACATTCCGGGCCTCGTGCGCGGTTCGTCGAGGGGCGAGGGGCTGGGCAATCAGTTTCTCGCCAACATCCGCGAGTCGGACACGGTCGTTCAGGTCGTGCGCTGCTTCGAGGACGATGAGATTGTCCACGTCGAAGGCTCGGTCAACCCACGGCGAGACATCGAGACCGTCCAGATCGAACTCGCGCTGGCAGACCTCGCCACGGTCGAGCGCCGCCGCGAGCGCTCGCGGAAGAACGTGAAAGGCGGCGACAAGCAGGCGCGCGCCGAGTTGGAGGTTTTGGACAAGCTGCAACCGGCGCTCGAAGAGTTCAAGCCCGCCGGCAGCGTCGCGCTCACGGACGACGAGCGAAAAATAGTGCGCGACCTTTTCCTGCTCACGGTGAAGCCGACCATCTACGCCGCGAACGTTAGCGAGGCGGCGCTCGTCGCCCCCGCCGAGGATGCACACCTGCGCGCCGTCCGCGAAGTCGCCGAGGCCGAAGGCGCCGAATGCGTCCCCATCTGCGCGAAGCTCGAAGCGGAGTTGGTCGCGCTCGCGCCTGAAGAGCGACGCGAATATCTAGCCACGCTGGGCGTCGCGGACACCGGCGTTGACGAGTTGATAAAGAGCGCCTATCGCCTGCTCGGCCTCATGTCGTTTCTCACGGCAGGCGAGAAGGAGGTGCGCGCATGGACGATCCCGCAGGGCACGCGCGCCCCACAGGCCGCCGGCACGATCCACTCCGACATCGAGCGCGGCTTCATCCGCGCCGAGATCGTCGGCTATGACGAACTCACGCGCGCCGGCTCCTACGCCGCCGCGCGTGAGCAGGGATTGTTGCGACTGGAAGGAAAAGAATATGTGATGCGGGAGGGCGACGTGGTGCACTTCCGCTTCAATGTCTGAAGCGCGCTTCCGCCTGTCAGAGTCTCAAACTGTCACTCTTCATCTGCTACAATCGCGGTTGCATGGCAAACAAATCACACACCACTCGCTCGAACGTCCTCGTCAAGCGCGGCGACCTCCCGGCGCAGCGCCTGAAGAAGATCGTGGATGAAAAGTCTCTCGAAGGCTTGAAGCGTAAGGCCGAGAAGGCGGGACTGATCCTGCACGTGAAGAAAAAAGGCGGAAAGCAATGACCGACGAAGAGATCAACCGCAAGTTCGACACCGTGGCGAATCATCTGGCCGCGCTCGCCGTCGGGCAGCAACATCTGCAAGAGGCGCAGCAACATCTGCAAGAGGCGCAGGCCGCGGCGGAGTCCCGCACGGGACGCTTGGAGCGGATCGTTGCCCTCGCCCTGCGCGCTGGCGCACGCGAGCGGCGCGAGCTGCGCCGCAGCATCGGCCAACTGACCGAGGCCGTGACCCGACTGGCCGAATCGCAGGCGCACACCGACCAGCGCCTCGACGCGCTTATAGACATCGTGCGCGAGGGCAGGAACGGTAAAGGTTGAGTATCCGAATATTCGCAAGTCTGACGCGTTTTTTGCGCTGACCGAGAATTGCTGGAAAGTCTCGATTGATCGTTTGCTTGTCGTTAATATCTGCTACAATCCGCGGACTAACCATAAAGATGCGTGCGCCGTGTGTGTGCGGCAGCACGTCGAAGACTCAGAAGAAAATCCGTCAAAGGTGACGAGCAAGGGCGAGGCAAACGATCCTTCCGGCGCTTATTATGCGAGAGGAAGGGCGAAGGGTGTGTTTGCTCCACGGAAGGAGACCCCGATGAAGAGGATGATTTTCAGCCCTGCTATCGTTCTGGTAGCCGTCTCTCTATTTACCCCCACCGGCCTGACGGACGCTCCGGCGGCCATGATTCGAGCGCAGGAAGACTACACCGTCTCGCTCGCGTTGAAGTTCAGGAAGAAGAAGCAAAATTCGCTGCAACGCGCCATTTCCATCCTCGACTATGGCCCCAACGGTTACGCCAGCGGATTCATCGTCGGCGACGGGTTGATAATGACCGCTTATCACGTGGTATCCGGCGACCTGAGCAGCTCCAAGAAAGTGGCGCTGGGATTCGGACCGAAGGATCAACTCGAAGTCAGCGTCTCCGTGGACGGCTGTCAGGCGACCGTCCTCAGTGTGGATGCTGACGCGGACATTGCCCTCCTACGCGCGTGCCGCACGCCGAAACAGTCGCGGGCGCCGGCCTTTCAATCGAGTCCGGCGCAGGATGAAAAGCTCTTCGTGATCGCCCGCCCCCATGACGAAAAGTTGGTGCGACGGGGAAGATTTTCCGGGCCGTATATGTTGGGCGGGCGACAGTATTGGTCGGCGACGATTGAGGGGCGTGACGGCTATTCGGGTAGCCCGGTCTACAACGATAGGGCTGAGATTGTCGGAGTGTTCAGCCGATACGATTGGTCGAAAAAGCTCGCGGTGATCAGCCCCGGAACAAAAGCGCGACAACTTTTGGAAGGCCACGTCTCCGTTCCCGTGCAGGCTGTGCCGGGGACTGCTAATAAAGAGCCGTGAGGTGATGCGCCGCACCTCGGCGACGCCGGTTGCGATACAGAAAAAATGTCATCTACCTGTTGAGTGACGGAGAGATTGTTCGCTATCCGCAAGCGCGGGAGATGCCGCCGGCGGCGAGCACACCGCATAGACTTTTGGCATCGCCCCATTAACAGGCGGCGCGACGAGTCGGAGAAAGTTGAAGGCCAGCGCGTCGTACATCGGACGCGCTGGCCTTTGATTATGTGCCGGGTCTGTTACCTCAAGACGGCGCGGATGCCGACGAGGACGAGGTAGCCGATGGCGAGAAAGACGGCCAGCTTGATTAAGAGGACGGCGATCTTGATGACCGTCCCGACGACGATGCCCAGCGCCGTCAGTACCAGCGGCACGACCACCACCAGCACGAACATGCCGAGAAGAATGATTCCGACGATTCTTAGTAAGTCTTTCGTATCTTTCATGTTTTCACCTCACTTTATGCAACGCTCGCTCACAAATTTCACTTTGCCTTGCGTGGCGGCGCTGTCTCGCCTCCGTATACGCCGTGACGCCGGGGCGTGTTCCCTTCAAGATTTTACACTCGCGTCTCGATTTTTGTACTCGAAATGTTGCCCGGCCTTTTCACCACTTTTTTCGATTTATGTTAAGCTCTCGACCATCCCCTTGTAAATCACGCGCGCACGTGGAGCGAGAGGCGAGATGCCTTCCGCGCGCGCCTCGCGTCTCGATGTAATGGGCTGGAAGGATGACGCGCATGACGCGCCGAACGACCGAAAATCTCTTCGCGGAACCTGAAGAAGATATGATGGCGGCCCCGCCGGACGCCGCCGCGCCGCTCGCCGAGCGTATGCGCCCGCACACGTTCGACGAGTTCGTCGGGCAACGCCAACTCGTCGGCGAGGGGCGCTTCCTGCGCCGCATCATCGAGGGCGAAGGGAGCCTTCCGTCGCTCATCCTCTGGGGCGCACCCGGCACCGGCAAGACGACGCTCGCGCGCCTGCTCGCCCGGAAAAGCGACGCGCGCTTCATACAGCTCTCGGCGGTCTTCTCCGGCGTCAAGGACGTGCGCGCGGCCATCTCCGAGGCGCGCGCGGACAAACGCTATGGGCGGCGCACGATCCTCTTCATTGACGAGATACACCGCTTCAACAAGGCGCAGCAGGACGCGCTCCTGCCCGCGGTCGAAGACGGCACGGTGACGCTCATCGGCGCGACGACCGAGAACCCTTCGTTCGAGGTCATCGGCGCGCTGCTTTCGCGCAGCCGCGTCCTCTTGCTCGAACCGCTATCGCCGGAGGATGTAGGCGTGGTTCTCCGCCGCGCGCTCGCGGACGATGAGCGCGGACTCGCCGGCCTCAAGCCACGAATCGCGGATGAACTTATCGCGCGCATCGCGCAGTCTTCCGCGGGCGACGTGCGCGTGGCGCTGACCGCGCTCGAATCGGCGGTCGAGGCCACCGCGCCCGACAAGGAAGGCGCGCGGGACGTGTCCGAAGAGACCGTCGTCGAGGCGCTGGGCCGCGCCCGCTACGCCTATGACAAGGGTGGAGAGGAGCATTACAACCTCGCCTCCGCGCTCATCAAGTCATTACGCAACTCGGACGTAAACGCCGCGCTCTACTGGCTCGCGCGTCTGATCGAGGGCGGGGCCGACCCCGTCTTCATCGCGCGACGTTTGTGTATCCTCGCCTCCGAAGACATCGGCCTCGCCGACCCGCAAGCGATGGTGCAGGCCGCCGCCGCCGCCGAGATCACACGACTCATCGGTCTGCCCGAAGCGCTCTATCCGCTTTCGCAGGCGACGATTTACCTTGCGCGCGCGCCGAAGTCGAACGCCGTCAAACGCGCCTACGCGGCTGCCGCCGCGGACGCCGCCGC
>JBGTBQ010000410.1:0-15424 GCA_041749275.1 Pyrinomonadaceae bacterium | reverse complement strand
TCGCGCAAGGCGGCAACTTCCGTTTTTAAGCTCTCGATCTCAGAGTCTTTCGCTTCAAGCGCGGCTAACTTCTTATCGTAAGCCGAGAAGCGAATCTCCAAGAGCCGCGCTTGATGTTGCAAGGCGACGACGACTGTCTTCACCGACTGTGGGGTGGCGTCCCAATCTGCTTCCGAGATGCCGAGGTCTGTGTACATTGAGGTGCAGCTTAATCACAACTATGAACGCTGTCTACAAGAAAAATCGGCGGTTGCTCTGCCTCTTCCTCGAAAACATCTGAACGGTTACAAGAGTTTAATCGAGTCCGATAATAATCCTTATGTATTGATGCTCTTCATTTGACATCATGATGCATCAAGATTAACATCTGAGCATGAGGACAACCATTACCTTAGACGAAGATGTCGCCGAAAAGCTCCAAACGGAGATGCGCCGCCGCCGCACTACCAACTTCAAAGAGACTCTTAATGACGTGCTGCGGCGCGGGCTTCTTGTGCGCCGCGAGTTGGCTGCCGCCAAGCCCTTCAAAGCGCGCGCGCGCCGGCTCGGAAACAAGCCGGGTCTGAATTACGACAACGTCGGCGAATTGCTTGAGCAGTTGGAAGGCGCGAGTCACAAATGATCCTGACGGACGCGAACCTTCTGCTCTACGCTTACAACCGTGACGCCGCCGAACACGACGTGGCGAGACAGTGGCTGGAGGGGCAACTCTCCGCGCCTGACCTCTTCTGCTTCGCGTGGCAGACGATCACGGCATTCTTACGCATCAGCACCAACGCGCGGGCCTTCGTGCAGCCCTTTACCATTGCGGAAGCAACTGCTATTGCCGGTGAGTGGCTGGAACGTCCGCAAGTAGTCATCCTCACACCCGGCGAGCGCCACTGGGAGATTCTTAGTGATCTGCTGGTCACTGGTCAGGCGACGGGACCGCTCGTGATGGACGCGCATCTCGCTGCGTTATCAATTGAACACGGCTGCGTCTTCGCGACCACAGACCGCGACTTCGCCCGCTTCCCCGGCCTACAGGTGATGAACCCGCTGGGAAATCAGTGAGGTAGGACAGGAAGGAGAACGTAGACGGTAAATGCAAGCAACGAGCCTATAGGCGTGAACTTATGGAGTAGCGATAATCTAGACCCAACGGAATATTCTTATGCTAGTTTCAGTCGAACAACTTAAAAAAGAAACCAATCAAGAGCCTGAAAATGTTGGCCTTACAGCAAGAGGCGGCGCAATGCCCGTTTCCGATGAGACGGTCATTGCGCCCGAAGAAAAGCCGCTCATAAAGGCTATTACCAGAGGCAATATATTAAGCAGCGATGAGAATTTAGAGAAAAGAAAGGAGATGATTTCCGCCAAAGGTTTTGAACCGACGGAATTCGCTTTTGAACGAGCTATCGGCAGGAATGATTCTTTATACAGCAATTTTACCGAGCTGATCGCCCTGACGAAAAGAAAAATCGGTCGCATCGTCGTCAAAGAAGACAACAAAAGAATTGGCTACGCTACCGGCTTTATGGTTTCTGATCGGTTGCTGCTGACTAATTGGCACGTTTTCAGAGACGCTTCTATGGCGGTGGAAAGCGAAGTGCATTTTTTTTATGAATACAACGCTCTGGGGCATCCGCTTCCGCCCGTCATCTTCAAATTCGATCCGACGCAGTTTTTCAACAATGAAGACCTTGACTATTGCTTCGTCGCCGTTCAGCCCTTTGACGTGACCGGCAAAGTTTCTCTTGAAAGTATCGGTTATTTATTTTTGGATAGGGAGCTGGGGAAAATCGGCGAGGTTAATGTCGAAAAACTAAACATCATTCATCACCCGCAGGGCGACTACAAGCAGATTTCCATCCGGGAAAATCTGTTCGTTGGCGTTGACGAGACGAAAATCTATTACGAAACCGACACGGCGCAAGGAAGCAGCGGAAGCCCGGTGTTTAACGACCAGTGGCAGGTCGTCGGGCTGCACCACAAGAGCATTGCGAAGATGAGCGCCGACGGGAAAAATTATTTGGATAAGGACGATCAGATTATCCCAATAATAGACAACAAAATTGATGTCACCAGAGTCGTCTGGCTAAAAAACGAGGGGATGCGGATAAGCGTGGTATTAAATCACTTGATGAGGAAACATCCGAACGACGAAATCGTTGCTGCGATTGCCGTTCCGCCGCAACAGGAAAGTTTGAATTTTGCCGTTAACACGAGCGATGCCGCTTTTGAAAACAACAGTGCCAATAATATGAACAACAGTAAAAGCATCAACATTAACATTCCGACAACTGCCTTGAGCAGCGAAAGCTCCATCGAAATCAGTTTGTCGAGTAAGAAATTAAACGCTCAAAACAATAATGCGGCAACGAGTCCGGCAATTAGTTCCCCCGCCGCCTGGAGAATGGATGAGCTTCTTCTGGAAGTCGCCAAAGCTGAGAGAGAGCAAGCGGTGGACTTTAGCAAATGCCGGGGTTACGATCCCAATTTTTTAGGCACGGATATTCCGCTGCCGCAGCCCCAAGCGGAAATCAGTAATCAAATCGCGCGGCTGAGAAATAACATGATAGAACTCAAGTATTTTAAATACAGCGTGATATTCAACGCGGTGACGAAAATGCCGATCATCAGCGCCATTAACGTCGAAGGCGACGCGGCGAAAAGATTGGACGACAGCAAAAGAAGCGATATTTGGCTGCGGGATAAACGAATTGATATTGAATGCCAGCTCACCGACAAATTCTACGCGGGTTCAAAGTTCGACAAAGGTCATATGAGCCGTTTTGAAGATGCCAACTGGGACAAGTCGGAAGCGGCAGCTTTGAGGAACGGCATCTACACTTGTTTTTACACCAACGCCTGTCCGCAAGTCGTCGCGCTCAATCGCGCTGGCGGTTTGTGGGGGAAATTAGAAAAGCAAATCCTCGAAAAGGGAATTAAAAAGGAAGCCGGAAAGCTGGCGAGAATGACTGTCTTTAATGGTCCTATTTTCGACGATGCGAAAGATAGGATATTTAAGGGCGTGAAAATTCCGATGCAGTATTTCAAAATAATACTGTGGCTGAACGACGACCGAAAGCTAAAAGCCACCGCGTTCAAGCTGACTCAAGAAACTCTGGTTGATCACATACAGTTTGACGAGAGTATGCGGCTCGACGAGGAAGAAGCATTGGACATTGATAAAAATACGGACTTTGAAGAGTATCAATGCAGCATAAAAAGTCTGAGCCGCTTGACCAAAATAAACTTTGAGCAACTGGAGCAATTCGACACTTTCGCCCCGGATAATGACGACGAAGAAGAGGTTCTGATTAAAGATGCCAAAGCATTAATGCTGTGAAAAGGCTTAACCTTCAGGCAAGGAGTAGAATAACTTTTGTGGTGAGCCCAGATTTCGACAAAGGAGAACGCCGCACGCCGTCACGGTGTTGACTCCAATGCACTAAGCACCTTCAGGTAAAGCGCATCCACATTATCCCGCTGCTTATCACCAATCGTCGCATAGTTATCCAGTCCAGGCGCACTGTTTATTTCAATTACGACATAATTCTCCACAGGAAGACGTATATCACTGCCTATAATATCCACGCCGCACATTCGCAAACCCATGTCCCGAGTTATGCTAACGGCGAGATGCTGGAAGTCGCGGTGAACTTCTTCCGTTACATCAATGGCATCCCCACCAGTTGAGAGATTTGCATTGTCCAGCAGAAAAACTTTCTCTCCTTCCGCAATTACGCTTTTCAAATTAAGGCGCTTCCTTCTCAACTTCTGTTTGATTCTAAAATCGGTGAGATCAATTTCGGTGTCCCTCCCGACCACGGCAAAGTGATCCTGCTTCTGCGCTACAAGCCACTCAATGGTAGATTTGCCATCGCCGATAACAAACAATGGAATTCTTTGGTAGGCGGAGATTACTTCATTATCCAGTACCACGATCCTGTAATCGTTCCCCTCATAAAATCTTTGGACCAGCATCACGGAGGTTCTTCTTAGTATTTTTCTCGCGACGGTGTAATACTCTCTCTTATTATGAACCTTAGCTACCAGAGTTCCCTGGCTAAGATTATTTGGCTTCAGGATGACGGGAAATCCTAATGCCTTAGCGTAGTCGAAGCCGTCGTCGATTGTCCTTTTTACCTCAACCCTTTGGTTCAATACTTCACTGAAGAAAGTTTGACCCTCCGAGGTGTTATATCCGTAGTGCTTTAGGAAAAAATCGGCGTAGCCTTTATCTCTGGCAATTTCAGAAGACCCAAGCGGATTGATGTTGAAGTTTCTGTCGCGGAATAAAATCTTCTTACCGTTCTTAAATGTAACTTGCCCCACAAAACCGTATTCCGGTTCGAGCAATACCATCGCCCCTATTCTTGGCGCAACTCTGGTGATAATTTCCGAAACGAAGGAAGTTTTGATTTTTGCTTTTCCGAGATCCTTCATTATGGCAACTGATTACCGGTTTGTCTGAATTTAGCAATGAACCTTGGCAGATGCTTCTGATCTTCGCTGACCGCCATCGTAACTAATCTGAACAGGAGCAGATTCGTTATGAGCATCTTTCTACCCCCTCGGGTCGCCTCTCCGGATGCACGCAGCTACCACCTCTGCCAGCAATGGCGGGACGGCGTCAGCCACTTGCTGCTGCTGGAAGCCGATTGAATCTAAGAATTCGTAGTGGTCAGGAAATGATTGCAAACGAGCTGCTTCCCTCACTGACAGACCCCGATGCTGCTGCGGATGAATCAGCATATTTTTTCGGAAGTTGCCGATCACCTTTGATGGCTTGTCCCACTCGAGGCGATGATAAATACCCGTGTGGCACCGCGACGTTCTCAATGACAAACCAAGCTGGCCTGATAATTCCTAAAAAGCGGACGAACTCAAGATACAAGTGATTACGTTCATTATCGGACGTGCGCGTGCGACGGTTTGATTCTGAGAATCCCTGACAGTGGGGCGGATATTACGAAAAGACGCACTGACGTGAGCGGCGGCAAAACTCGAAGATCGTCCGGCCTCGGGCGTTTACTACTGGCGGATTGTCAACTCCAGCCCGCCCCCGAAGGGGTCTTCATTCTGAATCTGCCAGAGTGAGGCGTAGAGACCTTTACGGGCCAAAAGTTCCTCGTGGGTTCCTTCCTCCGTCACCCGTCCTCTTTCGAGGACGACAATCTTATTCGCCGACCGAATGGTCGCTAACCTGTGTGCGATCATGATGACGCTCTTGTCGGCAGAGACCTCCCGCAGAGACCTCTTAATGGCCGCCTCGGTCTCGCTGTCGAGGTGGGAAGTTGCCTCATCCAGCGCGAGCACGGAAGCCCCGTCGAAGATTTTGAGGAGCGCCCGGGCAATCGCAACGCGCTGTCTTTCTCCGCCGGACAAACGATGCCCGCGTTGTCCGACCGGGGCGTCCAGCCCTCCGGGCAACGAGTTGATCAAATCGAGCGCGCCAGCCAGACGGAGCGCCTCTCTGATCTGTTTCTCCGAAGCCAAAGGCTGCCCGTAGAGGACATTTTCTCTTACGGTGCCTTCAAACAAATACCCCTCCTGACTGACCATACTAATCGCCGACCGCAGGCTTCGAAGTTCCAAGTCCCGGACAGGCACGCCGTCAAACAGGATTCGTCCCTCATTCACGTCGAAGAAACGCACGAGCAGATTGAGTAAGGTGCTCTTGCCCGACCCGGTAGGGCCGACGATGGCCAGTGTCTCGCCGGGTCGTAAGTGCAGGGAGACATTCTCCAGCACCTTAATCGAGGGGTCGTAGCCGAAAGAGACATTTTCAAAAACGATTTCGCCGCGCGTGGTTCCGACCGGCATTTCCACGGGCCCGTCTTGAATCCGCGGATGGGAGTCCAGCACCTCCGCCAGTCGTTCCGCCGAATTGCCCGCGCGGTGATAGAGTTTCGTAACGTCCTCGATGGTCGTGAGGGAACCAAACAGAGGTGGAAACCAGAAAGCGGCACGGAAATGCTGATCCAAAGTGAGTTCGTCCGACGCCACCATCCGCCCGCTCTGTCCGGCGGCCAGACTAAAGCTCATGGCGAACATGCCCGCAGTGAGTTGCGACTGGAAGGAAGAGAGCGCCGTCGCCTCACGCGCGAGTACGCCGATCTGCGCGTCGCATTCGTTCAATCGGAATACTTCCCGTCCCTCTGCGGTAAAACTCTTAATCTCGGCAATGCCGCCCAGATTGTTTTCGAGCATCTGGTTGAAATTGCCGGTGACCGTTCCCAGGGCAGCATAACTCTCGGCGATTTTGGGTTTGTAAAAACGAGATACCAGCAGAATGAAAGGCAGGCTCAGGCTGCTTATAAGGAGGAACTTCGGCGAGATGAGCAGCATGCCGACCCCGGCCACGACGATGGTCAAGACCTTCTCTATCAGTTCGTCACCCGCGCGTTCGACGAACTCGCCGATGTTCGCCGTATCCTGTGTGACAAGGCTGACGATCCGTCCCGTGCCGTAACTGTCGAAGAAGGCCATGTCCTGAGTCTCGACTCGGGCGATCACGTCGGTGCGGAGATTGTGCTGGGTGGCTTGTGCCAGCCGGCTCCAAGACCTCTTCCGGTAAGGCTGGATGATAACATTCGCCAAGCTCAGGAGCAGTGAGAGACCTATCATGAACCCCAACTGCGAGCCTGTTTTGACCAGGCCCAGCGTGCGCAGAAAGCGAGGGCCCTCTCCGCGAGCGGTGTTAAAGATAGTCATTAACAAGGAAGCTCGGAGCATGGTCAGGCTATGGCCCGCCACGGACAGAAGAGGCGGCAGGATAAGTTCTTGGCGTGCAGGGATGGAGGACTTGATGACGCGTGTCAGGGTCGCCGAGTGTGAGGCAGACGACGCGCCGGGCAGTTGACGAAAAACTGCCCCCTCGGAAATCTTAGTTAAGCAATTACGTATGAGGGCTTCGACGCTCCGGCTAAGGAGTGCCGGAGCGTAAAAAACCAGAACTCTCCCCGTCACCGGATTACAGGTAACGTGGAGAACACCGGACTCCGCGAGCAATCCGTTTTCCAGATACCGAGCGAGGTAGTAATTCTTCCTGAGCGTTTCTATTTCCCAACGCTCTCGTCCAGGGATAGCGGAGAGCAATCTTAACTGCCAGGGGTCTTGCTTATCTCCCCTCCGCCGGCGAGCCACCTTAATTTATCTCCTGGCCCTGTTCAAACCTCGTCTCCGAATCCTGCGGCGGATATGGCTCGCTCGCCGCCTCAGCTCTTAGCTCGTCCGTAGCCTCGGCCGCAATGTCTCCGAGGTCTTCCAAAGCCTGCTGGGAAAACTCTCGCGCCTTATTACCCGCACGAATGCCGAGTTTGATCCCGGCCTTAGTTAGATCCCTCCAGTTTTGAGAAAGGATCACTCCGGCCGCAAGTCCGCAGGCGAAAAGCACTCTCTTTTTCATCCCGTCACTTTGTCGAGCAAGCTCTGCCCGGTGTGCGCTTTTACTAATGAGTGGGCCTTGACGGCAATCAGACCGAGAGGGCCAACAGTCATGACTGCGACGACACCCAAAACCAAGTGAATCGCCCCCTGGGTATAGTCTCCCTTCAACAGGTTACTGCCGCCCGGAACAAGCGCCTCGGAGACAAACCCCACAGCTACTTTTGTCGGGTTAGTTGCATTTGAAGCTGTTGTCGCCATCACCTTCCTCCTTAACCTTAGTTTGGTTCGTTGTGACCGTGCGGACCTTGTTAATTCTCACAAAGCCCGCCGCAATAAAGCCCCATCCCACCTGTCTCGATTAGCGCTCAATATATCGCGACTTGGCCCATTCCGCAAGCTTTTCCTGCTGGGTATTCATTTTCGATAGGAGGGACGGATTCCTTCAGTAGAATGAGGTTGCCTAACCTTTACTTCTACGGAGGAATCCATGAACACTCGAAAAGTGCCGTCCCTCGGAGATGCTTTAGCCGAAGTCGCGGAGTTTCGCCAAGTGCGCGGACGCCGTTATGAGTTGATGTCGGTACTCGTGCTCTGTTACGTGGCCGTGATGCGTGGCAATCGATCGCAAGCAGCGATTGCCGAATGGCGCAGAGAATATCGCGGCGGCAACTCGTCGTTATGCGGCACGTCGGGCTTTAGCTTTGGCAGCCGTTGGGCTAAATCTTCGAGAATGAATAGACTTTGGCTTTTCCTTGTCTCTTCGCCCATCGGTTTCGCCGCATCTATTGCGTGAATCCGGGCTTTGATTATTGTTCGGAGCCGCGCGTGATCGACTGCATCCTTGAGCATCGCCGGCTCGGTGCGCTCGATCCGCACGCGCAACCGGCGGCGACGCGATCCGGATCGCCGCCAGTTGGGGTACTCCCGTGGGTGGTTACAATCCACTAGCTTTCAAAAGACCTTCGAACCGTTGGGCGACTTCACGAAAGTCAGGCTCTCCCGGCATTTGTTGTGACAGCTTTCGACATGTCTCTCCGATAGCTTGCGACTCGATAAGCGGCTTCAGTGCACGCACTGGGTCGCGTTGGTAGAGGTCATGCGAGATCGAGAGACCGGCACCCAAGCTATGTATGGTCTTGCCGTTGAACGGCTGATCGTCCACCCATGGCACGATGAGTTGGGGCGTTCCCTCCGCCAGCGAGCGGGCGACCGTACCGATGCCGCCGTGGTGGATCAACGCCTTCGCACGGGGCAGGAGCAGTTTCAACGAAGCGTAAGGCAGACTAATGATCGCGGAGTCACCATCTTCATCGAACGCCGGCGCGTGTTCCGAAAGGAAGACGCCGCGCAGTCCCAGCGCGCGGCAGGCGTCCCTGGAAGCGCTGAAGTATCGTTCGACATTCGTGAGCCATGATGCGTAGGTGAAAACGAGCGGCGGCGCGCCCCGGCTCAGGAACGAATCAAGTTTCTCCGGCAAGCCTTCCGCGTCGATGGTTTCGTAGAGCGGAAAGTTCGTGAAGATCGTATTCGGCAACTGCCCGCGGAACCAAGGCGCGAACCATGCCGGGAACAACGCCACGTTGAGCTGCCCGGAGTACCAGTACGCTTTCACCAAGTTCCTGTGTGGCCCCAACCCGAGCTCGGTCCGCAAATGCTGGTATCGGAACTCGCTTTCGCGCATTGGCCAGTGGCGTCTTATCGCTAAGTTCCTGAACCACATTTCGGCGGCGTGTCCCACGCGGGGCAGACGTGGCGTCAGGTCGTGCATCGTTCCGGCGTTGTGCCGAACTGCCACGAAGGGGATGCCGAGCTTCTCCCATGCCAGCCCGCCGGCGCCATTCAGGAACATGTCCGACGCCGCCAGAATCGTCTTCCCGGAAACATGATTCGCTTCGATGAGCCGATAGACGCCCTCGGGGGTCATTGAAAGAAAGGCGTGCGCAGCCTCCCACTGCATCGGCGTCATCTTGCTTCTCTGGGCGGGGATGTGTTCGAGCAAATCTCGAACTGAGTCATATGTGGCCGCATCACAGAGTTCGATGAATCGCAATCCCGCTTTGGTGACGGCGGTCTGGTAGTTGCCGGAGGTAATGAAGTGGACCGAGCACCCCCATGCTTGCAGCGCCCGTCCCAGTCCAATGAAGGGGAAGATGTCGCCGCGGGAGCCGATCGTCACCAAAATCACGTGCATGCTCGTGTCTTCGACGTGGCCCTTCCGCAACAGCCGGCGTTTGCCAGTCAATCGTACTACGCTTTGACCACTCCGCGACCCGACCGTGCCTGTGCGTCTGCCCACGCCCTAGCCGGTTCATCTCCGACTTTCCAGCAACAGATTGGGGGAGTTGGGCGCCTCGCGCTCGCGGCACCGATTCAGGTGAGCGCAGGGAGCAGCCATTCGGCGTTCGAGACAAAGAACTTCTCGGCGGTATTCTGGCCGAGTCTGGAAATCTCCTTGTTGAAGTCTTCAATCGGCGCAAAGCCCCCTTCGGGGTGGGGGAAGTCGCTTGAGTAGCAATAGCATTCCTCAAGGCCATGGCGTTCGATGTAGAGCGCCACGGGCTCAAAGAAGAAGGGGCTGACGCGGATGTTCCGACGGATGTATTCGGAGGGCTTCATCGAGAGCACGGTGGCGAATCGCCGCGCGTAAAGGGCTCCGATGAGGTCGAGGCGCTCCGCAAGGGGACCCAACCAACCCGCACCGACCTCGATGGCTCCGAACCGGAGGTTCGGGAAACGCTCGAAGACTCCGCCGAGCACCAGCATAGAGATGAAGTGCTGGGGAGCGAAGTGGAAGGTGGAGAAGGCATATGCGTTGATCCCTTCCGTGAACGGTATCGGCTCGAACTCCAGCGCAGGGATGCCTCGGGGCCAGGCGTCAGAGGCCAGGAAGCCACGCTCGCCGCCGATGTGGAGCAGAGCCGGAACGTTCGCTTCAGACAGCATGGCCCAGACGGGGTCCATGCCAGTGTCGGCTGGCGACTTATCGCCGGGAGCCACGGAGCTGGCCAGCACGAAAGCCTTGACACCCGCGTTGAGTACCCGCTTCACCTCTGCGGTGGCGATGTCGATGTCCCACGTGTTGAGGATCGCCGCCACGCGCAGACGATCCCGGTCGCGGTCGTTGTAGTTCAACGCGAAGTCGTTCCAGTGGCGCATGGTCGGGACGCCGAGTTCGGTTGGTGCAAGGCCGTACATCATGATTGACGGATCCGCGAAGATCAGGGCGCGGCGAACACCCATGACATCCAGCGTCTTGAGGCGCCCCTCCGACGAGTACGCTCCGGGGGCCGCGGCGCCCTTGATGTTCCAGACCGTCTCGTGGGTAAACTCGGAACTCTCCTTCCCCAGCAGGTGATTTATTTTGAGCGCGGCCTCTTGGGGGTGGAGTCCGTACCTGTCTTGGAGACCGTTGGCGACCTGGCGTCCAGCCTCGCCGCCAACCTCCTCGTAATTGTCGACCGCCGGTTGGATGTGGTGGTCAACATCGTTGAGACGACCGTGAAACTGATCCATGTCGAGCATCGCTATTCTCCCCAAGTTGAAGCCAATGCCAATGGTTAGAGACATCCCGCGTCAGGGAAAGAGTAAAGGCGCAGCCGCGCCGCATGGTTCGGCCTCGGAGAAAAGAACCAGTTGTTCACAGACGTTGGGTGTCTCCTTATCACAGGTCTGGAAGAGAGTTGATGATTCACGGCACGAACAGGTGCCGTCAAACATATCTGCTCTCTCTTGAATTACTCACCGGGGCTGGTCGCGGGAGGCAACCCTTCAGTTGCCTCCCGTCCGAGCTACGTTGTGGTCGTAAATAGCATGCCGAGAAGTTCGTTGGTGAACAAGTTGGACTTGTCGTACTTGGCTAAGGTCGCGACCTCGTAATTCCAGTTATCCTCATCGGTGCGACCGGTCGTGAGCATCTGACGGAGGGATTCCATGTAAGCGCTATTTGTCCACGGGCCATTTGTCGTGTAAGCCCAACCCTTCGACCATTCCGGCATCGGACGGCCCGCAGCTCCGTTGAAGCGGTTTTGAATCCACTCTTCAAGCTCCTGATAAAAGTCGTCGCTGTGAGGAGTGCCCGGCAGAGTCAGAACGTCGAACCACACGGCAACGTCCCAGTTGTTGTTCTTGGCTTCCTCGTCGTAGCTGAGGGCGGAGATGACCGGGCTTTCGGCTGTCGTTCCCGCGGGAACACCGACCTGAGCCGGGTCGTCGAGGCTGGTCACGCGGATTTCCAGCGGGGAGTTGGTGGGGTACTGCCCATTCAACGCGTAGGCGTTGACCATTTCGACGTACTTCGTGGCGAAGTCGTGGACGGCCTGCTGTACGTCAGCCTTCTTCATCTGAACGGCGTAGCCGTTGGCCGTCACGCGCAGCGTCGAGTCCTTTACGTAAAGCAGGGTGTTCTTCGACAGTCCCCAGATGTCGTTGGTAGGCTGAAGCATCCCAAAAATGCCCGTGCCGGTCAATCCGCTAATGGACACGCTCTGCATCAACTGGCCGAAGCCGGGCGTCAAGAAGCCACCGCCGAAGCTGGTGATAGCCCTGACCATATTCGTGACCACATCCGGGAGGTTGTCGGAGAACACATAGTTGTAGGGCTTATCCACCTTCCTCGACCCGGACGGTTGAGTCGGGCTGACGCTCCAGACTTTAAACCACGGGAGAGGAGTTGACGGAAGCCAGATCGGGAAGTGAGGCCACGTTGGGGATTTCGGCGCCTCCCAAGTGTAGGGGAACCAGATGGCTTCGATGCGCCCGTCCTGTTCGAGGAAGGAGGCAAGGCTTTGCGGCGGAAGCGGAGTCTCGGCGGTCGGGGCCGCGAATAGCACGTCGCTCGTCAGGTCCGTGTAGCTGATGCAGCGCAGGTAGTAGTTTTCGATGACCTGCAAAGTGGCTTCCACGATGAAGGCCCGACCGAGATGTGCCAGAAACGCTTTGGCGTCCGTGTCTCCGCGGTTGAAAGTCTTGAGCGTGTAGGCGTCCGGCGTGGGAGAGTCCGGGTCTGTGACGACGGCCTTGAAGGAAAGAATCTGGTTGCTCAGCGAGCCGTAGCTGCAATTGAAGTTCTCGTTCTCGGAGGGGATGGCGCTGCCGTGGGCGTTAATCGCCAGGACGCCGCCCACGGTGAGATGTCCGGGCGCGGGAGCGTGTGGAAAGCTGTAGCCGAGTTTGTCGGGGCCAGCCGCGGTTTCTAGATAGGTGAGCAGGTTCTCCATGGTCGCGCCGGTTTGAACCTGAACGCTTGCCGACTGCGAGTCTGTCGCCGGAATGAAAGTCATCCGCGTCAAACATTTCGTGAGGTCAACCAATAGTATCTTCGCGCCGGGAGTCGTGTCCGCCGCCACAGTCGTCGGCGACCAGCCGTGCATGATGCCGCGCGGGCGAACCGTATAGCCCTGCTGCGCGGCCCAGTTGCACACCTCTACGACTTGGTCTTCCGAGTTGGGGTAGCACGTCCATAGATTAGGGACTGTAATTGCCAGCGCCCAATTCTGAAAGGTCTCCTGATCGATTTCCACACCGGGCGGAAAATTGTTCGGTACTTGTGTCGTCATATCGCCTCTGGTCTATTTCTATGGGTGTAGGAGCGCGCGAGGCGCTCGGTTAAGTGCGGATAGCGAAGGGAGAATATAGTCTGGAAAGAAATATGGCAAGACTTATATCGAAAGGGATTGCCTATATTTGGGGATTCAATTGTCACGCAAGATTTGGTGGCCGCCAAGCGCGGCGGGCGCTAAATCGTGTGCCATTTTTCAATCCCCAATATAACCAAGCCACTACCGGATTGCCTAAATCAGACCTGATGATGATATCAGCCTTGCACACATTCGGATGCCTGTCCCGGGGTTACTTGCCTCTGCACAGGTAGATCTTTCGCCCCTCTTCTTCACGCCGGTTCAGATCGAAAAGGACACAAAAGTCAGGGGAAGTTTCAAGGAACTCCTCGACGGCGAGTGAGACTCCAGGAAAGTTGCAGTGCTGGTAGTCGTCGATGACCACGATCCCGCGGTCCGTCAAGTGGCGTGCGGCCAGACGGATGTCGTGCAGGGCGACAGACCTTTCGTGAGCCCCGTCCACGTGAACGAAGCGAAATTTGTCGTTTTCCGTGAGTTTAAGCTGGTCACTTCGGCACTCACGAAAATCGAGTTGCTCGGGCTCAAGGGCGGGCACGAAGGAGAGGACGGAGCGACGTACAGTGTCCACCGTCGCCGGATCACTGTACTGTTCCCCCGAATCCCCCCCGAAGATGTCGCAGATCACGAGCCGCTCGCCTTTGCACAGGTGTCCGGCGAGAACGCAGGTGGAGCGCCCGTGGTAGCAACCTATTTCGAGTATGTCACCGACAAGCCCCATGTGGCTTTGAAGCTCCAGACTCAGGGTGAAGTGGACATAGTCGTCGAACGTGAACCAACCCCGAATCTGTTGAATGAAGGAGAACTCGGTCGCAAGCGGGCTCGGTAGGGCGAGCGGATGGAGACCCAGCGCGTTGGGGTCTTTATCGATGCCTACGAGTCCTGTCCCGGAGAGTACGCCTTGAACTATTCGCTCTAGGCGGATCTCATCACGTTCATGTTCCATCGTGATGAGCCAGCTTTCGACCACTCTTCGTTCGAGGCCGGCGCGACTCCAATTCCAAGGGGTGTACTCCACGTGAAGGTTCTGAATCGTCCGATCAGGTTCGACCTGACGCTCACGATACTCAACAATCGTCTCTCTCCCATACAAGACTTGTGCAATGCACTCCTTGGTAGCTTCCAGCGCTGCGGGGTTCCGGGCCATGAGTCCGGGGAGAATGGTCTCAATGTCTGTCATTGGTAAGTCCTTTGCTATTTGTGTCGCTTCTAGTCACCTGCTGTGGCTTTGCCCAAAAAGTCTGAAGGCGTCGAATAAGATGCGGTCTTTGTTTGTTGGGACGAATAATCTTCGTGACAACATCCGAATCCAGCCCACAAACCGAAGCTTATTCACCTCCCTCAGACTTTTTGGGCAAAGCCATCGAAGACCCTGAACTGATGCAAGCCCTTGAGACTTTGAGCGAGCGCATTGGAAAACATTTCGGACGCTGGCGATTGATTGCCGAGCCGCAGAGAAATAAAAAGCGGTAGCCGCGTGTTATAACATGGGTTATAATGTTCGTCGGCTGAGAGGTAAACTATTGATGGCAGTGCTAAAAGTGACAACCGTAGGTAACTCCGTTGGGGTGATTCTCCCGAAAGAGCTGTTAGAGCGGCTGCGGGTTGGCAAGGGTGACAGCCTCTACGTCATCGAAACGAAGCAGGGGATTGAGCTGACGCCCTACAACCCGGAGTTTGCTAGCCAAATGGAGGCCGCCGAGCGGGTGATGCGCGAAGACCGTGACGCGCTCAGGAAGCTCGCCGAGTAAGCCGAAGATGAGTGAGATCGTCTGGTTGCTCGAAGAGACCGTATGCGCCGTCCACAGCCGGCAGATCAGTGAGCACGGCGGAAGCCCCGGTATCCGCGACGCAGGGCTGCTGCTCTCAGCGCTGGCGCGACCGCAGAATCTCGCCGCCTACAAAGACCCGCCTCCCGATCTGGCCGCGCTGGCCGCCTCATATGCCTTTGGGATCGCACGTAATCACCCCTTCATAGACGGCAACAAGCGGGTGGCGCTGGTAGCCGCACGCATCTTCTTACTCATTAACGGAGCGGACCTGAAGGCTACTCAGGAGGAGAAGTACTTCACGTTCCTGCGCCTAGCCGAGGGCCGGCTAAGTGAAGATGAGTTAGCGGGGTGGGTCCGCTCGCGCATGAAGTGACAGTCCGCAATATCAATGGTTCGGACAGAATCAGGCGGCAATTGCGCCATAAGTTCTCAGAGGCTGTCTGAAAAATCATCATCAGATGATGAGTCTGCTCTACGTGCTCAATGGCAACAATGGGTGGTTCCACGCCATGCCCCAGCTTCAGACTCTGTGACGGACTCGCAAGCACCAGTGACACGCCGACCTTGTTCGGTAGGTGGATGATAGCAAACTACTGGTCTCGGTAATAGCCGCCGCGCAGATCATCATTTTCATTATGGGTG
>JBGTBQ010000409.1:0-2908 GCA_041749275.1 Pyrinomonadaceae bacterium | reverse complement strand
GTGCTGCTGCTGGGCGAGGCCGCGGGCCTCTCGAATTCGTGGGCTTTCTCCGGCGCGGGCGCGCACCTCCGGCATCTGGGGCGGCAGACACATCTCGTGCAACTCGCGCTCGAAGCCGACATGCTCGACGCGGAGGCGCTCGCGGAGGTCGCTGACTGCCGAGATCGTGGGGCGCGCGTTGGCGGGCTGGCGGAGTTCATGCGTCCGACGCCGAAGGGCGCGCCGGCGGCGGTCAACGAGACATTAAACGCGGTGATGGCCGCGTTGCACGGACTCGACGAGCGCGTCCGCCGCCAGTTCTTGCAGGATCGGATGACGCCCGGCGCGCTGAGGAGTCTGGTGGGCCGCACCGTCAAACTCTACCCGCGCATCCTCGCGCGCGTGCGCGAGCACCTCGGCGCGCGCGGCGCTTTCTGTTGGGTCGCCGACCTCGCCGAAGAGTTCTGGCGAGAGAGAGGCGGCGCGGCGGGCGCCCGCCCGGAAGACGAGCGGAGCGCGGAAGACCCCGCGCGTGAGTTCGCGCGACACGTCCGCCTCTACAAAAACGGGCGGGGCGCGGAAGGCTGAAGACTCCTTCCCGCGCCCGCTACCTGTTTAGTAATGGTGTAGCCCCAACCGCCGGCAGGGTTGGGCGAGGTGGTTGCCATGGGGCGAGATGAAGAGTTATCAACAGCTCGCCTTGTGTTGTGTAGTGAACGACCCGGTAAGGGCGTCGCTTGTCACACGCCGTTGTCGTAGATGATTGTGATCTGGTCGTTTTCGTTCAGCGTCCGTGGCGGTTCGTCGTTAACTTGCAGTGTACGCAGCTTGCAGGAATCGTTTCCGTATTTCTGCTTACCGGCGGGCGCGCTTTTGGGGTTGAGTTTGTCGGAGAAGTCTAAGGTGACGGATCCTCCGGATACGACAATGGGTTCATCGGCCATTGTAAGTTGCTCCTTTGTGTATGAGGTTATGGGACAAAGCTTTTCGCAGCTAATTCAAACCGAGGTTCCCATAGTAATGCCGCACGTCCGGTCTGTCGAGATAAATCTTGTAGGCTTCATCGCCCCACTGTTCTCGAATGCGCGTCAGCGAGTCGGAGGCGCGCGCGACGTACTCACGCGCCTTGTCCTGATCTCCGATGAGTTGGCTGGCGCGGGTAGCGACCGCCCATGCCTGCCAGTCGGAAATTAATTGCCCGTGCCGCGCGAAACCTTCCTGTGCGCGGAGCGCGGTCGTCAACGCGCCCTGCGCGTCGCCGCTTTCGAGCATCGCCTGCGCGAGCGCGAGCGTCGTCTTCTCAATCAAGTGGGCGTTGTTCGAACGCGTCGCCATCTCGACGGCCTCTCCGCAGGAGCGCAACCCCTCCCGCCGCGCGCCGGACACAGCTTGCGCCAGCCCCAACACTCGCTTCGCTTCGACAAGGTTATCCGGGTACTGACTGCCGGCGAGCGCGAGCGCGCGTTCAACCTGCGTTCCGGCTTCCGCGAATTGAAACTGGCTTAGTGCCATTTCGGCCCGGATGACATGAATCTGCACCGACAACTCTTTATTCCCTCCACCGGACTGGTTGGTCATCAACGCCACTTGAGCTAGTAGCTCACGCGCCTCTTCGTAGCGCCCCAACCGCCAGAGTACGCTGACGCGCTTGGCGAGGCCGTAACCCACCCCGGACTGATTGCCGAGCGACTTGTCGATGGCATACTTCTGCTGGAACTGGACGAGCGCTTCCGGATACCGCTCCTGAATGAGAAGAATCGAGCCGATGCCTTCGTGCGCGAGACCTGCCTGCGACTGGTCACCGCTTTGCCCGGCGAGTTGGAGTTGCTCCTCGAACGACCGTAGGGCATCTTCGTAATCGCCCTTCATCCGCTTGGCGCGTCCGAGCAGGAGCAGTCCGGATGAGACCTCTTTACGGAAGTTGCCCTGCCGGTAAAAGTCGAGCGCCTGATTGATGTAGTTGATCGCCTCGTCCGGTCTGCTCTGCTGAATGCGTAGACTGCCGAGGTTGATGAGCGCCAGCGCTTCCGCGCGTTTAGCCTTACTCCGCCTCGCATACTCAAGCGCCTGCTGGTAATACTTCTCGGCCTCCGCGTAGTCGGCTCGCACAAAATAGACGTTGCCCAGATCAACCAGTCCACGCGCCGTCAGGTTCTCCATGCCGTGCGCCTGCGCCGTCTCGACCGCTTCGCGCGCGTACCTTTCGGCCCGCGCCGAATCGTTCTCGGCATAACCCACCGCGCTCAACTGTAAGAGAGCATTGATACGCTGAGACTGATTGCCGGCGCTCTCCGCCAGCTTCAACGCCTGCTCAAGCTGCGCGCGCGCCTCGGCGACCTTGCCACGGTTGCGATAAAAAAAGCCGCGCTGGTAGAAGACCTCGGCGCGCCCCTCCGCGTTGACCTGCGTTTCGTAGAGCTGCTCGGCCCGCTCGAAGGTGGCGATGGCGCTCGCCGCGTCCTGCCCCCGCCCGTGGAGGATGCCGAGACGGAGGAAGGCAGCGGCATACAGCGGGTCGAGCATCGTCACTTTGACGTAGCTTTCGATGGCCTGCTCGACTTTATTGTTCCGCTCGTGGGCGCGGCCCAAGTCGAAGTGCGCCTGCGGGTTGTCGGGACTGAGACGCACGATCTCCTCGTATGCTTTGACGGCCTCCGCGAACTCGCGCCGGGCGGTCGTCGTGACGGCGTCGAGGTAGAGCGCGTCGAGCGGCGAGAGAACTTTGCGTTCGGGAACAAGAGAGCCGGCGGTGAGCAACTCGTCCTTCGAGCGGTCGAGATAGTCCAACTCGGCCCACGCCTCGGCGAGCCGCGCGTGGGCCAGCGCGAACTTCCCGTCTATCTCGACGGCGCGTTCGAACTCCGTCTTCGCGCGGTGGTAGGCGCCGGCGCGCATCGCGTCCACGCCGCGCTCATGGGCTTCGAGCGCG
>JBGTBQ010000408.1:0-3356 GCA_041749275.1 Pyrinomonadaceae bacterium | reverse complement strand
CACGCGCACCTCGAAGCGGATGCTCGCGTCGCAGTTGCACTCGCGCGGGTAACGCACGCCGATGTCAACGCTGTTGCCGCCGCTCGCGTCCTCGACCTCGACCTGATCGCGGTCGCGCCCTTCCTTGAATCCGCTGACGGTTACGGCGTCGCCGTCATAACCGTTGATGTTGATGGCGCCCGACACGTTGCGGATGCTGATCGAGCCGTTCTCGCCCACGCGGTAGGTCTTCTGGAAATCCTGCGCCGAGGTGACCGCCGCCGACGCGAGGCACAGACACCACACGGACGCGATTCCGAACAGATGCTTTCTCATGTTTCGCTGCTCCTTGAAATTGGAAGTGTTTGATGTCGCCCGTGGGCCGCCGTCACCGGGGCGTCTCCGCCTCGTCCGTGCCGCGCCCCCTTGTCGTTCTGTTGTGGAAACACCGGCGGGCGAGAGTTTGTGGCAGCGATTTTTTGCCTTGTGCTTTTCCCGTGCTTGTCTCTCGCTGATTGTTTGGGTCAGCCACGGAGGCACGGAGACACAGAGATAAACAGAAAAAGAAGAGGTCGAGTCAAGGGAGAGTTGAATGATTCAACTCTCCACTGACTCGACCTCTTCCTACTTTCCTTATCTCCGTGGCTCCGTGGCTCTGTGGCTAATCCTTCTTTCTTCCCAATGAATTATCTTGCCCTCAGTGGATTTCCGTGCTTAATTGAGCGCGTCCGTTCGCAGCGCTTATGGCACGTGACCTGATCCGCGAATATCTTTCTTTCATACAGGTCGAGAAGGGTCTGTCCGTGAACTCGCTCGAAGCCTACCGGCATGACCTCGACAAGCTCCGGCACTGGTCGGTGGAGGCGCGCGGGCATGAGCCGCACGAGCTTGACAAGAAAGACCTCGCGCAGTGGGTGATGTCGCTCGCGCGCGGCGGGATGGGGCCGCGCACGGTGGCGCGCGCCATCAGCGCCGCGCGCGGCTACTACCGTTTCCTGCTGCTCGACGGACACCGGGCCTCCGACCCGACGGCTGAACTCGTCGCGCCCACCGCCCCGCAAAAACTCCCGCGCTTTCTCACGCAGGACGAGATGAGTCAACTGCTCGACGCGCCGGACACCTCGACCGTCGAGGGCGTGCGAGACCGCGCCATCATCGAACTGCTCTACGCGACGGGCCTGCGCGTCTCCGAACTCGTCTCGCTCGATCTCGGCCAGATTGACCTCGACGGCGGACTCTTGAGTTGTACCGGCAAGGGGAGCAAGCAACGGAAGGTGCCCGTGGGCCGCAGCGCGCTCTCGTGGGTGGAGCGGTATCTCGGCGTCCGCCGCAAACTGCTCGGTGAGAAAGAAAGCCTGCGTCTCTTCATCCGCGCCGGAGGCCATCCGCTTACGCGCCAGCGCGTCTGGGCGACGCTCAAGCATTACGCCGAGAGCGCGGGTGTGCGCGGCGTCTCGCCGCACGTCCTGCGCCACAGCTTCGCCACGCACCTGCTCGACCACGGCGCCGACACGCGCTCCGTCCAAGCCATGCTCGGCCACAGCGACCTCGCCACGACGCAAATCTATACTCATGTTACGGGCGAGCGCCTCCGCGCCGCCTACGAACGCCATCACCCGCGCGCGCGCGGCGGTGCGGGCGGTTCGGACGAATAGATAGATGCCATATTGCCGAGGTTGAAGGGGCGGGCCACAGATCGGTTAGCGCAGGTGGCGGAGAGCAGCGGAAATTCGTCTCGGACTTCCTCAAGTATTTGATAAAAGATGACAGCTCTCGCCTCGTCATGTATGGCGCGCGTCCGCCGACAGCGAAAGATGTTTTCGATCTAATTCGAGTTGCGAGATTCCACAACGGAAGCTCTCCACCGGCCTCCTGCCCCTGTCGTCTGCCCGCTATCCATTCCGGTGCGCCTTCAGCGCCTGCGTGAACTCCTGTAGCTCCTCTTCGGGAAATGCGCGCCGCCAATTTTGCTCGAAGACATCCGTCTCACGCCGGTCGCGCAGGCGCTTGAGTTCGCGCCAGAAGGGTTGGCACACTTCGGCGCGCGGGCCGCGGAAGGTGAGGACAACCGAGCGCGAGTCGAGCGCGCGGCGGTGGCCCGTGTAGTGGACGATACGTAGTTCGACTTCGCCGCCCCGCGTCTCGAACTCGAAGTCGTACTCATCCGGTTCGGCGTTCCACTTGACGGTAAAGCCCGCGCCGCCATCAGCGAGCAACGCCGTCAGTCCCCGAATGAGATCGTGGAGCGATTCGTAAGGCGCGTGCGACATGACGGCGACGAGGCTCTCCCCGCCCGCTCTGAGGCGCATGGACATCCAACCGCTCTGCGGGCTTTCGAAGCTGACGTTAAATTTTTTGTTCACGAACTGATTATAGCTTCCGCGCGGCGACAATTTCATCCCGGCCTTCACCTCCGAGCCACATGGTTTGACAATCCTCTTCCCGCGCGCGCACTCTCTTCGTCACGTCGTCATGCAAACTTTTTCGGCGGTTATATTTTGAGCGAGGCTTCACCGGAGTTAGTCGAGCAGAGCGCGAGCGGGCCGGTCGGTTACATCGAACTGCTGCGCGGCAACCGCGACTTCCGGCGGCTGTGGCTCGGACAGGTCGTGAGCCAGCTCGGCGACTGGTTCGACACCATCGCCGTCTTCACGCTGACCTTGAAACTCACAGGGTCGGGGCGCGCGGTCGGCCTCGTGCTGGTCGCGCGCTTTCTGCCGAGCGTCGTCTTGGGGCCGCTCGCGGGCGTGCTGGCTGACCGCTTCAGTCGCCGCGCGATCATGATCTGGAGCGACGCGGCGCGCGCCGTCGTCGTCCTCGGCTTTCTCTTCGTCCGCCGCCCCGAACACCTCTGGTTGATATACGCGCTGACCGTAGCGCAGCTCGCGCTCTCGACTTTCTTCGAGCCGGCGCGCACCGCCGCGCTGCCCTCCATCGTCTCGGAGCGAGAGTTGCTCCCCGCCAACGCGATCTCCTCCGTCACGTGGTCGGTCATGCTCACGCTCGGCGCGGCAATCGGGGGCGTCGTCACGGACTTGTTCGGCACTGACGCCGCCTTCGTGCTCGACTCATTCACTTATCTCGTCTCGGCCCTGCTCATCTATGGCATCCGCCTCCCGAAACGTCCGCCGCGCGTGAAGACGAAGCTCACCATCTCAAAGGCGCTTGGCGTCGCGGACACCGTCGAAGGCGCGCGCTACGTGCGCGGGCGGCCACGTGTGCTGGCGCTGATGTTGGTGAAATTCGCATGGGGCATCGGCGGCGGCATCCTCACTTTGCTGCCGGTCTTCGGCGAGAAGGTCTGGCCTATCGGCGCGCGCGGAGCCGCCGCCGGCATCGGCGTGCTCTACGCGGCGCGCGGCGTCGGGACGGCCATC
>JBGTBQ010000407.1:0-26181 GCA_041749275.1 Pyrinomonadaceae bacterium | reverse complement strand
GTGCGCCGTCGGGTCGCAGTCGGTGCGGGTGCGGTTGCCCGCGACGGCGAGCACCGCGCCTTCATTGTCAACGATCACGGCGCCGACCGGCACCTCGCCGCGCCCGGCGGCCTCGCGCGCCGCTTCGAGTGCGAGGCGCATCCAGCGTTCGTCCTCGTTCTCGACGAACGCGCCGGTCTTCAAATCCTCTTGCGCCTGCATGAATATCAACAGCTGCTTTCAAGCAGCGGCGAACAAAAATTGACTATAGGTGCGCGGCGCGGCGCGTGTCAAGCAGCCGTGTTTTGCCGCTCCGTGCGTCTGAAATTTGCCAAAAACCGAAAGACCCGGCCCTTTACTTTCTCCTCCTTGAGCGGCTCCGGCTAAGAACTTGATTTCCGCCTACGCGGTCAGTAGTTGGTCAGAATCCGCTCCGGCTCGAAGCCCATCTCCTGAAGGCGTTCGCGCGTCTGCGCGATCATCCCGCGCGAGCCGCAGACCAGCGCGACGGGAGTGGAGAGGTGTGGGAGCACGTGGTCGAGGAGCGATTGGACGTAGCCGGTCTGCCCGGCCCACTCGTAACCGTGCGGGCGCGAGACGACCTGCCGCAGTTCGACGCCCGCGGCCCGCCACAAGTCAGTTTCGTCCGTGTAGCAAAAATCGTCGGGCGTGCGCGTGCCGTAGAGGACGAAAATCTGGCCGAAGTCGTCGGCGCGGCTAAGGGCCGAACGCAGGGCCGAGCGCAGAGGGGCCACGCCCGTGCCCATCGCCACAAAGACGAGGTCGCGGCCACGCAGCGCCGCGAGGTCGAAGCCGTGCCCCACGACATCCAGCAGTTCGACGCGCTCGCCCTCTTTCAAGCCGTAAAATTTACGGCTCGCCGGGTCGCCCGTCCGTTTGACGAGAAACTCCAACTCGTCATCTTCGGGCGCGCTGGCGAAGGCAAAATACGCGGGCGGCTCGTCCCCGATTCGCAATACGGCGACCTGTCCGGGCGCGAACGCGAGGCCGTGGCCGGCAACAGCGCCTTCAGGCACCACGTCGAAGGCGCGTATGGCGCGCGCCTCTTCGTGGACGCGTTTGACGACAAGCGTGCGAATCCCCTTCTCTTCCATCTGTCGGATATCGAAACCGATGTTCGTTGCGGATTCAGTGAGCGCGACGAGTGTAGCCGTCCATGAAGGCAAAAGTAAAAAGCCGAAGGATAAAAGTGAAAGCGGGTCTCTCCGCACTTTTACCTTTTGCCTTTTACCTTTTGCCTTCTTTGAGCGGTGTGTTACAACATCCGTCACGCTCACAAGACGAAAGGGACGATGAAGAATGCTTCGTAAGCTGGTTGCGACTTCGCGGACGTGGGTTGCGCTGCCGCTGCGGCTTGCGCTCGGCGCCGTCTTTATCGCGCATGGCGCGCAGAAGGTCTTCGGCATGTGGGGCGGGCCGGGCCTCACGGCCTTTTCCGGCGGACAGGCGCCGCTGGGACTGCGCCCCGCGTGGCTCTGGCTCGGCGCGGCGGCCATCTTCGAGTTCGTGGGCGGCGTGCTGTTGCTTTTGGGGCTGCTGACGCGGCTCGGCGCGCTGATGGTCGCGCCGGTCATGCTCGTGGCGATCTTCGGCGTCCATTGGGGCGGCGGCTTCTTCGCGCAGAATAAAGGCTACGAGTATGCCCTCGCGCTGCTCGCCATGGCGCTCGCGCTTCTCATTTCAGGCGGCGGTCGTCTTTCGATAGACGAAACGTTGCAGGGGCCTCCGGGCCGCAGAAGGTAGAAAGCAAGCGACGTGTGAATGCGTTCTCTTTATTTTCATCACTCATGCGATGCAGGAGCGAACCTTCGGAAACAGTTACACCGAGTCCGCGAAACAGAGGTCGGAATAAAGCCCCGGACTCAGTCCGTGGTCGCGGATGAAAAAATATCCCAAGCCCGCGGAGCCGGCGGCGGAGGCAACGTGCGAATCATGAATCTGCTTCCTGCTCCGCGGGCTGCTGCATTGTGGGGGCGTGGGTTCCCCGCACTTTGCCCGCCGCTGTGTGCGGGGCTTTATTCTGATGCCTGCTTCGCGGAGTCGGCGAGTCATCAGCTTCAACCTGCTTCCGCGTCACGTGGGTCATCACTTTTTTTATGAATCGTTCCCCGCTCTTCGTCATCCTCGTCACGGTCTTCATAGACCTCGTCGGCTTCGCCATCGTCATCCCCGTCCTGCCGTACTACCTGAACAGCCCCAACTTTAACGCGTCGCCGCTCGCGCTCGGATTGCTGTTCGCCTCCTACTCGGCGATGCAGCTCATCTTCTCGCCGATTCTGGGCCGTCTCTCGGACAGGCACGGGCGACGCCCCGTCCTGCTGGTGAGCATCATCGGCACCGGCGTCGGGTTTTTCGTGCTCGGCGCGGCGACGACGCTCTGGATGCTCTTCGTGGGGCGCATCATCGCGGGCATCACGGGCGGGAACATCTCGACCGCGCAAGCCTACATCGCGGACGTGACGGCGCCGGAAGATCGCGCGAAGGGGATGGGGTTGTTCGGCGCGGCCTTCGGCCTCGGTTTCATCTTCGGCCCGGCCCTCGGCGGCATCCTCTCGAAGTGGCACATCAGCGCGCCCTTCTATTTCGCCTCCGCGCTCGCGTTCGGCAATGCCATACTGCTCTACTTCACGCTGCCGGAAACCGTCACGCCCGACCACCCGGCCCGGCAGACACAACGCGGCTGGGCGCATTTCCTACGCCAGCTCCGGCATCGCCAACTAGCGCTCATCGTCGCCGTCTACTTCCTCTTCGTCTTCTCCTTCTCGATCATGACGACGGACTTCGCCTACTACACGATGTATCGGTTTGGTTATGACGCCTTCCACACCGGCCTGCTCTTCGTCTATATCGGTATTCTGGCCGTCATCGTGCAAGGCGGTTTGATCGGGGGGTTGGTGAAGCGTTACGGCGAGTTGCCGCTGGTGATTACCGGGGCGGTGCTGTTGACGTTGGGCCTCGTCATTCTTCCTTACGTCGGGCCGCTCGCGGGGGGACTGCTGGGGTTGCTCGGCGTGATTACGCTCTTCTCGTTTGGCAACTCGTTCGCCACGCCGACGCTGACGAGCCTCGCGTCGAAGAGCGTCGGCGCGGCGGATCAGGGCGGCGTGATGGGCGTCACGCAGGGCGCGGCCTCCTTAGCCCGCACCATCGGCCCGGCCATCGGCGGCTGGCTGATCTACAGCCCGACCCCGCCGTTCTACGTTGACGACCACTCTCTGCGCCTCACGTTCTGGGCCGCCGCCGGCATCATGTTCGCGGCCTTTCTTCTGAGCGCTTACCTGCGGCGCGAACACGCGGGCGGATTCAGCCATCCCGGTTGATCTTCTGAGAGCGTGTTGAGCAATTCAACATTGCGCCGGAGGCGCATCGAGGCTGGAAACAATTTCCCAACACGCTCTCGGATTGCATTTCCGTTTACGTTTTCGCAATTTCGGTCTCGGCTTCTACTTCGCGGATAAGTTGGGTGGTCTGGATGACGGTATCTGGATTGAGAGAAATCGAGTTGATGCCGCGCTCGACCAGAAAGCGGGCGAACTCCGGATAGTCTGAAGGCGCTTGGCCGCAGATACCGATCTTTTTACCGGCGCGGCGGGCGGCTTCGATGGCTTGGGCAACCATCCGCTCGACGGCCCCGTTCCGCTCGTCGAAAAGATGCGCGACCATCTCCGAGTCGCGGTCGAGACCCAGTGCGAGTTGCGTGAGGTCGTTCGAGCCGATGGAGTAGCCGTCGAAGATTTTCAAGAACTCGTCGGCGAAGACGACATTCGAGGGCAGCTCGCACATGGCGTAAATCTCCAGCCCGTCCTCGCCCTGCACGCAGCCGTACTCGCGCATGAGCGCGATCACCTTCTCGCCCTCCTCCACCGTGCGGCAGAAAGGAATCATCGCCTTGACGTTCGTGAGGCCCATGTCGGCGCGGACGCGGCAGAGCGCCATGCATTCAAGCCGGAAGCCATCGCGGTAGCGCTCATCGTAGTAGCGCACCGCCCCGCGAAAGCCGAGCATCGGGTTCTCTTCCTCCGGCTCGAACTCGCGCCCGCCGATGAGCCGCGCGTACTCGTTCGACTTGAAATCCGACATCCGCACGATGACCGGCTTCGGGTAGAAGGCGGCGGCGATGCGCCCGATGCCTTCGGCGAGCCGCGCGATGAAGAAGTCGCGCGGCTCTTCCTCGCCGATGCGGCGGGTGATCTCTTTGATGTCCTCCTCGCGCGCGAGGCGTGGGTAGTTGACGAGCGCCATCGGGTGAATGCCGATGTGGTTGTTGATGATGAACTCAAGACGCGCGAGGCCGACGCCGTCGTTCGGGAGTTGCGCGACGGAGAAGGCGTGGTCTGGGTCGCCGACGTTCATCATCACCTGCGTGCGTGGGCGCTCCTCCTCAACGACCGTGCGGCGCTCGACGGCGAACTCGACATTTCCTTCATAGATGTTGCCCTGCGCGCCCTCGGCGCAGGAGACGGTGACGACCATCCCCGTCGCCAGCGCGTGCGTGCCCGTTCCGGTGCCGACGATGCAGGGCAGCCCCAACTCGCGGCTGATGATGGCGCTGTGACAGGTGCGCCCGCCGCGATCCGTGACGATGGCCGCGGCCTTTTTCATGATTGGCTCCCAAGCGGGATCGGTCATCGAGGTGACGAGCACGTCGCCCGCTTCGAACTCGGTCAGATGATCCGGGTCGCGCAGAACATGCACGCGCCCCTGCGCGATCTTCTGGCCGACGGCTTGGCCCGTGGCGACCGGCTCGCCGTGCTCGCCCGTGAGCCGGTAGGTCTCGATAAAGTTTCGGCGGTTGGTGGAATGCACGGTCTCCGGTCGCGCCTGAAGGACGAACAGCTCGCCCGTCCGACCGTCCTTCGCCCACTCGATGTCCATCGCCTGCGGTCGGCCCGCGCGCTCGGAGTAGTGCGCTTCGATCTGGCAGGCCCAGCGCGCCAGTTCCAGCACTTCGTAGTCGTCGAGCGAGAAGCGCTGCTGCTGCGCCTCGACCACCTCGCGCACGCGCGTCCCTTTTTCTTCGAGGCCGTAAACCATCTTGACCTCTTTGCCGCCGAGCCGCCGGCTGACGATGGAGCGATAGCCCTCGATGAGCGTCGGTTTGAAGACGACCCATTCGTCGGGCGTCGCCAAGCCCTGCACGATGGCCTCGCCCAAGCCCCACGCGCCGTTGATGGTGACGACCTCGCGGAAACCCGATTCGGTGTCGAGCGTGAACATGACGCCGGAGCAGGCCAGATCGGAACGCACCATCGGCTGGACGCCGACGGCGAGAGCCACGTCGAAGTGGTCAAAGCCCAGAGTGGCGCGGTAGGAGATGGCGCGGTCTGTCCAGAGCGAGGCGTAGCAGCGGTGGACGGCATCGAGCAGTCGTTCCTCGCCGCGGACGTTGAGGTATGTGTCCTGCTGGCCGGCGAAGGAGGCATCGGGCAAATCTTCGGCGGTAGCCGAGGAGCGCACCGCCACCTCGCAGTTGCGGTTGCCCGTCCGCTCGGCGAGCCGCCGGTAGCCGTCGAGAACGGCATCCTTCACGTCCGCGGCGAGCGGCGTTTCCAGCATCGCGGTGCGCGCCTTGTGGCCGACGGCGCGCAGCGCGTGCGTATCGTCGGGGTCGAACCCTTCGAGCAGTTCGCGCAGACGCGCTTCGAGATTGTCGGCGGCAAGATGCCGGCGGTAGGTCGCGCTCGTCGTCGCAAAACCGTCGAGGGCGCGGATGCCACGCGGGACGAGTTCGCGGAACAACTCGCCGAGGCTCGCGCACTTGCCCCCGACCAGCGCCACGTCTCCGGCTCCGACCTCGCTCAAGTCGAGCACGAGTTTCGCTTCAGCCATGTTCATCGCGGCCTCGGTGGATTCAATCAGGATGACGACGCGAGACAGTCTATGCGAAGTCGGGGAGCGTGTGAAGGGCTAGAAGCGGAGAGATGGGGTCTCTTCATTCTTTGTTTCGGCTTCGGGTTTTTACGCGCCGGGATAGTTATCCACGACATCACACGAAACGACGCCAAATTCGTGCGGCTTTGTGGAATCCTCTTTCTTATTGAGAAGGAAGAGACTTTCGCGGATAGTGTGCCAACTGAAGCTTGTTAAAAAGACTGCCGGGAGCGGGCGCCCTGATTCGGGGGAGCGCGTCTCACGCGGGACGTGTAAATTCGTGTTGACAAGCGTGCTTGATTGATTATATAAGCCACATCGTTTCTTGTGGCGTGCGTTTCCGCAGCCCAACCAGCGGCCCGCCCCGGAAGCTTCAACGCCGACAGGCCATCAACAGGCTATTTAAACCTCTAGGCCATCGCTGCCCTCAGCAGCCGAGACTTCACCGCCATGTCACACAAGAGATTCTTCGCAATCATGTTGAGCACGCCTTGGAACGGCCCGCCGTCAAGCGCGTCAGTTGAGCCACCCGTGTCGGACAATAGGGTGCCGCATATCATTAGGAAGACATCCGGCCCTGAGAGCGAAAACCGCTTCGTCACCGTCAAGTGGCTCAAGGAGAAATTGCTCGACGAGGAGGGCGTTGCCGACATTCCCGTTGAACTCAGCAACGCCATCATCGTCGGCACCGAGGACGCGCCGGAGCTTGACCTGTCCAACACGACCTTCCGGCGCGACTTCGCCATCACTGAGTCCGAGTTCAGGTGCAAGGTCAACTTCTCATTCGCCGTCTTCGAGCAGTCGGTCAACTTCACCGCCTCGCGATTCGCGGACGGGGTTGACTTCCGCGCCGCCCGCGTCAAATGTGACTTGACGGTCACGCGCGCCCGGTTCGACAAGTACGCCTGCTTCGATGACCTTGATGTCGGCGAAGCCTTTAGGGCCGAGGGCGCTGACTTCAGGCAGGCAGACTTCAACCGCATCTGCCTGCACAAGAACGCGCTCTTTTGCAGCGCGCTCGTGGCGGTCGGGAAGGACGATTGTAGGCTCATTCGCACGCGCTTCCGCAGCAGGGCAGACTTCACCGACGCTCACATTCAAGGCTCGGCCTATTTTAAGGGCGTCTCCTTTGGCGAGAGGGCCATCTTCGACCGCATCCGCATTGACGGTTCGGCCTTCTTCGACTGCGACCTGTACCACGACGGGAAGGGCGAGGAGGACGAACGGAGCGACAACCTCCAGTTCAAGCGCCAGAAGATGAAACCGACCTTCGCCCCGGTCAGAGGGCACAGGCGCCCGCTACGGGTCATCAGCTTCCGGGGCAAGGCCAGCTTCATCGGGGCGCGCTTCGGCAGTAGCGTCTCTTTCTCGGGGGCGCAGTTCATGGACGACGCCGACTTCAGGCGCGCGCAAATTGAGGGCACGGCCATATTTGAAAATTACTCGTCGAGCGCCGGCGCTCGTCCTATCTTCATCCCAACCCGCTTCCGCAAGGACGCCCTCTTCTGGATGCTCAAGGTGAAAGGCGCGGCCAAGTTTCACGCCGCACAGTTCCGCGGCAAGGCCGACTTCGAGCACGCGCAGATCGGCGGGCGCGCTTATTTCAACGCCGTCTCCTACGGCGGCGGCGTAGTATCGCCGCGCTTCAGCAGGGAGGCCAAATTCCTCGGCGCCCACGTCAAGGGGACGAGCGTCTTCGTCGGCGCGGTCTTCGGCGGCGACGCCGTCTTCGAGCACTTCCACACCGACGTGAGCGTGCTCTTCCGCTCCGCCGAGTACAGAAAGGAGAAGGATGTCGCGGCGAAATTCGCGGCGCGACAGGCCGGGAAGGACGCCGACGCGCGGCGGCTGCCGGACGAGGAACTCGTGATGGGTATCACGCCGCGGCAGGCGCGCGACGTGGCCGAGCGCCTCGGTCCGCCGGACATCCTGCGCGAGATACGAGAGACGCCGGCCCCCGTTTTCTTCAACGGGAAAGCGGACTTCCTCGCCGTGCGCGTTCAGGGCAACGCCGAGTTCGACGGGGCGCACTTTGCCAAGGTCGCTAACTTCGAGCGCGCGCAGATCGGCGGCGCCCTCCACTTCCGGCCAGAGAACGCCGACGCGGACCCGATCTGCTTCCACGGCCCGGCCATCTTTCAGGGAGCCGTCGTCAAAGGCAACGCACAGTTCAGCGGCACGAAGTTCCGCGACCGGGCCGAGTTCAAGGCGATGCTGTTCGAGGGCAGCGTTTACTTTGACTGCTGCCTCCACTTCGAGGACGGCGAGCCAGCGGGCGGGGCCGACGCCTCGCCTCGCCCCAAGATCACAGCCGGCGGGGTTCGTTTCCAAGGGCCGGTTCACTTCTCGGGCGCACGCTTCAAGAACCAAGCCAATTTCACCGGGGCACAGTTCGACCGGAAAGCGCATTTCACCAACGCGGTCGTCGAGGGGATGGCCTCGTTCCAAGGGGCCGCCTTCAAGGGCGCCACCAGCTTTCGCGGCGCGCACTTCAATATCGTCAAATTCCGCGAGACGCCTGTCGAGAACCCTGCGCCAAACCCGACTCCGCCCGCGCCAGACGACACCCGGAAGGGACGGTTCAGGACGTGGCTCGACAGGCATAAGGCGCGCGTCAAAGCGAAGGCGGGGTCGCCTACCGACATCTTGAGGACCAGCTTCAGTGAGCGCGAGGGTCTGGATTTACGCGGGTTCACCTATCAGCAGATCGAGGTTGTGCTGGAAGACATACTGGATGGTATGGACAACAACGGCCACTCCATCCCCTTCGAGCGCCAGCCCTACGTCCAGCTCGAAAAGACTTATCGCGCCGTCGGCGACGATTATCGCGCCGGCGACGTTTACCACAAGCTGCGCTGGCGCGAGCACTGGGAGGGCTGGCGCCAGTCGCGGAGGAATGGCTGGCGGCTGCTCGACAACCTTCTGCATAGGCAGTCTAAGAAGGAGTTCGTCAGGCAGGCCGTGCACGAACTGGTCAGGGTGATCGGCCTGCTGTTCGATCTCGTCTTCCTCGGCGGGCTGGCTAGGTACGGCATCCGTCCGTTCCGGCTGCTCCTCATCAGCGCCGGCTTTCTCTGCGCTGGCACGTACTTCTTCTCGCAGCCCGGCGCGGTCGCGCCCAAAACCCCGAGCGCGACCGATAGGGACGCGGCGCAACAGTCGTTGCAAAAGTTGCTGCAGCAACCGACGCCGACGCCGCAGGAGATAGACCTCTCCCGCACGCAGGCGTTCGGCGTCAGCCTCAACCAGTTCATCCCTGTCCTCGAAGTCCCGTCGGGGAACCGTTGGCGGCCCTCGGAGAAGTTGATGGTCGTCCCGCTCACCGACGACCAATGCAACCCCGACTCCGAAACCAGCAGCGGGTGTAGATTCCGCTATTTGTCATACGCCTTCTACGGCACCATCCATCGTCTCTTCGGCTTCATCCTCGTCCCGTTGGGTCTCGCCGCGCTGACGGGCCTACTACACCGTCGGGAGAAGGCGTCAGGCAAGAGCTGATTGTCCATTCCCAGCGGCGGGGGCCGAGCGCGGCGCGCCCGCGCTCGGCCCCCGCCGCTCGAAGCCTGAGCCTTGTCCTCACCGCATGTTCTCTTTCGGGAAGAGAGCGCGTTCCGGCTCGGCGTTGAGCTGTTCGAGCATCTTCTTAATCAGGCGCGTCTTGACTCTTCCCGCTTCGCGCGGCTCGACGAGGTAGCGCACGGTCGCGTCAATCCACGTGTTCGGGTTGACGCGGAAGTGAACCGCGGGGCGTTCGCGCACTTCCAGCTCGTTGATGGGCGTCTCGACCAAAAGCTCTCGGTAGACACGTATGCGCTCGCGCATCTCCGGCCCGATCTCTTCCTCCGCCGCCTCGCGCAACACGCCCTCGATGAAGGCGAGGTCGCTGTTGTAGGCGACGTGGAAGGTAATCTCGTTCCAGATGTAGGGGAAGAGCGGCCATGAATAGTTGAAGACCGCCGAGCTTAAAACGTCCGAGTTCGGAAACTTGACGACGCGGCCCGAAGGGTGGTCGGTCGAAAGATACGGCCCGCCGAACTCCCAGAGCGTGGTGTCGAAGTAGCCGACATCAATCACGTCGCCCGTCGCTTCACCGATGCCGATGCGGTCGCCGACGCGGTAGGGCGCGCGCACCAGTATATAAATCCAGCCGATGAAGCTCGTGATCGGCGTCTGCAAGGCGAAGCCGAGGATGAGCGAAATCAAACCGAGCGAGACGACCGCCGTGTACCAGTTGACGAAGAGAAGCGAGAGGACGACGAAGAAGACGGCGAGCCACGTCAGGAGCTTGAGGACGCGGTGGAGGTTGTAGCGCGAGGCGGCGTCTGCGAGCCGGTCAATGAAATACGAGTCAATCGCCTTCGAGACGGCGAGGACGACGACGAGCGCCACCGCGCCGAGCGTGAAACGCTGCGCCGCCGGGCGGTAGTCGGCAGCAAAGTCGAAGTAGCGCAGCCGGATCGCGTAGTACACGACGCCGAGCGCGACGAGCAGCAACAGATACGTCCCGATGAAAAACTTGTGCCGCGCCTCGACCGGCGGCTTCTCCGGCTCGTCCTCTTCGGGCGGGGCGCCCGCCTGTTTGAGCGCGCGCCTCACCTCCTCGTGCTCTTTGAGCCTCTCCGCTTCGACCTTCTCTTTCGTCGCCATGCGCCAGTCCCCACTGTGAAATGTCGAATGAAAGGCAGATCGTCTTACATCGGTTTGCAAATGAGTGCGACCAACCAACCACCGTTTAGAGGCGGGCTATGCCCGCCGGTGCGACTTGAACCGGCGGGCATAGCCCGCCTCTAAACGGTCGCACGCAATTGCAAATCGCTATAACTCATCGCTCCGCACTCCGCGCGCTACGCTTTAGTTCCCCGCGGAGGTCGTCCGCCGTCAGTTCGACAAGTCGCGCGCCGGTGAACGTCTCGTCGCGCGTCACGTCCGCGTGGGCGAAAGGGGGCGGCGTGAAGTTGTCCATCTCCGCGTCGGTCTCGAAGTCGGTTTCGGTGAGGATGAGGCCGCGCAGGTCGCCGAGGAAAACGTCAATGGAATACTTGCGGCCTTCGTGCTCGTAGGGGTAGCGGTTCTTGCGTAGCTCGTTGCCCTCGAAGACGGAGAGGACTTCGTACTCATACTGGTTGAGATAGATGTTGGTGATGAGCGTGCGGGAGAAATCAGGCGGCGCGGGAGCGTGCTTCTGCGTGAGCTTGAGCGTCCACTCGTTCGTCTCCGGCACACGCACTTTGCGGAGCCGGAGGCGCGTGCCGGTGATGTAGTTGTCGGTGATCTGCGTGTGCGCGTCCGAGAGCTTGAGGCCGGCGGGCAACTCGCGCAACAGAAAGCGCCGCTCGCGTTCGACGCGCGCGTACTTACTTTCGACAGCGCCGAGTGTCATGTTTTCCGGAGAGACGACGCCCATGCTTATTCCTCGCGCTCACAATCGGTGATGTAGCTTGCAGGTAATTTCGTCTCGCGCCGTATCGCGTCAAACTTCCAGCAGTTCGGCCTCCGGCTCCCGCAAAAACTCTTCCGGCTCGACGATGTGACCGGCGATGGCCGAAGCGGCGACGACGTAAGGGCTGGCGAGATAGACCTTGCCGGGGCCGCTCCTGCCGGGGAAGTTGCGGTTCTGCGCGCTGACGGTGACTTGCTCCGGCGACGACGATGCGCCCGGCCCGGCGTTGATGCACGCGCCGCACGAGGGGTCAATCAACTCGGCGCCGGCCCGCTCGAAAATTTCGATGTAGCCGCGCGCCCGCGCGTACTCTTTGATCTTCTGCGAGCCGAACTGTAGATAGAGATGGACGCCGGGCGCGACGCTTTGGCCCCGCTCGACGGCGCGTTTCAAGATCGCCGCGTACATATCCATGTCGGCCATCTTGCCGCCGGTGCAGGAGCCGCCGTAGGCCGTGTCTATCTTCACGGTCTCATGTAAATCGCCGATGGGGAGACCGTTGCGCGGGTCGCCGGGCGTGGCGACCATCGGGCGTATCTCGGCGAGATCAATCTCGAACTCGGCGGCGTATTCGGCGTCGGGGTCGCTGTGGAGAAAGCCGCGGCGGATCGTCTCTTCGTCGAGTCCACGCGCCTGTTTGAGATATTCGACGACCACTTCGTCCGGCTCGATGATGCCGGTGAAGCCGCCCGCTTCGACGGCCATGTTGGTCAACGTCGCGCGCTCGTCAATCGGCCAGTCTTTCAACCCCGCGCCCGCGAACTCCAACACCTGCCCGATGCCCTTCCCTTGCTTCATGTAATCGGTGGCGAGGATGACGAGCATCACGTCTTTCGCGGACACGTCGGCGCGCTTCTCACCCTTGAGCGTGAACTTGACGGTTTCAGGAACCTTGACGCGGATGTCCTTGGTGTACCAAGCGTTCGCCATGTCGGTCGAACCGACGCCGAAGGCGAAGCAGCCGAGCACGCCCGCCATGCAGGTGTGCGAGTCGGTGCCGATGACGAGTTGACCGGGGAGCGCGATGTCCTCGACGACGGCGTTATGGCAGATGGCTTCGGAGCCACGCTCGACCGTGCCGCCATAGAGGCGTATGCCCTGCTCCTCTGTGAAGTTCGCTTGCGTCGTGGCGAGACCGTCGGCGCGCTCCAAGAGTCCCATCTTTCGTTTTTCTTCCGGCATCACGCGGCCCAAAAAAGTCAGATGATCGCGGAAGGCGAAAACGGACTGCGGCTCGTTGACGCGCGCGTCTTTTCCGAGAGCCTGCTTGAACAGGCTCTCGGCCATCGGCGTGACGTACTCGTGCGAAAAGCGCACGTCCGCGACGGCGAAGAGCGCGTCGCCGGGCTTGACGGCCTCGACGCCGACGTGTCCGGCGCGAACGAAGGCGTGGCGCGCGACGATCTTCTCGACGATGTTCATCGGGCGCTGCTTCGTCTCGACGGCGGGCGGCGCGGTCTCGCCCGCGAGCCGCGCCTTGTTGTAGTTGAAGAGTCCGCCGTACTCGACGATTGATTGCGAGATGGGGTCAAGCCCGCGCGTGAACTCCGCGAGCGGAATCTCCTCGCCGTTCCGGATGCGCTCGATCAGACCGAAGTCGGTGGAAGTTAAAAGACCGATGTTCTGGCAGTTCTGTCCGTAAATCTTTTCGATGGTCTGGGCGATGATGAGTTCCACTCCGGCGGCCTTTTCCGCGAACGGCGCCGTCTCGCGCGAAGAACCGCAGCCCTTTGACAGACCCGACACGACGACCGCGAAGCCGCCCCGTTTAACTTCGTCCTTTTTGACCGCGCCCTCGCGCATCCCGACGTAGACATACTCGCCCAGCGTCTCGTCGTAGTAGAAGCAGACCCAGCCGGGCGTGATCTCGTCGGTCGAGATGTTATTCATCAACGGGCGCTCCGGGTCGAAGGGCAAGTCCTCGCCCGCTTCGAGTTGGCGGCGGATGTGCGCCACGACTTCGGTCAGAAACAGGACGCGGCCCCGGAACTCGAGGCGCGCGGCGCGCCTCTCAATCTTGTCTACAGCGCTCATACTTTCTCCTCTGGCGGATGAATGCGGATTGGATTAAGGAGAGAGTATAAACCGAAGGGGCGCGAAAGTCCGAAAGAGCCGCGCCGTTCAGCGCGTGTCGAGCGGGCTTTTGACGCCGCGCCGCAAGTCTTCCTCGTGTTGCAGCTTTGCGCGCGCGAGTTGGAGGCGGAGAGGTTCGACAAGGGTTTGCGGCAGGATCGCGCGGCGGTCTTTTTCGCCCTTGCCATCTCTGACGATAATTTAATTGGCATTACTCCGAGAACTGAATGACCTTGGGCACACAATCAATGCGTGCGGCAGGCGAGAGTTTTATTGGTTACGTTGAGAGGCGGGCGATGCCCGCCTCTCAACGGAGGATAAATCTCTTTGCCGGCGCTTGTGTCCCGGTCTCAATCAGCCCGGCGGCCACGCGAGAGGACGCCCGCCGAGTACGTGGAGATGGATGTGAAAGACGGACTGGCCCGCGCCCGCGCCCGTGTTGATGACGGTGCGATAGCCGCCCTCCGCCAGCCCCTCCTGATACGCGACGCGCGCGGCAGCGAGAAGGAGCTGACCGAGCTTCGACTCGTCGGCCTCCCCTGCCTCAGCGAGCGACGCGATGTGCGTGCGCGGAATGATGAGCACGTGGACGGGAGCCTGCGGGTTGATGTCGCGGAACGCGACCGCCGCTTCATCCTCGTAGACTTTCTCGGCGGGAATCTCACCCGCGACGATTTTGCAGAAGAGGCAGTTTTGTTCAGCCATAAAAATTAACCCAGAGGTTAAGTGATGAGGCTTTTACTGACCTCTAACCTCTAATCTCTGCATTTGCGATTGTCTCGACCGGCGGCAACTGCGCGGTCACGGAATCGCGCAGGCGTTCGATGCGCGCGCCGACTGAGCGGAGCTTATCCTCGATCTTCTCGTAGCCGCGGTCTATGTGGTAGACGCGGTCAATGATGGTCTCGCCTTCGGCGGCGAGGCCGGCGAGGACAAGGCAAGCCGAGGCGCGCAAGTCCGAAGCCTGCACGCGCGCGCCCATGAGTTTGGTTGGGCCTTCGACGATGGCGGTGTTGCCTTCGATCTGTATGTTCGCACCCATGCGCTGCATCTCGGAGGCGTGCATGAAGCGGTTCTCGAAGATCGTCTCTTTGATGACCGCGCGCCCGTGGGCCTGTGTCATCAGGGCCATGTACTGCGCCTGCATGTCGGTGGGAAAGCACGGGTGCGGCTCGGTCTCCACGTCGCGCGCCACCAGTCCTTGCGGCGAGCGGCGGACGCGCAGCGTGCTCTGGTTGACCTCTTCGATTTCGACGCCCGCTTCGCGCAGGCGGGCGATGACGATGGCCGAGTGTTCGGGGCGACAGTCTTTGACTTCGAGTTCCCCGCCCGTAATCGCGGCGGCGACGAGGAAGGTGCCGGTCTCGATGCGGTCGGGGATGATCGTGTGCTCCGCGCCGCCCAAAGATTCGACGCCTTCAATCGTGATCGTCGGCGTGCCCGCGCCGCGCACGCGCGCGCCCATACGGTTCAGGAGTTCCGCGAGGTCGCTGATTTCCGGCTCGCGCGCCGCGTTGTTGATGACGGTCTCGCCTTCGGCGAGCGCAGCGGCCATCAGCACGTTCTCCGTGCCCGTCACCGTCACCTTGCCGAAGTTGACTGCTCCGCCCTTCAAACGCCCGCCTCCCGGCGCGCGCGCCACGACGTAGCCCGACTCCAGACTCACCTGCGCGCCGAGCAGCTTCAACGCTTCGAGGTGTAAGTCAATCGGTCTCGTCCCGATGGCGCACCCGCCCGGCAAAGATACTTTCGCCTTGCCGAAACGCGCCAGCAGCGGCCCCAACACGAGCACCGACGCGCGCATCGTCTTCACCAACTCGTATGGCGCCTCGAACAACTCGATGTTCGAGGCCGTGATCTTGTGCGTCCGCAAATCCGGCACGAGCACCGTCGCGCCCACGTCTTCGAGCAACCGCCGCTGCGTCAGGCAGTCGCGCACGTAAGGCACGTTGTGCAGCGTGACGGTCTCGCCCGTCAGCAACGCCGCCGCCATGCACGGCAGCGCCGAATTCTTCGCGCCGCTGATCGTAACGCGCCCGCTCAACGCGCGCCCACCAATGATACGAAATTTGTCCATAAAAAGCTTTCAGCAGTCAGCCATCAGCGGTCAGCTTTATGCCTTCTTGCCGGCCAACGCCGAGGTCGGCCAAGTCTGAAAGCTGACCGCTGATGGCTGACTGCTGACGGCTATTTTTCGCGGATTTTAGCACGCGGCTCGCGCGGCGGGCTACCTAACGAGACGGAGCTTGACCGTGCGGGGAATGCCTTGCAGGTCTGGGCGGATGTCGAGCAGCGTCCAGACGCGCGGGTCAATCAATTCCGCGACTGCTTCGTGTTGGTCGAAGCCGATCTCTAAGAGGAGGTGGCCGCCGGGCGCGAGGAAGTCTGGCGACTCAGTGATGAGGCGTTGGATGATGCCGAGGCCGTCGCCGCCGGGCGTAAGCGCGACGTGCGGCTCGTGGTCGCGCACCTCGCGCTGGAGCACTACGATGTCCCGCTCCGCGACGTATGGCGGGTTGGAAACGATCATGCGAAAGCGCGTGTCTTTATGTTCATCCATGCGGAGTGCGTCGAAGCAGTCGGAGGGGACAAGCGTCAGGCGCTCCGCGACGCCGTGGCGCTCGGCGTTGCGCGCGGCCACGCCGAGCGCCGGGGCGGAGATGTCTAAGGCATGTGCGCGGGCGTCGCCGCGTTCGCGGAGCAGCGCGATGGGGATACAGCCCGAACCAGTGCCCACGTCGCAGATGAGAGGCGCGCTTGAGTCGCGCAAAAGATCGAGCGCCGCCTCGACGAGCAGCTCGGTTTCGGGGCGCGGAATCAGCACGTCCGGCGTGACCTCGAATTCAAGGCCGTAGAACTCCTGCCGCCCCGTAATGTATTGCAAAGGCTCTCCGCTTGAGCGGCGCGCGACCGACTGGCGGAACCGCGTGAGAGTTTCAAGAGCGAGCCTTTCGTCGTCGTGCGTGAGCAGGTATGCGCGGTCGCGCCCCATGACGTGCATGAGAAGCAAGTTGGCGTCGCGCCGCGCGGAGGCGACGCCGCCCGCGTGCAGCACGTCGGCCCCTTCCGCCAACGCCCGGCGGATAGTTAGTTCTTCTCTTTGCTCGCCTGTCATGCGTCTCGCGGGGCGCGGCTTCACGCTCGCGCCGTGCGACATCATACGCTTCACCATCGGCAACGCAACCACCCGGTCGCGCCCCTCGGTTTTCGGCGCGAGGCCGGCGGCGCATTTTCATCCCTCGCTCTCCACGTCCATATTTTCGTTCTTTTTACAGTTTCCCGGCCCGCGTCAAATGTGCTGCCGCGCCGGCGTGAATCGTGCTAATTTGTGCGTGCCAAGTTACACACGATCTCAAGTTTTCATTAGCTCGATTCCCATTTACAGAGGAGCAATCGCTCATGCGCCATGCACGAACCGTGAGCCTCCGAGTCGTTCTCGCGCTCGTTTTCTCTCTCTCCTTCGCTTCCCTCGCTCACGCCAATGGATTCAACAAGGAGGAGTTCGCCGCGCGCCGCGCCAAGCTCTTCGAGCAGATCGCGGAGGGCGTGGCCGTCGTCTTCGCCGACGAGCAGCACGTCCACGCCGTGAAGTTCGGCCTCTCCGTACACGATGTCAGCCCGCCGGAGCCGGACGCGCCGCTTCAGGCCGGCGTCGTCTTCAACGTCGAGCCGCTGCTCGAATTCCGCGACAAGAAGATTCACATGCGCCTCGAAGACTCCGTGCTCGTCACCGCGACCGGCGCCGAGAATCTGACCGCGGGCGTCCCCGCCGACATCGAGTCGCTCTACGCCCTGATTAAGCAGAAAGGCATCAGCACGAACTAAAGCGCCGATGAGTAATGATTGACGAGGGAAAGAGAAGTTTTTCACTTAGAGCGTGTCCAAAAAGCCATGTGCCGAAGCTCCGTGAGGAGCGGAATGTTTATAGCCCATCGCGTGACACGAGGTCGCTGAAGCTCCGTGAGGAGCAACATGTGAGGCGCTGCCGCCCCTCCGGGGCTTGAAAGAACAAGGGGAGAGCGGCGCGTGCTATAAACATTCCGCTCCTCACGGAGCTGACTCCAAGCTGACTTTTTAGACACGCTCTTATCATTATTCGTCACTCAACGCTCATCGCTTCTTTCCGGAAATCATTGCCCATTCCGACTTTAGTTCAGGACAAGCGAGTTAGTGTTTCTTCCGTTGGTGCAAAAACGAGCGAACCCCCAGTCTCCAAGCTGGGGGTTCAGTCGTTTAAGACGGTAGTTAAACGAAGTTGGCCCTGAAGGAGCGAGAGCCTCGATGAGCACCTTTACGAAGTGCCTGCTACTTTTCGTTTTAAACTGGCTGGACGCACAACTGACGATTGTCTGGGTGCGCGCCGGGCACGCGACCGAAGGCAACGCCCTGATGGCGTATCTGCTCGACGCGGGCAACGCCCCTTTCCTGTTGACGAAACTGACGGTCGGGGCGCTGGTGGCCTATACACTTTACCGCTTCTCAAGCCTCGCCATGGCGCGCCGTGGCCTGAACTTCGCACTCGGCCTCTATCTCACGCTGATGATGGTGCACGCCGCCACCGGCATCTCGGCGCTTGGGTATCATCCGTCCGACACCTTCATCGCACTGATTTCACACCTCCCGGAGCGCGTGCTCGGTCTTTTTTCCTAAATCGAAACTTGTGAGATGGGAAGAGAGGAAAGACTCATCCACTAATCCACACGAAACGACACGAAACGACACGCACCAACCCACACCGACCATTCGTGAGTGTTCGTGAATTTTCGTGTGGATTAGTGGATCATCTTTTTCTGCCGCTGTTCCAATCTCTTCAGGACTGATTTAGCCAAGCCATCACGGCGAAACGTGCGTTCGACGTTTGCGCCGCGCCAGCTTAATCTTTTCACCAAGCCCTCAAAAGGAAGCCCGTGCCTTCAGGCATGGGGAGGAATTTTGAAGCGGCGAATGCCGCTATATTACAACTTGCGTCAAATTCAGTGAGTGATATAATCCGCCTATGAAGTTGACGCTGCAAATTCAGTTGTTGCCGGATGCAAGCCAAGCCGTTGCCTTGCGTGAAACGCTTGCCCGCTTCAATGAAGCTGCGTCGTGGTTGGCAGGGAAAGCCTTTGAACTTCGCACCGCCAATAAGATTGAATTGCAGAAACTTTTCTACAAGGAAGTGCGTGAGAAGTTCGGATTGTCGGCGCAGATGACGGTGCGCTGCATCGCGCAAGTATGCGAAGCCTACAAGCGCGATAAGAATAAATCGCCGCGCTTTCGCAAACACGCTTCGATGCCCTTTGACCAAAGGATGATGAGTTTCAAAGGCATTGACCGCGTGAGTCTGTTGACCTTGCAAGGTCGCGTGATTGTCCCGTTCGTGATGGGCAAGTACCAAGCGGAACGCTTTACGAATGCCAAAGGGCAATGTGACTTGGTGTTGCGTAAAGATGGTAAGTGGTTCTTGCTTGTGACCGTTGATGTGCCTGACAAGTCGCCGACTCCCGCGACTGACTTCGTTGGCGTTGACTTGGGAGTTGCGAGGTTGGCAACAACGAGTGATGGCGAACACTTCGCCGGTGCTGCGGTGGAGCAGGTACGCCGGCGTTACCACACGCGCCGCCAGACTTTGCAACACGCCGCGTCTCGACGCAAAGCTAAAGGCAGACGCCCGAAGGCGATTCGCCGGGCTGTGCGGCGCACTAGATCGCGGGAAGCTAATTTCCGCAAACACGAAAACCACTGCATCTCGAAACAACTCGTTGAACTTGCCACAGACACCGCTCGCGGCATCGCTTTGGAAGCACTCAAAGGGATTCGTGAGCGCGCACGGTTCAGGAAAAGTCAGCGAGCGCAGATGAGCGGTTGGGCTTTCTCGCAACTTCGCAACTTCATCGCGTATAAGGCGCAACTTGCCGGAGTCAATCTTGCTTTGGTTGACCCGGCTTATACCTCGCGGACTTGTGCGGAATGCGGGCATTGCGAAAAAGCCAATCGTCGCTCTCAGTCTGAGTTTGTGTGTCAGCGTTGCGGCCATGCCGCCAACGCTGATGAAAACGCGGCGCGCAACATTCGTCGGCGTGCCATTGAATCCGTAAGTATTCAAATGTTCTCGGAAACGTCGCATAGTAGTATCGCGGCTTAGTACAGGGAAAAGCCCCCGAATTTATTCGTGGGGTGACTTACCTCTTCCATGGAACCTTTTCGCCCACGGGGCGAAATAATAACGAACGGCTCAAGCGCGTGAATTGTGTCGTGCGTAGAAACTACGCGCGGCGCATGAACTTGCACCGGCGCTGCCTCGTAGTAGCATCGCAAGCGCAATCCTTGACTTTGACGCCGATTGACCGCGAGCGTCCGCCGCGCAACGCACCTCGTCGGGCGGGCATCTTAAAGTCGCGTCAGATGGCTTTGAATCGTTTCTGTAATCTTTAAGGAAGTGCACCATGTATCATCTTTCAGCACGACAAATCCTGTCCATCGCGCTGCTGTCGGCAGTCCTCGCGGCGGCGACCGTGGCCTCCTTTGACTACTGGGGCAGCCGTCTCCAACCGCGGGGAGCGGCCTTTAACGAGGGCGAGCCGGCGGCGGCGGATATCCCCGGCATCACAGACCCTTCGGTCGCCACGGACGAACGCAACAACATCGAAGTCTTCAAGGCCATTTCGCCCGGCGTCGTCTCGATTAGCGCGATGACGCGGCCTCGCGGCTTTTTCGATCCGGGCGGGCGCGGCTCCGGCTCCGGCTCGCTCATTGACGAGCAGGGACACATCCTGACCAACGAGCACGTCGTCGCCGATGCCGACACACTGACCGTCAACTTCGGCGGCGAGAAGACCTACCCGGCGCGCGTCGTCGGGCGCGACCCGGACACGGACCTCGCCGTCATCAAGGTTGAGCGCGCGCCGCGCGAGTTGCTCCGCGTCGTCCAGTTCGGCGACTCGGACCGGCTCACGGTCGGGCAGAAAGTCTTAGCCATCGGCAACCCCTTCGGCTTTGACCGCACGCTCACCACCGGCGTCATCAGCGGCTTGCAGCGCCCGATTGAGGCGCGCAACGGGCGCATCATCGAGGGCGCGATTCAAACGGACGCCTCGATCAACCCCGGCAACTCCGGCGGGCCGCTCCTCGATTCGCAGGGGCGCATGATCGGCATCAACTCGCAAATCCTCTCGCCGTCGGGCGGCTCGGTCGGCATCGGCTTCGCCATCCCCGCCAGCATCGCCCGGCGCGTCGTGCCGCAGCTCATCCGCGACGGTCGCGTCCTGCGGCCCAAGCTCGGCATCTACCCGCGCAGCGTCACTGATCTGCGCGGCATCCGCTTGCCGATTGACGAGGGCTTACTCATCTTGCAGGTCGAGCCGAACGGCTCCGCCGCCGCCGCCGGGTTGAAGGGTCTCGCCCAGACGGATGATGGCGATCTCATCCTCGGCGACATCATCACGGCGATTGACGGCGAGAAGGTGGCCGTCCAGAACGACCTCTTCCGCATCCTCGACAAGCACCAGTTCAACGACGTGTTGCAAGTCGAAGTTTTCCGCGACAACCGGCGCGCGACCATCCCCGTCCGTCTGCTCCCGGATCAGGGGCGGCGCGGCGGCTTGCGGCGTCAGGAATAGGGACGCAACAGAGTAGAGACAAGCCGTGAGGGCAGAGGCGCGTGGTTGACTTTCACGCGCCTCTGCCCTCTAATTTTTTCCGTGCGAGAGTCGGAGCACTTCATCAACGAAGGTTATGGTTGGACGTGCAAGCGCTGCCGCGCGGAGTGCGTTACTGAGACTTCGCGCACGGACTCACAGCTTCCGCGCTTCTTCCGCGAGGGTGAAGCGGAAGAGAAGGAGACGCGCCTCTCATCAACCACGCTCGCGCGCTGGAAGGACACCGCGCACCGCACGCTCGTCTGCCCGCGCTGCGGAATTGAAGAAACATTGAGCAGGAATTGATGTGCAAGCAGATTGCCCTCATCTATCCGCAGGCTCTCTCAGAGTGGCGTAATGTTCTCAATGACTTCAATCCCAAGTATGTTTTTCAAAGGAATCAAGCCGTCAGGTAACAAACCTTCCAGTACCAGAATTGTTCTTGCGCTCTGCGGCAGATATTTCGCGGCTTGGTATGCTTCGATTACCGCACGATACTTCACACACTGAAACAGCCCTCTGAGAATGTCGGCTGGCACTGAGATGGAAGATTTAACTTCAACTGCAATCCAATCGTCTCCATCTGTGAACATAACGTCTAAGCTGTCGCCTGACGGAAGAGGGTATTCTACTTGTCCACTTGATACAGTGCGGGGCAACTTTATGGCTTCCGGGTGTTGAGCAACAAACCACTTCAGCTTTTTATGTCTTTCCCCTTCACCGCCACCCCTGAATGTAGATGCTTTTGTCAGCAATGCCGAATAATCAACAGAGACTGGTTTTAGTCCCAACGCTTCCAATACCTTTGACCATTTCCGGTAAGCGAAGATTCTCTGTAGTTCCGCTTTTACGATTTCCCGCTGTTGTTTTCGAGAAAGCTTTCGAAAATCATTTTTCTCGGTGATAAACCAACCTATGCCTTCTCCGGGCAGTTCAGTGTTTCGGTTTATAACCAAGCACTGGATCGGGGGAATAACCTCCTCCCACTCTGCCTCAAGGAGTTGTAATGCTTGCCCAATGCTGCCGAGAACGTAATTCAGGTTCCGCGGATTCGACATTCCGAGTTCCAACGCTAAGTCTGAATAATAGACTGTGGTCTGCGCTTCAGCTTGGCGCACAAGTAAAGGCAAAGCTCTCCGTGCTCGCTCCTGATAAGGCTTATTTCCAGAGATTGGTTGTGCGATTTCCCCAGTTTCCATCGAGCATTGCTCCCTGTTGTCTAGCAAACGATAGACGCCGCTTACCCTGCCAGCAGCCGCCGCAATTCGCCGATGCGATTTTCGGGGGCGCCGAAGCGCGCGCGGTAATCTTCAAAACTCCGGTTGATGACATTGAGCGCCTCCGCGCGGTCGTACACGTCGGCGATTTCGACGCGGCGCGGCGCCTCCTGCGGCAGTTGCTTGTAGGAGAGGAAATAGTGTTGCAGCCGCTCGACGAGACCGGAGGGAACTTCCTTCACGTCGTTGATGTGACCGTAGGCCACGTCGCGTTCGAGTACGGCGATGATCTTGTCGTCGGCCTCTTCGCCGTCAATCATCCGCAGGCCGCCGATAGGCCGCGCGCGGACGAAGAGGCCGCCGTGCGCGAGCGGCTTTTCCGTCAGCACGCAGATGTCCATCGGGTCGCCGTCGCCGCGTATGTTTTCGACGCCGCACCGCTCCTCGCACAGCGCGGCCACGCGGTCGCCGCAGTAGGTCTGCGGGATAAAGCCGTAGAGCGTCGGCGGGAAGGAGGAATAACGCTGCGGGCGGTCGAGCCGGAGATGGCCGGTGCGTTTGCTGAGTTCGTACTTCACGGCGTCGGTCGGCACGATCTCGATGTAGGCGTTGACCGCCGCCGGCGCGTCCTCGCCCGCCTCCGCGCCATGCCACGGATGCGCCGCGAAGAGTAGTGAAAGCAGTTCGTGGAGCGCCTTGTCGTTGTCGGACATCTCGTCTAAATCCTCCGTGGCGGCTGTGCTAAAATCCCTCCGCCTCGCCGGTTAAATTTTACGCGATTATGAGCGCCGCGCCGGTTCCGTGTCCATGCGTGCGAGCCGGACGTTCCCGAAACTCTGATGTCCGCTTTCACAACCACAGCGCAGCCAGCCAGCATGGCCGAGGCTCGCGCCGTCAGCCTACGCTGGATCATCGGCGCGCGGGACGATCTGGTGTGGTTTATCGGGTCGGTCTTGACGAGCTATGCGCTGTTCGCGCTGTACGTCGGCGGCCTTTTGCCGCTGGTGCCGATGATGGTCGCGTGGGCCGTGCTGGTTGACGCGCCGCACGTCTTCGCCACCTTCTCGCGCACCTACTTCGACCGCGAGGAGCGGCGCGCGCGTCGGCGTCTGCTCGCGTGGTCACTTCTCTTCTTCCTCGCCGGCCCCGTGCTGGTCTTCGTCGGCGCGGGTTTCGTCTTCTTCTTCGTCGCGGCGCTGTGGGCTTATTACCACCTCGTCAAACAGCACTACGGCTTCATGGTGCTCTACAAAAAGAAGAACGGCGACCTCGCCATCGTGGATAACGCGCTCGACCGCGCGTTCCTGCTCTTAGCCTTCACCACTCCGTTCGTCGCCTTTGTCGCGCGCGACCGCGAAGCGATGGCGCGCGTCCCGGCGGTGCTGCTCGGCGGCATCGGCTATCTCGAAGCGCTGCTGCTTGCCGCGACCGTGATAGTCACGTCAGCGTGGCTCGGCAGACAGGTGCAGCGAGGCTTGACGGGGCTGCCGCTCAACGTGCCGAAATATCTTTTGCTCGCGGCGGCGATTCCGATGCACTGGGTCGTGCTCTTGACGCCGATGCCGCACAAGCCCATCGCCATCGTCGCCATGCTGACGATCTATCACAACCTGCAATACCATCGTCTCGTCTGGTTTCATAACCAGAAGTACAAAAAGGACGAAGGCTGCCGCGAGCGTCACGGCGCGGCGGAGTTCATCAGCCGACGACTCATCTACTACGTCATCTTCGGCGTGCTCTTCGGCATCTGGTATCAGGCGCCGCGCCAGTATGTAAACCACGCCGCCGACCCGGAATCCTTCTCGACGCAACTCGCCTCCGGCTTTCTCTGGGGCTACGCCTTCATCCACTACCATCTCGACGCGAAAATCTGGCGCGTGCGCCGCGACCCGTCGGTCGGCAAGGCACTCAGGATGGACTGAAGAAGTCAAAAGTAAAAAGGCAAAAGGCAAAAGTATGCAAGCGTTGGGAGTTAACAACCAAGGGCATGGCAATGATATACGTGAGCGCGCTTTTGAGTTTGCCGTCCGCGTGGTGAAATTGTGTCAATACTTAGATGAGAAACCGGGAGTTGGTAGGTCTCTGTCAAAGCAGCTACTGAGATCGGGCACTTCAATCGGCGCCAATCTTGAAGAAGCGAAAAGCGGACAAAGTAGGGCGGATTTTATCAGCAAGAATGCCATCGCATTGAAAGAAGCGCGCGAAACATCCTACTGGCTTCGCTTGATCGTCGCCTCTGAAGTAATGCCAGAAGCACGCATCACGGAATTGCAGCAAGAGGTCGAAGAGTTGATGAGGATAGTCGGAGCGATAATCGTCTCGACCAAGAAATCAATCCTCTGAAACTTTTGCCTTTTGCCCTTTTACTTTTGACTTGCTTCGCACCACTCGCGCGTGACGGCGTGGCGATACGCGAACAGCTTCCGCAGACGCGGCTCGACGACGAGCGGCGCGGCGAGCCGGCCCAATGGGCCGAGCGGCGGCTCGTACTCGATCTCGTCGCGCAAGAGCGCGCCTTCGGCGTGCGGCTCGACGACGTGCCGGTGTCGCCAACTCCGGAAAGGCCCTTTATCCTGCACGTCCTCGAACATCCGCGGCGGGTCGTAGGCCGTATGCCTTGCGACCCACTGCACGGGCATGAGACCGAAGAGGCGCGTCTCGACTACAGCCACCGCGCCGACGCTCAAGTCCGGCGCGGCGCGCACCACGCGGGCGCTCTCCCACGGCGGCGTCAGGCGTTGCAGGGCGTCCGGCAGTTCGTGGAACGCGAAGACACGTTCGGGCGCGGCGCGGATCAGGCTCTCCTTAATGAATTTCATGGGAAACATTCTACCCTGTGCATGACGGCGCGACGACGTTTGACATCCCCTCGCTTTGGCGTTAGAAACATTTACATCCTCCGCAGCCGACCTCTTTTTCTAAGGAGCCACTTTCGATGTCTACCACTAACCTACAGCCGACGCACGCCGTCCAGAGCGCGCCGCAAGACGAGCAGCCCGCGTGTCACACGCTCACGGCGCTCACTGACAGGATCATCTCTCTCACTTGCGCGCCGGCGCTCGCCGAGTTGAACACGTGGCTCCGCTCGCTCGAAGTCAACTGGTCGGAGTTGGAACCTTTGGCCGGGTTCAAAGACGCGAACTATTCGCGCCACCGCATCGTCCGCGCCGCGCACGCCGAACTGCTCATGATCTGCTGGCAGCCGGGACAGCGCACGCCCATCCACGACCACGACGGCTCCTACGGCACGGTGCGCGTCCTGTGCGGCGTCATGTGGGAGACGCTCTTCCGGATGGACGGCGAGCGCGGCCTCGCTTATCAGACTGTGCGGGAGTGGCGCGCGGGGCAAACGACCGACGGCGCCGACGTGCCCGACATCCATCAGATCGGCAACCCCGACGTGAGCGGGCAAAACTTAATCACGTTGCACCTCTACGCCCCGCCGCTCACCAGCCTCAACATCTACCGCGTCGGCCACCGCGAATCGGAATTCAGCCCCGCGATTGAAGTGGCGTAAACAGGCCGGACACTTGAACAGGCAAGGTTGCCGCGCCTGCCGCGGAGCCATCAGACCACTTGGACAAAGTAACAATCCGCGCGGCTAACCTAGCGCCCGCTTTTCTTTTCTCCTTCCATCTTTTTCCTTCTGCTTTCCCTTCCCCTCGCTCACGATTACGTCTTCCGTCCTGTACGGCAAACCCAAACCGCGCCGGCGGGCATCCGAAGAATTGCCACTCTCCCGCCGAAACCGAGGCTCCGCGCGAGTTGAATAACCTTTCAGGCTGTGAAAAACTTTCCGACATGATGAGAATGAAGATTAGCTTGACCGCCGCCATCGCCGCGCTTGTGCTCTGCGCCGTCGCCGCGAGCGTGGCTTCCGCACAGTCGGGCGCGACGCGACCGCGCCGCGTCATCCCCGTGCAGCCGACGCCGGACTCCGCGACGAGCCGCACCGCCGACA
>JBGTBQ010000406.1:0-28433 GCA_041749275.1 Pyrinomonadaceae bacterium | reverse complement strand
AAGTGATGCATGGAAAAGTGATGCATGGAAAAGTGATGCATGGAAGATGTACTGATTTCATTGTCGTCTCCTGTGACTGATGTCGTTTTTATGATGGTTTGTATGACGGTTTTTATAGTGGTTGCATGCTCACGATTGCTGCCCAACCTGGTCTTGCCTTTCGCCACCCCTTCCCTGTACATGATGTGTGTCAACGATGCTCGTTAAAAAATTTTACGCACGTCAGACACCCAGCAACGTACGCAGCACCGGCATTTTTTCTTCAAGCGCCGCAGCGGCGAATGTTTCGACGATCTGACCATGCTCCATCACGTAAAAACGATCCGCCAGCGGTGCGGCAAAACGAAAGTTCTGTTCCACCATGACGATGGTGTAACCCTTGGCGCGTAGCGTGCCGATCATGCGCGCCAGCGCCTGCACGATCACTGGCGCCAGCCCTTCCGAAATTTCATCGAGCAGCAACAGCCGGGCGCCGGTGCGCAGGATGCGGGCCACCGCCAGCATCTGCTGCTCGCCGCCGGAAAGCGTGCCTGCCTTCTGCGACTCGCGCTCCTTGAGACGCGGGAACATCTGGAAGCCACGCTGCATGTCTTCGGCGATCTCGGCCTTGTTCGTCTTGAGATAGGCGCCCATCTTCAAGTTCTCGCGCACGGTGAGGTTGGCGAAGACGCCTCGGCCTTCGGGCGACATCGAGATGCCGCGCGCGACGAGTTGATGCGTCGGCTTGCCGCTGATCTCCTCACCCTCGAACATAATGCGCCCCTCGGTCGGGGTGAGGAGACCCGTGATGGTCCGCAGGGTCGTCGTCTTCCCCGCCCCGTTCGCGCCGATGAGCGTTACCACCTCGCCCTGTTCGACGCGCATCGAGACGCCTTTCAAGGCGCTGATCGCGCCGTAGCCGACGGAAATGTTTTCTATTGTGAGCATGAAACAGTACGAGACAATCGCGTCAGAATTTGTCGTGTTCCTCCGGCTCTACTTCCGGCACTTTCGATAACAGTTCTTCAAACCGCTCAAGCTTGGCCCGTTTCGCTCTTTCCTCTAAATACTCTACCGTCATAAAACTTGATAGTTTCTCCGCTATTGCCAGCACCGCAAAATATTCGGGCGTGCTTTTATCTTTTGCGGCAGCTTCTTTGAGTTTGGCGAAGAGCGAATCCGGTATGTTGATTGTAATGGCGCTCATTGTGCTTCTCCGATTTCCTGTAGCAATTCTTTCGGCGTGATTACCCTGACGCCAAATTTCTCCATGCCTTTGAAGTCCCTTACGTTATGCGTAACGATTGCGTCCGCCTGCGCCGTCACGGCCAACTCAGCAACGAACTCGTCACCGGCATCTTGCAAAAAGGGGCGCCACAAATACCAAAGCTCATGCTTGATTCCGAGAAAGCAAATGATGTCCAACAACTCTTCGATCTCATCCAGTGACCAATCTATGCCGAGTTCCGTGCGCTTCAAAACTGCTTCGTACTCGCAGACCAACGGCACTGAAAGATGGAAAGCGAACTTGCCCGACGACAACAACGACAGGATTTTGAACGACGCGCCTCGCTTCGATTTAAGTGCGGAGACCAGAACGCCTGTGTCAATGACAATATGACATTCCCTCATTGCAAGCAGGATACTGGCTGTCAATCTCCCAAGTAAGCTTCGATCACCTTCGGGTCGTTCCTGATCTCTCCGGGCAGGCCGAGCGCGATGGACTTGCCGTAGTCCACGACCTGTATCCGTTCGCAGACGCCCATGACGACTTTCATGTTGTGTTCGACGAGAAGGATGGTCAGACCGAAGCGGTCGCGGATTTGATGTATCAGATTGAGAAGATCGTCCTGCTCCGAGGGGTTCATCCCCGCCGCCGGCTCGTCGAGCAGCAGCAGTTCGGGGCGCGTGGCGAGCGCGCGGACGATCTCCAGACGGCGCTGGTTGCCGTAGGCGAGGCTCGTCCCGCCCTCATCCTTGAAGCGCGCGAGGTCGAAGATTTCGAGCAGCTCAAGACAAAACTCGCGGTGCTCGCGCTCGTCGCGCGCGAAGCGCGGCGTGCGAAAGACGGCGTCGAAGAGGTTCTGACTCGCGTGCCGGTGGCAGGCGGTCATCACGTTTTCGAGCACGGTCATGCCGGGGAACAGGCGTATGTTCTGGAACGTGCGCGAGACGCCGCGCCGCGCGATCTGATAGGACTTGAGGCCGTCAATGCGCCGGCCCTGAAAGCGTATCTCGCCGGAGGTGGGTTTGTAGACGCCGGTCAAAAGATTGAAGACGGTCGTCTTGCCCGCGCCGTTCGGGCCGATGAGGCCGTAGATTTCGCCGGGGCGCACGTCCATGTCGAGCGAGTTGACGGCGACGAGGCCGCCAAAGCGGATCGTGCATTGGTCGGTGCGAAGGATCGAGCCGTCGCCGCTCGCCGGCTCTTTCGAACGCGCCGTGCGCGCGGCCTCCGTGATGACGGAATCCTCTTTGGTCGCCCTGACGCCGCTCGGTTCGGGTGCGCCGCTCATCTGTTCTCCACCTCTTTCGTTGGCTTCTCGCTCACTGTTTCCCCGACCTGCTGCGTGATGGGCACGCCCTCGTCGCCCCCGACCTGCTTGTCGCCTTCGGGCGCCTTCCGCGCGCGGCGGAGCCAGTGGAGACCGATTTCGCGCTCGCCCAAAACGCCCTGCGGCCTCGTCAGCATGATGACGATGAGAAGCGCCGCGTAGATGACGAGGCGGAGGTCTGCGAAGTTGAAGCCGCCAATCTGCGGGAGCCGGCGGAGGAGTTCCGGGAGGATGGTGATAACAATCGCGCCGAACACCGCCCCGGTGATCGAACCCATCCCGCCGAGCACGATCATGATGATGACTTCGAACGACTTGATGAAGGTGAAGTCGGGGGTCGCTAAGAATCGCTTGAAGTGTCCGAAGAGCACGCCCGCCACGCCCGCGAAGGCCGAGCTGATAACGAAGGCGAGCACTTTGTAGCGCGTCGTGTTGACGCCCATCGCCTCCGCCGCGAGTTCGTCCTCGCGGATGGAGATGAGCGCGCGGCCCGTGTCGGAGCGGACGATGTTGCGGACGACGAGAATCGTGACGACGCCCAGCGTGCCCACCCACAGGAAGTTGACTGAGCCGGGGACGGGGAAGCCGGTCGCGCCGCCGACCACGTCGAGGTTGAGGATGACGATGCGGATGATCTCCGCGAAGCCGAGCGTGACGATGGCGAGGTAGTCGCCGCGCAGCCGCAAACTCGGGATGCCGACGAGCAGGCCCATCAACGCCGCGACGATGGCGCCGATCAGAATTGCGATCAGGAAGATGACGACGTGCGCGAAACTTTCACCGACCGACCCGGATAGCGAGCGCTCCCAAGCCTGCCCGTGGTAGACGGTGAAATAAGCGGACGAGTAGGCGCCGACCGCCATGAAGCCCGCGTGGCCGATGGAGAACTGCCCCGTCACGCCGTTAATCAGGTTCAGCGAGACGGCGAGGATGACGTTGATCCCCACCAGCATCAGAATCTCGGTTTCGTAGAGTCCGATGCCGAAGCCAAACAGTCCCTCCCGGCTCGTCAGCGCGTTAACGACGACGAGCGAGACGAAGAGGGCGACCACGCCGATGAGCTTTTTAACGGAAGAAGGCATATACAAGTAGTGACGAGCGATGAGCGACGAGCGACGAGTCGAAGACGGTTCTTAGCTTGTCACTCGTCGCTCGTCACCCGTCACTGCTTTTAAACTTTTTCCTGCACGGTCGAGCCGAGAATGCCCGCCGGGCGGAAGAGCAGAACGAGGATCAGGATGGCGAAGGCGACGGCGTCGCGGTACGTCGAAGGAATCACGAGCCAATCCAGACCGATGGCCGGGCCAAAGCTCGAACCGTAGCCGACGACGAAGGTCTCCGCCGCGCCGATAAGCAGCCCGCCCAAGACCGCGCCGGGGATGTTGCCGATGCCGCCGAGGACTGCCGCGACGAAGGCTTTCAAGCCCGTGATGATGCCCATCAGCGGGTAGATGGTCGGGTTGTACTGCGCCGTCAGAACGCCGCCCGCCGCCGCCATCGCCGAGCCGAGCGCGAAGGTGAAGACGATGATGAAGTCGGTGTTGATGCCCATCAACTTCGCCGAGTTGAGGTTGAAGGAGACGGCGCGCATCGCGGTGCCGACCTTCGTCCAATAGATGATCCACTGCAAGAGCAGCATCAGCGCAATCGAGACGCCGAAGATCAATAGCTGCGACTTCGAGATGGCGGCGTTGCCAAAGAGCGTGTAGGTCTCGTTCTGCAACAGTTCGGGGAAAGAACGCGGGGCGCCGCCGAAGATGACGACGCCGAGGTTTTCCAACAAGAGCGACATGCCGATGGCGGTGATGAGCGTCGTCATGCGCGCGTACTTGCGGACGGGCCGGTAGGCGAAACGCTCAATCGCCATCCCGACCAGCGCCGCCACGACCATCGAACCGACGAGCGTCACGCCGAGGCCGACGAGCGACGGCTCGCTGGCGAAGCCGAGCCAGTGCGCGAGGTAGAAGCCGCTGTAAGCGCCGATCATGTAGATGTCGCCGTGGGCGAAATTGATGAGGCGCAGAATGCCGTAGACCATCGTGTACCCAAGCGCGATGAGCGCGTAGATCGAACCGATGGTCAGGCCGTTGATGAGTTGCTGAACGAAGGTGTCCATGCGTTGCGCTCGCTGGCTTTCAATGGTTGGCGTTCATGTTGGAGTGGGCCGCGCCGTTCATGTTCGAGTGGGCCGCGGCGTTCGTATTGCCCGTCGCGCTCGACGCGGCGGGCGAGGCGTCTGCCGCCGGTGAAGCGCCGGCTGCCGGCGTCGCGCCGCCGGAAGGCTGAATCGTCTCTTTGTAGACAAACTTCTTGTCGCGCAGTTCGAAGACGACCGCCGGTTTCACCGCGTCGCGCTGCTCGTTGATGTTGATCGAGCCGGTGACGCCGGGGAAGCCCTTGGTCTGCGCGATGGCGTCGCGCAGCTTCGGGCCGTCGGTCGTGCCGGCGCGTTTGATGGAGTCGGCCAGCACGTTCATCGCGTCGTAGGCGAGCGCGGCGATGGCGTCGGGCGCGACGCCGCTGTACTTCTGTTTGTAGGCGGCGACGAACTTCTGGACGGCGGGGCTGGGGTCGTCAACCGAGTAGTGGTTGACCATGTAGGCGCCGTTGAGCGCCGCGCCGCCCAGTTCCCACAGTTGCGGCGCGTCCCAGCCGTCGCCGCCGAGGAGCGGTGCCTTGATGCCGAGTTCCTTCGCCTGCTTGGCGATGACGCCGACCTGACCATAGTAGCCGGGGACGAAGATCACTTCCGGATTGGCGGCGCGGATGGCCGTGAGTTGGCCTTTGAAGTCGGGGTCGGTCTGCGTGTAGTTCTGCCGCTCGATGATGCGACCGCCGAGCCGCGTGAACTCCTCCTCGAAATACTTCGACATGCCCTTGCTGTAGTCGGAGTTGAAATCGCCGAGGATGGCGGCGGTCTTGGCCTTCAGAGTGTTGGCGGCGAATTTCGCGGCGACCGCGCCCTGAAAGTCATCCGTGAAGCAGACGCGGAAGATGTAGTCGCCGACCTGCGTCACCTTCGGGTTCGTGGACGACGGCGTAATCATCGGCACTTTGGCCTCCTGCGCCTTCGGCGCGGCGGCCAGACTGTTGCTCGAAGCGACCTCGCCGAGAACGGCGTGCACACGGTCTTGGTTGATAAGCTTGGCGACGACGGTCGAAGCCTGCTGCGGCTGACCCTGATCGTCTTCGATGATGTACTCGACCTTGCGCCCGTTGATGCCGCCGGCGGCGTTGATTTCGTCAATCGCCATCAGGATGCCGTTCTTGGTGGACTGGCCGAAGCTCGAAGTCTGTCCCGACAGGTCGCCGTAGATGCCGACCTTGACGGGGCCGCTGTCATCGCCGCCCGACGTGCCGTTGCCGCGACGCTCGCAGGCGAAAGAGGTGAACACGGTGGCGGCAAGGACGAGTGCTAAGAAGGTACGCTTCATTTTAACCTCACAGTTATTTAATTTCTTTCCAGCGACGCTCCGAGTTTGGGACGAAAGACCGTGCCCGACGCCGCCCATGCGGGTGACTGGAGCCGAGAGTTCTTTTTTGTTCGTGTGGGCCGCGTCAACTTGCGAGTCGCGTGGCTGAACCTGTTATGAGCGAAAGAGGAATTACGCAGGTCTCACGCCCAACCGCTCCGGCATCGCTCCCATCCCCGGCGCACGTGCACCCGCACAGTCCGAGATGCTTTCTGGTTCAGCACTTGGTCAGTAATATGGCGGCGAGCCGTCTCCACAGTCAAGCCAACACCGCATGGTATGTAAAACGAACGTCGCGCATTATACCGCTTTCGCGCGTCGTGTCGAGTGCTATCCACCTGATTGTAATCGCACTCCCGGCGAATGCTTATCGCCGCCGCCCCTTCACTTCCGCTGCCATCAGCATACTTCGCTTCGCGCGGCACACTGCTTGCCCCAATAGTCGGCGTGGCTTTTCGTGAGGAGCAAAACAATACACGCCGCGCTGTTCGCACCTGTATCAGAGGAGGCGGCGAATGTATACCGAGGCAAATTGAAACGTCTCGTGCTCCTTAAATCAGGCCCAATGACGGGCAGACATAAAGCTTTGTGGCTTCAACGTTCATAACTAATACACGGAGGGGAAAAAGAGATGGCAGAAGATAAGAAGAATGAAGGCATCGGAGAAGAGGCTTCGGCGTTCGGGCAACGTGTGAAGGGTGCGGCGAAAGATGCCGCGGGTTCCATCAGCGGCAACGAGAGGATGGAGCGCGAGGGCGAGCGTGAGAACGCGACGGGCAATGCCCGGCAAGAGGCCAACGATATGTTCCCAAGCACGCGCGCGGCGGCGACGGGGGCGGCGACGGGCACGGCTCGTAGCCAAACTCTCAGCGGACTCTTCCGCGACCGCGACAGCGCCGAGAACGCTTATCGCTCGATAACGGAACGCGGCTACACGAAAGACGACGTGAACGTCATCATGTCGGACGAGACGCGCAAGACGCACTTCTCTGATGACGACTCGGAGCTGGGCAGCAAAGCGCTTGAAGGGATGGGCGTCGGCGGCGCCGTCGGCGGCACCGTGGGCGCGCTGCTCGCGGCCATTGCGGCCATCGGCACGTCGGTCATCCTGCCGGGCATCGGCCTTGTCGTCGCCGGCCCACTTGCGGCGGCGCTGGTGGGCGCTGGCGCAGGCGCCGCGACGGGCGGACTGGTCGGCGCGCTCGTCGGCTCAGGCATTCCCGAAGAGCGCGCGAAGTATTACGACGAAGGCATCCGCAACGGCGGCATCTACATGGGTGTCAACCCGCGCACGGATGAGGACGCCGAATACTTCGAGAACGAGTGGAAGGACAAGTACCGGGGCGAGCACATCTACCGGTAATTGACGTGCAGCCAAACGGTGGGGGTCAGTCCATCTTACTGACCTGTGAGACGACTCGACTTGAAGCTCTCAAGTTCGATCACCTCACGGGACGGAAAGACGGGCTGGCCCCGTTTCTATTTTCCCCATCTACTTTCATTGTTTTCGCGCGTATTGTTTTCTTCAATAATCAACGCTCTCGTGTCATACTCCACAAAACTTTCGCGCATAAATTTCGATTTTCATTTCGCGGCGTGTCGCGGCTCCAGACACCGCAAAGCCATGCGCCGCGCGGTAAAGGGTTTCGAGCGATTATGGTCAGTAACAATTCCGAAGAGATTCCGCGGCGTCCGCTGGGTCGCACGGGCGCGCAAGTGTCGGCGCTCGGGCTTGGCGGCTACCACCTCGGCATGGTCAAGACCGAGCGCGAGGCCGTCCGCATCGTCCACGAGGCGATTGACAACGGCATCACCTTCATGGACAACGCATGGGAATACCACGACGGCAAGAGTGAAGAGGTCATGGGCAAGGCGCTCGCAGGGCGGCGTGAGCAAGTCATCCTGATGTCGAAGGTCTGCACGCACGGGCGCGACCGGCGCACCGCCCTGCGCCAACTCGAACAGTCCCTGCGCCGTCTGAAGACGGATCATCTCGATCTCTGGCAGATTCACGAGGTCGTCTATGACAACGACCCCGACCTCCACTTCGCGCCCGGCGGCGTAATTGAAGCGTTTGAGCAGGCACGCACCGAAGGCAAAGTCCGCTTCGTCGGTTTCACCGGCCACAAAGACCCCGCGATCCATCTGAAGATGCTCGCGCATGACTTCCACTTCGACGCATGTCAACTCCCCCTGAACGTCTTCGACGCGACCTTCCGCAGCTTCGAGCAACTCGTGCTCCCCGAACTCAACCGGCGGGGCATCGCCCCGCTTGGGATGAAGAGCATGTGCGGCGAAGGCACGCCCGTCCGGAAGCGCGCCGTCTCAGCGACCGACGCGCTGCGCTACGCGATGAGCCTGCCCGTCGCCACGACCGTGAGCGGTATTGACTCGCTGAAAGTCCTGCGCCAGAACCTCCGCATCGCGCGCGGCTTCGAGCCGTTGAGCGCGGGCGAGATGCAGGCTCTACGCGAACGCTGCGCCGCCGACGCCGCCGACGGGCGCTTCGAGCTATACAAAACCTCGAAGCAGTTCGACGGCCCGCCCGGCAGACGACAGCATAAGTTCCCTTCACTCGAAGAACTCGCGGCGTGAGACCACAAGACAGGTCAGCACCGCCCGCGGTCGCGGCTGGTATTTCGTTCGAGGGAGAAATCCGCACGCGACCGCGGGCGGTTCTGACAAATCCAACTGGCGGAGGCTTTTCAACCGATGCTTACACACATTGTCATCTGGAAATACCGCGCCGACGTGAGCGCCGAGCGGCGCGACGAACACGTTGCGCGTCTACGCGCGCTCGTCGGCGTCATCGCTGAGATTCAGAGCTTCGCGGTCGGACTGGACGTGCTCCGTCTGCTGCGCTCTTATAACGCCGGTCTTGTCGCCGTCTTCCGCGACCGCGCCGGGCTTGAGGCTTACACCGTCCACCCGGAACACGTAAAGGTCGCCGAACTCGGGCGCGAGATTAGCGAGCACGTGGCGTCCGTGGATTTCGAGGACGACGAAGCCGGGGCATGAAGCACCGCACGCCGCCGGACTTTCGGCTCGCCGGCTTTGAAGGCATTACGCGGGCAATGAAACGCTGGAAAAAAATCGCGCTCCTGCTCCTGTTCCTGCTCCTCGTCTCGCAGGCTCCGTTCGTTTACAGGCGCTATCGTCTGGGCCGTCTCCATGCGGCGATTACAGAGTTGCGGACCCAACGCGCCGCGCCGCCAGCCGACGAGTTCACGGACTACACAGGCGTCTTCCACGTTCACTCCTTTCTCGGCGGGCATAGCACGGGCGCCTTCGAGGATATCGTCAATGCGGCGCGCGCGAACGGTCTCGACTTCGTCGTGATGACGGAGCACCCCTCGGCCCACGTCAACACGGCGGAGGCGACTTTGAAGGGAGTGCACGAAGGCGTCCTCTTCATCAACGGCAGCGAGATCGCCACGGCGAGCGGCGAGCGCCTTTTCATCTTGCCCGGAGTCCCGGCTGATGCCACACGCTCTCCCGCGCCGGAACTCATCATAAAATCTAAAGAGTCCGGGCGGCTCGTCTTCGTCGCCTACCCGGAGCAGGCGCGCGACCTCGCCGCGCTCGCGGGCGCCGACGGCCTCGAAGTCTATAACCTCTACACCAACGCGAAGCGGATCAATTACGCGCTGCTCTTCTTCGATTGTCTTTGGTCGTGTCGGAGCTACCCCGAACTGCTCTTCACAACTTTCTATGAAAGGCCGGGTGAGAACCTGAAGCGTTGGGACGAGTTGAGCGCAAACTCCAAACGGCGTTCAATCGCCGTCGCCGGCAACGACGCGCACTCGAACGTCGGCATCGAACTCCGCCAGTTGACGGGCGAGCCGGTCTTTGAGATTAAGCTCGACCCCTACGAACGAAGTTTCCGTGTTGTCCGCAACCATGTCCTCATCGAAAAAGATCAACCGCTCAACTCCGAGACTCTCTTGAACGCGCTCGCACGCGGCCACAGCTTCTTCGCCTTCGACCTCTTCGGCGACGCGCGCGGCTTCCGCTTCAACGCCGAGAGCGCATCCGAACGGCGCACTATGGGAGACGAGATCGCGCTCCCGCCCGACGGCAGCGGCGTGCGTCTTTCCGTGCGCGTCCCCGTCAAAAGCCGCGTACTCTTTTTCAGAGACGGCCACGTGCTGCACGAAGAGAAAGAAACGATGATGAGAGAGTTGACCGTTGATCGGAGGGGCAACTACCGCGTCGAGGTTTACCTCGAACAGCTCAAGGGCTTCATCGGTGAAAGACCGTGGATTATCTCCAATCAGATTTATGTGCGGTGAAAATTTAGATCGGATTTCACTTGGATGTACGGGTCAGAACCGCCTGCGGTAGCGGGCGGGTCTAACGCACGTCAGGCCCGCCAAGCTTAAGCAGGCGGTTCTGACAACTCCGCCGTCCGTACACTGATGTGTAAACCGATCTAGGCGGGAAAATTTCGGCTAGATACGACATCGCCCCACACAAGCGTAAAACCTCTGTGGGGCGCTTTCGCTGGGTCAGAAGCCTGGCCCAAATTTTTTGGAGACGGTGCTTAAGTCACCGATGAACTGTAGAGAATCTCGTGTTTGATCCTTCTCACGCTAACGGCCCAAGTGTAGTAGGACAGCGCGTGTACAGCCTCCTGAAGGTTGTCCAAGTGACCTGAGTTTATTCCTCTTTCCGCTCACTTGTCAATATTCACTTTGACCGCCCGTCTTGCATACAGAGAGGGGGTTGGTTTGTGTGCTGACTAAGAAGCATGTTGTCCTCGACTCTTTAATTGAGCCGTGCGATTAACCGGCGGCGGGTTTGGAATTAAAGGGCTATTGAACATCTGTCTCCGGTACAACCGAGAAGGATATGCGGCACACGTAGCGGGCGGCAGGCAACGCTCCCGCGCGGGGAGTCGTCCGCTCACAGGCCAAGATGCTTCCATGCCCCAAAAGATTCGCCGCGCCTCTCTTCGCGCTCGCACTGGCGCTCACTACGCCGGCAGCGCGGGCGGGCGTACCGCTCCCAGACCTCATCAACCACGTCAAGCACGCAGTCGTCATCGTCCACTCGTTCGATGCGAGAGGCAAGCTCGTGTCGCAGGGCAGCGGCTTTTTCGTCGGGCGCGACCGCATCGTGACGAACCTACACGTGGTCGGCCCCGCCACGCGCGTCGAGGTGCGGACGTTCGACGGGCAGACCTTCGCGGTCGAGGGACTCCGCGCTTATGATGCGAGTCGTGATCTGGCCCTGCTCGAAGTCTCCATCCCCGCCCGTTGTAAAGTTGCGACGCTTGAATTGGCGAGCGTATTCCCGCGCCCCGGCGAAGAGATTTTCGTGGTCAGCAATCCGCTCGGCGCGGGGTGGCAAGTCACCAGCGGCCACGCCCTCGCGCCGTGGAAGTCTCAAGAACTCGGCGAGATGATCCCGATCACTGCCGCTGTCTCGCGCGGGAGCAGCGGCGGCCCGGTCGTCAATTTCGAAGGGCGCGTCGTGGGCATTGCGACGATGAACCTCAAGCTCACCGAAGTGTTCCACATGGCAGTGCCCGGCGAATGCGCCGCCGCGTTGCGCCCCTCGGCGCTGCTCACCTTTCCCCTGCTACCTTTCGAGTGATTTCCCTCCTCCCGACGGGATTAAGACTCTTTCATCAGAGGCCAACATAACAAAGCTACACGCTTTCGTCGGGCCGCGTCTTATATGGTCGAGCAGCGCGTTTAACGCGTGACGTTGCCGCGTTTTAAGCCCCCAAAGTACCACTCTCTCGTGGCACCGCGATTGCTCTTAATAGATGTTGCCTCCGTGACGACACAGCGAGCGCGCTGTCTCCCGCCGCGGGCGCTCGAAAAAATCGGCTCTCAGAAAGTTTCGTCGCACACCCCGGATGAAAAACATGATGGAGACTGCAACATTTCCCTTGCTGCAAGGCGCGAAGAAACGCGCGGCCCCGGCCATTGCGCTGACCAAGCCAGCGTCCGACTTTGAGTTGGCGCAAAGTGCCGCCGCGGGCGATATATCTGCCTTCGAGGAGTTGTACGAACGGCACAGCCGTCGTGTCTACTCGCTCTGCCTCCGCATGACGGCCAACCCCACCGAGGCCGAGGATTTGGCGCAGGACGCTTTCATCCAACTCTTCCGGAAGATTGGCTCGTTCCGCGGCGAGTCGGCCTTCACCACGTGGCTGCATCGTCTGACGGTCAATCAAGTCCTGATGCACTTCCGCAAGAAGGGCGTCAAGATGGAACACACCACAGACGACGGCGAGACCCCGGTGCAGATTGTCGCGGGCACGGAAGACCATTTGAAGATGCCGGTCGTTGACCGGATCGCGCTCGACAAGGCCATCCAACGGCTGCCGCCGGGGTACAAAATAGTATTCATCCTACACGACGTGGAGGGGCACGAGCACGAGGAGATTGCCCGGCTGCTGGGGTGCTCGGTCGGCACTTCGAAATCACAACTCCACAAGGCACGCATGAAGCTGAGAACCTTGCTGACCCACGGAAACAAGAAGCGGAGACGTAGAACACCCGCGATAGCATAGCCCGCGTAAGTGAGCACGCATCGCAGCGAGTAGAAACAGAGCGAGGGGCGCTGAATCATCTGGATGATTCAGCGCCCCTCGCTCTGTTTCTGACTCCAACTTTCAATCAGCCGAGGTCGAACAACATGACCTCGGCGCGTCCGTTCGCTTTCAGCGTGAGCGACTTTTCTTCGCTGACCGCCGCGCCGTCGCCCGCCGCGAGCGCGACGCCGTTGAGCGCGACTTCGCCGCGTATGACCTGTAACCACGCCCTGCGCCCGCCCTTCAACTCATAACCAACCTCTTCACCGTCGTCCAGAATCGTCGTGTAGACTTCGGCGTCCTGATGCACGGTCACGGAATCGTCGCGCCCCGTGCGCGACGCGATGAGGCGCCAACGCCCACGGCTCTCTTCCGCGGGGAACTCTCGCTGCTCGTAACTCGGCGCCATCCCTTCGCGCTCCGGCGTGATCCAAATTTGTAAGAGGTGCACCGGGTCGCTTGGCGAAGGGTTATGCTCGCTGTGCGTGACGCCCGTCCCGGCGCTCATGCGTTGCACCTCGCCGGGACGGATGACGGAGGTGTTGCCCATGCTGTCCTTATGCTCCAGCGCCCCTTCGAGAATGTAGGTGATGATCTCCATGTCGCGGTGCGAGTGCGTGGCGAAGCCGGAGGCCGGGCGGACGCGATCTTCGTTGATGACCACCAAGTCGCTGAACCCCGTCCAACGCGGATCATAATAACGGTTGAAAGAAAAAGTGTGCCGCCCATCGAGCCAGTTCGTCCGTGTCCGCCCGCGCTCTTCGGCGGGTCGTCGTGTAATCATCGTTTCATCCTCCTCGCCTCATTCTTCAATCAAAGTCAAATCCAGTCAACGCGCGGGCCAGTCAACAAAATCTTTGTGATAGACAAACTCGACGCTTCGCCGTAAAATCCGCCCGCATTTTCAGTGCGCCGCGCCGGATTGTATGCTCGTCCGGTATCACTCCCAAGACTTTCGCGGCTGACCGACGAACCAAACCTTCACCGGTTTCCCGCGACCGAAAAATCGTCAAGCTCGTCTCGACGCACCAACCAGCAAGGCTAACCGACCGGCAGACTCTCGCCGGTTCAGTTTTGATTTTTAGCCAGACAGGAATTCAAACGAGGTTGTCCCCATAACTTCGATCCGCCCTGCAAAGTCACTTATTTGCCAGAAGGAGGCTCAACCATGAAGAAACTTCTCTTGTCCCTGCTTGTGTTATTTGCAGCGTTAAGTTTCTCCTGCGACAATCAGAACACCGCCAATCGAAACGCCAACGTCACGCCCAGCCCATCACCGACCGCTTCACCGGGCATTACGGCTAATGGTGTGGAACCTCTGAGAGACTCGCAGCACTCGGAAGAATCGGTGGCGGTTATAACTCTCTCGGACGCTGCGCCCCCTCCGAGTCCAGCGCCCTCGCCGGCCTCTTCGCCCATGCCATGCGTACTAACGATAAACCGACCGACAGTCAAGTTATTGACGGATGACGCTCCTAACGAGAGCAAAGTCCAATGGGTAATAAAACATCGGTGCAGCGCGGCGCCTAACGGTCCCGTCACAGTGAAGATTGACTTTAACCCAACCCCCCCGAAACCCGGAGATGGCGGACCCTTCGGCGATGACGTGTGCAACATCAGCCTCTCCGTTGACGACTTGCCAAAGGGTAGAAACAGGCGAATAGTCAGTAACGCCGCAAAGAAGCTCGGCACCTATGGATACTCGATAAGCGCCTACATCGAGCGCGAGGGCGCGCCCATTCGAAAGGTCGCCCCGGATTTAGACCCCCAAATTGAGATCGGCGGCGGGTTACTCAAATACAGACAATAGGCGCGGCTGCTAACCGGAATAACTGGACGGGCGCACAGGCGTCCGCCCGGTTATTCGGCCTCGGAGAGCAGAGCTTCGTATTCGGCGAGGCCGCGCAAAGCTCTCAGATCGGGGTCATGCATGGCCTCGGAACGACTGTAGCCGTGAGCGAGGGCTTCGGCTAGATGCTTGGCCGATTCTTCGGCGTGACCGGTCAAGGCGTGAACGACCGCACGCTGATACATCAGAGTCGCGCTTCGCGGCTCGATCTCGGTCGCCCGCCCGATGCCTTCGAGCGCTACATGTTCTGACCCCAGTTTGGCGTGGCACACCGCTAGGCGCCCAATCACCTCCGCATCATTCGGCTTGACGGCAAGGACTTCCTTCAGTTTCTCGATGGCGATGCTGTATTGTGCCCTTGCCTCATCCTCCTTGCCGATGCGAAGAAGCGCGTCGCCGAGGTTTCGGTACAGGAGGTCGTTGTTCGCGTTCAGGCGAATCGCCTCAAGGTAAGCCTTAATCGCTTCCTCGAAACGTCCGAGGTAGAAATAATTGCTCCCGAGGTTATTGTATGAGATGGCCGCCGGATGAATCTCAATGGCCCTCCGGTGCATGGCGGCGGCTTCCTCGTACTGGCCGAGCAGGTAGTACATCCCGCCGAGATTGTTATAGCCGTGGTAGTTGTCGGGCTGGATGTTGATGACGCGACGGAACTGTTCGGCGGCCTCGGCATAACGGCCCAATGTGTAGTAACAGATTCCGAGTTGGTTCTGGTTGTCCCAGTAGCCGGGTCGGATCTCGATGGCCTTCTTGACGTAGCTGATCGCGCGCTCCGGCTCTCCCATCTCCATATAACACCGACAAAGCCACTTGTACCCCTCATCGCTCAAGGGCTGGAGTTCGATGGCGCTATTAAACTCCTCGACAGCGGCTTCGAGCTTACCGGTGCCGTGATAGACGATGCCGAGGGAGACATGCACCTCCGCCTGCCGGGGGTCGAGCACAAGCGCGCGGTCACTGGCCGCGAGCGCCCGCTGTACCAATGCTCGGTCGCGCGTCGTCTTATACTTCTGCCAGAACGCCTCGCCGAGGCCGGCCTGTGCGAGCGCGAAGTCGGGGTCTAGTTTGAGCGCTTCTTCGAACATCTGGATGGCGAAGTCAATGCTGGCGCTGACCTCGCGCCGTTCAAGGAAGGCGCGGCCCTTCGAGTAGAGGACGAAGGCGTCAATATTCGTCTGGGCGGGCGGAGGGCTGGCCTCCGGCGCTCTGCCTGAGAGGCTGCCTTTCAGCGCGGCGGCGACGCCTTCGCAGACCTTGTCCTGAATGCTGAACAGGTCGGAATCGCCGCCTTGATACTGCCCGCCCCAGATGACGCGCCCGCTGCCGACATCAATCAGGCGGGTCATAACCCTGATGTTTTGCGCGGCGCGCATCACCTCGCCTTCGAGCATGAGAGTTGCGCCCAGTTCGCGCGCGAGGCCGCTCGCGTTCTTGCTCGAACTGTCGGCGCGCGACGCCCCCGCCGATTTCGAGAGCACCGACAGCCCGCCGACCCGCGCGAGGTCGGTGGTTATCACCGAGGCCATCCCGATTCCGATGAAGGCCGTCTCCTCCTGCGCGTCAATCGCTTCGAGCGGCAGCACGAGCACGGTCGGCGTCGCCTGTTGCGGCGGCGACAGCGGCGGCGGCGATGAAACCCGCGCCCGGCTCCCCTCCGGCCAGTCTCTCGAAATCTCATATTGCAGCGTGGCGTCGAGTGCGCCGGGGGCCGGGCTATTTCCGCCAAGCTGCTGTCGGATAGCGATGAGTTCATGCCTCACTTCGGCGAAAGAGGCGGGGCGACGCTCTCTGTCCTTCTCGACCAGACGCGCGACCAGACGCGCGAGACTCAGCGGGTAGTCGCGTTCCAAAATGCCGATCTCGATTGGCGTCGCGCTCAGGATGGCCGCCCCGGCCTCGAACATATTGGTGTAAGGGAGCGGATGCCTGCCGGTCAGCATCTCGAAGAGCACGAGGCCGAAGGAGAAGATGTCCGAACGCGCGTCGAGCGGTTCTTCTTTAAGAATCTGCTCCGGCGACATGTAGGGAATGGTGCCGACGATGCTGCCGGAATCGGTCAGGTGTTCGCTGAACCGGGCGGTCGCCGTTGAATCTCCTTTGAACCTTGCCTCCAAAGCCCGCGCCAGCCCGAAGTCGAGCAGCTTCGCCTGCCCGCGCGCGTTGATGATGATGTTCTCCGGTTTGATGTCGCGGTGGAGGATGCCGCCCGCGTGCGCCTCCTGAAGCGCGTCCGCGACCTGCGCGGCGGCGTCCAGCGCCGACTCCGCGCTCAGGGCGCGCGCGAGAATCATGCTTCGCAGGTTGCGCCCCTCGACGTACTCCATCACGATATAGGTGTGCTCGTCCGTCTCGGAGATTTCGTGGATGGTGACGATGTTGGGGTGATTGAGTTGCGAGGCCGTGCGCGCTTCGCGTAGAAAGCGTTTCTGCGCGCTCTCGGAGACGGCTTCGTGCCGCCGGATGAATTTGATGGCGACGGGGCGGAGCAGCACGCGGTCTTCGGCCCGGTAGACCTCTCCCATCCCGCCCGCCCCGATCAGCGAGTGGATTTCATAGCGACCAAAGCAAGTGCCCGCGACAAAGCTCATCCGTGAAGCGGCGCGCTGTTTTCACACTCGCCCGCGCCATCAATCTATTACACCGCCGCGAAATGTCAAACGTTTTCGCGCGAACCGACTAACACCTGCCCGCCGGGGTCGGATAGCGTTTAAGGCTATAATCCACGGATGCCGGATGACGTGAAAGTCCTGCGCCTCGGCGACATGCTGTTCCGCCGCCGGGGAACGCTCGCGCGGCGGATCGCCCACGCCATCATCAGCGTCGCGCTGCGTCTCTTCTTTCGGCGCATCGAGACGAGCAACGCGCGGCTGGTTCCGACAGAGGGGCCGCTCGTCTTCGTCCTCAACCATCCGAACGGCCTGATTGACCCGGCGCTCGTCTTCGTGGCGTTGCCGCGCCGCATCTCCTTTCTCGCCAAGTCAACGCTCTTTCGCCTGCCGCTCGTCGGCGCGCTGCTCCGCGCGGTCGAGTCGCTCCCGCTCTACCGGCGCGCGGACGTGGGCGAGGACATGACGCGGAACCGACTCACGTTCGAGGCGTGCCGCCGTTTGTTGCGGCGGGGCCGCTGCATCGCGCTCTTCCCCGAAGGCGTGTCGCACAACGTGCCGCGCCTGCTGCCGGTCAAGACCGGCGCGGCGCGCATCGCGCTCGGCGCGCTCGCGGTTCAAGATGAAGGCGCTGCTTCCACGGACGACTCGCCCCTGCGCGCTTTGCAAATCGTCCCGGTCGGCCTGTACTACACGTCGAAGACTTCATTTCGTGGTGAAGCGCTGCTGCGTTTCGGCCCGCCGCTGGATGTGCCTCTGGTCGAGCTTGACGAGAACGGCGAGCCTCCGCGCGATGAAGTTAAACGCCTCTCCGCGCGCATCGAGGAAGCGCTGCGCGGCGTGACGCTGAACGTCGAGACGGAGGAGCAGCTTGAGGTGGCGACGAAGGCGGAGCGGCTTTTCTCATCGCTCTACGAAGGCATCAACATTAAGCTGCCGCTGGCTTCCAAGTTCGACTTTCTGCGTCGCTTCGTGGAGGCGCGGCTGGCCGGGGTCGTGTCCATGCCGGAGGGAGAGAGAGATTTGCGGAGCCGCATTCTCGGCTACGTCGAAGAGCTGCGGCGCGCCGGCATCGCGCCGGAAAATCTTTCGCTCTCGCGCCATTCGCGCTGGTACGTCTTTCGCCATTTTCTTTTGCGCGCGTGGCTGTTGCTCGCGCTGCTCCCGCTCACCGTCGCGGGCGCGATGCTGCATCTCCCCGCGTATCTACTGAGCACGCTCGCGGCGCGGCTCTATACGCGGCACGGCGTGGACGAGATCGCACCGACGGCCAAGATTCTGGCAGCCATCGTGTTGATGCCTCTGACGTGGCTCGTTGTCGCCGCCGTCTCGTTTTTCGCGTGGGACTGGCGCGCGGCCCTCGTCGCGCTGCCGCTTTCGATTTTGTGCGGCTACGTGGCGCTGCGTTCGCTCGAAGAAGCTTACGACATGCGCGGGTGGTATAAGGCCGTCATGCTGCTCGTGCGGCGGCGACAGTTGTTCCTGCGGCTGCTGCTCGAACGCGAGGCGCTGCGCGGTGAGATCAGCCGTTTCGGAACCCGCGCGGGCGACTGAAGGATGTTAAGATGCGTGCCGCACGGTCGAACCGACGTAAGCGCGGAGGCCGACTCGAATCCATGTGGTGAATGATCGTGAGCAAAAAACTTCTTCTCTTAAGCAACGGCTCCGAACTCGTCGGCGAGCATCCGAATGAGGCCACGCAGGGCGTGTTTAAGAGTTTCCTCGGCGAAGGCGTCCGGCGGTTTCTTTTAATCTCTTATGCCTCCGCCATTAGATCATTTGATGAGTGCGCGGCGCGCGCGCGCGCGCGCTTCGCTCCACTGGGGTATGAGGTCGAAGCGCTCCACGAGGCGGACGCCCCGCGGGCGGCGGTCGCGCTGGCCGAGGCGATTGTCATTCACGGCGGCAACACCTTCCGGCTGCTGTCGGGTCTCTACGAGAACAACCTCATCGGAGCCATCCGCGCGCGCGTCGAGGCCGGCGCCCCTTACGTCGGTTGGAGCGCTGGGGCGAACGTCGCCTGCCCCACCATCAGGACGACAAACGATATGCCCGTCGTCGAGCCGCCGAGCTTCGAGGCGCTCAACTTCGTCCCGTTCCAGATCAACCCGCACTACACCGACCACACAATCGAAGGCCATCGCGGCGAGACGCGCGACGAACGCCTCGCGGAGTTCGTCCACCTCAACCCCGGCATCCACGTCGTCGGCTTGCGCGAGGGCACGATGCTGCGCGTCGAGGGCGCGGGCATCAAGCTCGTCGGCGACGCGCCCGCGCGGATTTTCCTGCACGGCAGGATGCCTTACGAACTCGGCCCGGATGACTCTTTCGACTTCCTTCTCGGCGGGGCCGCTGCTTGAAGTTTTATGAGACAGTATCAAGACCTCCTCAAATCCATCCTCGCACACGGCACGCGCCACGACGACCGCACCGGCGTCGGCGCCATCTCTCGCTTCGGCTACCAGACGCGCTTTGACCTGCGCGCGGGCTTCCCCATCGTCACGACGAAGAGAGTTCCCTTTCGCTGGATTGCCGAAGAACTTTTCTGGTTCCTGTCGGGCGACACGAACGAGGCGAATTTGCGCGCGCGCGGCGTGGACATCTGGAAAGAATGGGCCGACCTCGAACACACGAGCCGCTTCGGGCGTGAGGAGGGCGACCTCGGCCCCGTCTACGGCTACCTCTGGCGTTCGTTCGGCGGCCACTATCCGGAGCGCGACGGCGTTGACCAGATCGCGCGCCTCATCCATGACATCCAACACAACCCGAATTCACGAAGGCTGATTGTCACGGGTTGGGACCCGCGCGTTGCCGACCAAGTTGATCTGCCGCCTTGTCACACGCTCTTTCAATTCAAGGTCGAGCGCGGGCGCGTGCTGCATTGCCAGCTCTACCAGCGCTCGGCTGACGCCTTTCTCGGCGTGCCCTTCAACATCAGCTCCTACGCGCTGCTGACGCACATGCTCGCCCACGTTTGCGGGCTGGAAGTCGGTGAGTTCATCCACACCTTCGGCGACCTGCACCTCTACACGAACCATCTGCGACAGGTCGAAGAACTGCTGTCGCGCGAGCCGCTGCCGCTGCCGCGACTTGAGATCGAAGATGAGGGCGCGCCGTTGCGCGGACTCGAAGGACTCCTCGGCTTTCGCTACGAGCATTTAAATCTGGTCGGCTACAAGTCGCACGGCAAGATCGAGGCGCCGGTCGCCGTCTGACGGGGGAGAAGCATGGCTGTCATCGGCATCGTCGCGGTTGACCGCGCGGGCGCTATCGGAAAAGGCGGTCAGCTTCCGTGGCACTACTCCGCCGACATGAAGCACTTCAAGGAGCAGACGACCGGCCACGCCGTCGTGATGGGCCGCAAGACGTGGCTGACTTTAAAGCGTCCGCTGCCCAACCGCCTCAACGTGGTGTTGAGCAGAAGCGTGGAGATCGAGCCGTGCGAGTCGGTCGTGTGGCTCCGTGACCGACAATCCGTGCTCTCGCTGAAAGATTATTTAAAGAGCGATCTTTTCATCATCGGTGGCGCGCAGGTGTTCGAGATGTTTCGTGAAGACATCGAGCGCTGGGTCGTCACCGAAATTCCGCTCACGGTCGAGGGCGCGGACACCTTTATGCCCGCCGGTTTTCTCGAAGGCTTCGACGCCTACGACGGACGCCGGCTCGATGAGGATTTGAGGGTGCGATTTTACCGCCGGTCGTAGACGGAACAGGCGGGAGTGAAGATGACAAGCACGCTGGCTGTCCTCTTCACTCCCGCCTGTTCGCTCTTCGCGTCGCTTCTACTTACCCGTCGTGTCGAGCATGTCGTGGCGGGTGATGATGCCGACGATGCGCCCGTACTCTTCGACGAGGACGGCGGGGCTGCGGCGGAGCATACGCGTCACATCCTGCGCGCTGGCGTCCACATCCACGACCGGGAAGCTCGCATCCATGACCTCGGTGACGGGCGCTTCTAAAAGGTCGCGGTCACCGAGGACTTTGGCAAGCATACGGCTCTCGCGCAATGCGCCGACGGCGTGTCCGTCATCAATGACAGGCATCTGTGTGAGACTGAGTTCGTCCATCTGCGCGAGCACGGCGGCGACCTTGTCCGTCGGCGCGGCGGAGACAAGGCGCGGCGGCGCCTGCCCGCTCTTTGTCGTGTTGATGAGGCCGGCGGTCATCCGCTGCGGTTCTAAGAGGCGCTTCTCCTTCAACCACTCATCAGAATGATGCTTCGTCAGGTAGTGCTCGCCCGTGTCGCAAACGATGAAGACGACGACGCCCGTCTCGTCGAGGCCGCGCGCGACCTTGAGCGCCGCCGCAAGGTTGGTGCCCGTCGAACCGCCGCAGAAGATGCCCTCTTTGCGCCCCAACTGGCGCGACATCTCGAAAGAGTCGCGGTCGGTGATATTGATGATTTCATCCACGTAACGCATGTGTACATTTTCGGGAATGACCTCCTGCCCGATGCCTTCAACGAGGTAAGGCGTCACTTCATGCGTGTGGCCCGTCTCCTTGTAGGTCTTGAAGACGGAGCCGTAAGGGTCCGCGCCGATGACTTTGATGTTCGGGTTCGTCTCTTTGAGAAAGCGGCCCGTGCCGGAGATGGTGCCGCCCGTGCCTAACCCCGCGACGAAGTGTGTGATCTTGCCTTCGGTCTGCTCCCACAGTTCCGGCCCCGTCGTGCGGTAGTGCGCTTCGGGGTTGTTGGGGTTGGAGTATTGGTCTGGATAGAAACTGTTCGGCGTCTCGTGCGCGATTCTTCGCGCGGTCTGGACGTAGTGGTCGGGCGTGCCCGGCTTCGCCGACGCCGGCACGACCACGACATCCGCGCCGAGCGCCTTCAGGTATCTGACCTTCTCGACCGAAGCCTTCTCCGTCATCACGAAGATGCACTTGTAACCCTTGACGGCGGCGGTCAGCGCGAGGCCGATGCCGGTGTTGCCCGACGTGGCCTCGACGATGGTGCCGCCCGGCTTTAAAGTTCCGTCACGCTCGGCGGCCTCGACCATCGCCGCGCCGATGCGGTCTTTGACCGAGTAGCCGGGGTTGAGACTCTCCATCTTGGCGAGCACGGTCGCCTTCAATCCTTCGGTCATGCGGTTGAGCCGGATGAGCGGTGTGCGGCCCACCAATCCGAGAACATTTTCGTAGTAGTTCATGCGGTCTCCGTGATTAAACTGTATCGGGATAATTTTGTGCGCGCTTAGAAGTTTACAACGGAACTTCGCGGGGCTGCCACTCGCCTCGCGTACCGGGCGCGGGCGTGTGGCTTTCTCAACGCGGAGGGCGCGGAGAAAACCTTTCGTCTTCTCCGCGCCCTCCGCGTCCTGTGCGTTACATCTCTCCCGCGCCCGTCTATACGTCGAGACAGGCGGCGAGGCGCGCGGCAAAGTCGCTCCGCTCCCACTCGTGCCAGCGTTCGAGCGCCTCTCGGTAGTATTTCATGCGTTTCTCGGCAAAGTGGCCCAACAGCCACGCGGCGGCGTCGCGGCGGAGCGTCAGATTAAGACTGCCGTCGGGAGTATCCTCTTCGTCTTCGAGTTCGCGGAAGTAGTCTCCGAAAGTTTCGATCCACACGTCGCAGTCGTGGAGGTTGCCGAGCGCGCCCTGCATCTCGGCGATCTCTTCGGCGAAACCCTTCAGCGTCTCGCCCCAGCACTGCGCGAAGAGTTCGAGCGCGTACCGCAGCCGCTTCGCCGTGATTCTCATTTTGTGGAGCGGCTTTGTCTTGAACGGGCGGCGCAGGGCGCTGCTCCGCTTGCTCAACTCCGCCCACAGGCGCAACGAAACTTCGCGCGCCACGGCGCGGAAGCCCGGCCCCGTGGCCTCTCCCTCGCCCTTCTTCTTCCGCACGCGCGTCGCGCCCTCGACGGCGCGCGAGAACGATTGGCGCAAATCTTCGACGGCCTCCGCCGTCAAGTCGTCGGCGAGACGCGCTCGCGCCTTTCCGCGCCGCGCGTCCTTCTCGCCCGCGATGAGGCGCACTCCTTCGGCGACTTCCGGCGGCGCCTCGTCAGCGAGCTTTTCGAGCGCGTGAATCGCCACGTCCAAATCGCGCACGCCGCCCAAAGTGTCGGCCAGTTCTCGCAACGCCGCGACCGCATCATCGAGCCGCCCCTTGCGGAGGTAAGGCGCGAAATCGCGCGCCGCGCTCCGCAAACGCCGCGAGGCCACGCGCATGTCGTGCACGCCCTTGATGTCCGAGAAGTCGAGCGCCTGCTCGCGGAACTCGCACACCTCTTCGAGCCGCGTCAGGAGAATGCGCCGGATGCCTTCGGCGGCGCCGCCGTCGCAATCGAGTGCGGGTATCTCTCTCGCTTTTGCCATATTAAAGTCTGGAGTCTGGAGTCTGGAGTCTGGAGTCCGAAGCCGGTGATCTGTTCCTAACTTCAGACTTCAGCCAGCAGAGTTTTCACTGTTGCTTGCCTGATGCTGAATTCCAACCGGCAGTTGTAGATTTGTTCGAAGAGGTCGCGCTTCTGCTCGGCAGCGAAGATTTCGCGGTCGCAGTCGAGCGCGGCATGGAGTTGGATGTGCATGACCTGGCCGTCGCGCCGGAGCGTTAAGTCTTGGACGCGGCTGTCGTGGCTGCGGTCGAGGGCGTCGGCGACGCGCAGGATGGCGGCGAGGCGCGAGACGGTCTGCCGATCCTGCTGATTCAAGGCCGCGTAGTCCGGGTGTCGCTCTTTGGGCGGTGCGCCACGATGGTAGCGCGCGACGTTGGCGATCACTTCGCGTTCGGCCTCGGAGAAGCCCGTCAGCTCGGAGTGCTTGATGAGATAGAGCGCGTGTTTGTGGTGCCCGTCGTGCGCGATGTGGTAGCCGGCGTCGTGGAGCAGCGCCGCCGCCGAGAGCAGCGTCCGGTGATGCCGGCTGAGGCCGTATTCGGGCGCGAGCGCGTCGAAGATTTTCTCGGCGAGGCGCGTGACCTGATGCGCGTGCGCTTCCTCGTAGCCGAAGCGGCGTCCGACGGCGAGCGCGCCGAGCAGGCGCGGGTCCGAAGTATCGGGCACGGGCGGGAGCGCCTCGGCCTCTAGTTCACTCAACGCATCAATGACGACGCCCTCGCGCAGCGCATAGTCGCAGGTGCGGAGGTGGTTGATCGAGAGCGCCTGCATCACCCCTTCGAGAATCTGCCCGCCCGCGATGATGATCTCGGAGCGTTGCGCGCTGATGCCGGGCACGCTCCTTCGTTCCTGCACGCTCATCGCGGCGAGCCGCTCGTTCAGCTTTTCGAGCTGGCCGAGGGCGATCTCCGCGCCGGGGGCTTCGGCCCCCTTCTCCGCGTTCCCCGCTTCGCGCATCGCGCGCCGGCGCAACACTTCGCCGACCGCGAGAATCGTCCCCGAAGTGCCGGTCGCATACTGCCAGCGCGCCCCCGCCAGTTCACGCGCGGGCCGCTCCAACGCGGCGCGTATCTGCCCGCGCAAGGCGCGCAACTCCTTCGGTTTCGGCGGGTCGTTGGCGAGGTGACGGTCGGTGAGTCCGACCGCGCCGAGTTTGAGCGAGTAGAGTTCGACGGGCGCTCCTTCCTTCATCAGAGAGATTTCCGTCGAGCCGCCGCCGATGTCTACGTTGATGAGCGCCGCGCCCGGCACGGGGCAGCAACCGCGCGCGGCGGCGATGCCGATGAGACGCGCCTCCTCAATGCCGGAGAGAATTTCGACGCGCACTCCGGAGACTTTTTCAACCTCTTCGATAAACTCGGCGGCGTTGCTGGCCTCGCGGACGGAGGCGGTGGCGGTGGCGAGGACGCGCTCGGCGCCGCGCGCTTCGGCGATGGAGCGGAAGCGCTTCATCGTATCGCAGGCGCGCTCGATAGCGGCGGGCGCGAGGAAGCCCTGCCGCAACGTGTCGTGGCCGAGGCGGACGACCTCTTTTTCGCGCGCGAGCACCGCGAATGAGTCGCTCGACGCCGCCTCGACGACGACGAGCTTGATCGAGTTCGAGCCGATGTCAATGGCCGCGAGTTTCAACGTTGACGTTACTCCTTGGAGGGGTTGGCGGTTTTTCGGTTTCCGATATTTATTTTCGGTCGCGTGCCGGGCGTGGCGAACTTCACGAATGCGTCGAATCCCATTCCGCCCTAGACTCAACCAGAGGAGACCAAAGCCGACGCCTTTTTATCTCCCCTCGCTCGCGTCACCGTCTCATCGCGTTCGAGCACGCGCGCCACGGCCCGGCGCAGGTCGGCGGCGACGCGGCGGATCGAGCGCGAGGCGTCCACAACGCGGAAGCCATACTCGCCGCTCATCGCGTCGAACTCTCTCAGCAGACGCGCTTGATAAGCGACGAAGCTGTCGTAAAAATCTTCGCCGAGATGCAAGTCCATCCCTGACTCCCAATAATCGAACTTACTGCCTGATGCGAGCACGCGCGCGACCAACTCTTCGGTATGGTTGATGCGAAGATAGAGGGTCAGGTCGGGGACGAGCGCGATGCCATAGATCGAGCGCACCCAGCGCGGGTCTACGCCGCGCACGGCGGCGCGCGCAATCGCCGAATAGATATAACGGTCGGTCAGCACGACGAAACCCGCGCGCAGGGCCGGGAGCATCTCGTTCTCCAGACGGTCGGCGAAGTCGGTCGCGTAGAAGAGCTGCATCGTCAGGCGTCCCAGCGTCGTGCCGATCTTCGCCCCCTTGATGCCGCGCCCGGCGAGCACCGAGCGCGTCATGCCGGTGTCAATCACGGCGTGGCCGCGCGATTCGAGCCACGAACGCAGAAGCGCGATGTGCGTCGAGCGCCCGACGCCGTCCGTGCCCTCGACGACGATGAGCTTGCCCGCGTAAGGCTCCGGTTCGAGGCCGGGCAGCGGCGTGCCGTAGAAGGTCATCTCGCGCATCAGGCCGCCTCCTCCGCCTGCCCCGACAGATGGCGCAACACGATCTGGCGCATCTCGCGTTGCTGCGTCTCGATGGAGCGCGTCGCGTCAATCACCGTCAGCCCGAACTCCTCGACCATGCGGTCGTACTCTTCGAGAATCTTTCCTTGAAAAAGGGTGAAGCTCTCTTCGGGGTCGTCCGTCCACCCCATGTCGAGGCCGGCCTCGTAGTATTTGAGCCGCGGGCGGCCCGAAACAATCCGGTCAATCGCCACGTCCAAAGGCGCGCGGAAGAAAAAGGCGACCGTGGGACGGACGGCGAAGCGATAGACCTCACGCACCCACGCGCGATCACATCCACGGGCCACGTCGCGCGCGAAGGCCGTATAGATGTAACGGTCGGCGAGCACGATGGCGCCCGCCTTCAGGGGCGGGATGATGTCGCGCTCAGTGCGGTCGGCGAAGTCCGTGGCGTGCAGCAGCGAGAAGGTGGCCGGTGTGAACAGGTGCTTGCGTTTCGCGCGGCGGGTCGTGTCCTTGACCAGCGACGAAGAGTTCCACTCGGAGAAGAAGACGGGGTGGCCTTCCGATTTGAGCCACTGATAGAGCAGCGCGAGCTGCGTTGACTTGCCGCTCCCGTCCGTGCCCTCGACCACGAAAAGCTTGCCGGGGAAGCGATGCTGGCCGTAAGAGGTCATCGTCATAAGCTTAAAGCGCGACTGTTACAACGCTGTAACAGATTCGCGGAGCCGAAGGGCAGTATCGGGAAGAAGGGCAATGGAAGAAGACCTGTCTCCATCTGCCCTTTCCGGTTTCAACCGACGCGGTTGCGCGGTTGGTCATAGACGCGCCGCGCCGGGACGCTGATAAATTTATCCGTCTCGACGACGTAGGCGGTCAGACTGTAGCCGTAGACGCAGCCCGTATCAAGGCCGATGGCGCGCTTGCCCCGGCGCGGCGGACTGGCGGGCCAGTGGCCGAAGAGGACGGTCTTGTCGCCGTCGTAAACTTCATACCACGGCACACCCTCGCGGTTCGTGCGGTCGGGGCCGAGCGTGCGTAACTCCGTCAAATCCTCGACCGCTTGTTCACCGAGCGCGACGCCGGGCCGCACCCCCGCGTGGACGACGAGCTGCGCGCCGAGGTCGAGCATGAGCGGGAGCGAGTTGAGATACGCGGCGTACTTCTCGCGCTCCGGCTCAAGCTCCGCGCGGCACTTCTCCTGCGAGGGTTTGAGCTGGCCGGTCTCGCCGTTCCAGAAACGCATGACGGCGCGGTCGTGGTTGCCGAGCACTGAAGAGAAACGTTCATCCGACATGAACAGGTCGAGCACCTCTCGGTTCTTTTCGCCCTTGACGACGAGGTCGCCGACGCAGACGACCCGGTCTTCCGCGCCAAAGGCTATGCGTTCGAGCAGGTCTTGCAGTTCGTCGTAACAACCGTGGATGTCGCCGACCACGATGGTGCGCCCCATGTCCGTTTACTCCCCTCCCGCTCCATTGTCGCGGCGCATGTCGCGCAGGATTTTGCACCCGGCGGGCCGCCCTTCGCCGACGTGTCGCACGGCAATCTCGCGCGCCGCGCGCTCGTCCACCTCGCCGTACCAGACGCCCTCCGGGTAGACCACCATCACGGGGCCGTCGTCGCACTGGTCGAAGCAATCAACCTTGCTCACCATCGTCCGCCCCCGCTGTTCTGATTCCCTCAGCGCGCGCTTCAACTCTTTGAGCGACTCGCGCCCGCCGCGTTTCTCACAGTCTTTATGCACGCAGACGAGGATGTGTGTTCTGGTTTTTTTCAGCCCGGACACTTGATTTTCACACCCGCCGCGCGTTTATGCGCGACTTGCCGATCCTTCCCGTTGATTGTTGAGGGCTATAATTCAGGCGTTTATTACAGCACACCGAATGGGTGTCGAACAACCGCCTTGCCGCGTTCGGGCGCGCATCGGGTTCAGTACGGCGGCTCTGGCGTGGCGGCTCCGACTTTTTTCGCTTTTCCTCGCGCGGGTATTACGCAAGGCGGCTCACCTGTGGTACAAGTCTCCGCGCAAGTCCATCATGCCCGGAGATAATTTCACGGCGCGCCTTTCCACGCGAAGGTGGCCGCGCGCCGCACGAAGGAGACTGTGAAGTGCTTGTAGAGAAAGTAATGACCAGTGAGGTGGAGTCCTGCCGCGCCGAACACACCCTGTCCGAAGCGGCGGCGGCGATGTGGCGCAGAGACTGTGGCGCCGTCCCCGTGGTGGACGGCGAAGGGCGTGTGATCGGCATCATCACCGACCGCGACATCTGCATGGCGCTGGCGACGCGGAGCCAGCTCGCCTCCGAGATCAAGGTCGGCGAGGTGATGTCCGGCCCGGCCCAGACATGCACGACCGCCGACGACATACGCGAGGCGCTCGAAGTGATGAAGGACGGGCAGCTCCGCCGCATCCCCGTCGTTGACGGCGCGGGCCGGCTCGCCGGCATCCTCTCCATCAGCGACATCATCCTCCACTCCGACCGCGGGAAGAGCAAGAAGCACGTCTCGCACGCCGACGCGATGGCCGCGCTCAAGGCGATCAGCAAGCCGCACCGCAAGGCCGCCGCGGCTGCCGCGCCGAACGCCGC
>JBGTBQ010000405.1:0-2894 GCA_041749275.1 Pyrinomonadaceae bacterium | reverse complement strand
CCGGGACGGCCCGCGACCTCACCCGCGGCGGGCGTCGGCGTGGGGCGCGGCGCGCGCGCCGTGAACTTTTTGATTGACTTGCCCGCCGGGTCGAGGAATTCGAGCGTGAGATCGGTCGTCGGCTTCGCCTTCAAATAATAGTAGACCACGACGCCGCCCGAAGGGTTCGCGCCGACGGTCGCCGTCGCCGGGAGCTGCGCGCCGCCCACGCCGCCGAAGCGATATGAGTCTTCCGGTTTGAGCAGCGTCGTCTCGCCCGCGCCGGCGCGCATCGCGTCGGAGAGGTGATGCAGCACGGGCAACTCGTCGAGCACCCAGAAGGAGCGCCCCTGCGTGGCGACGACCAAATCCTTGTCGCGTTTGTGGACGACGAGATCGGTGATGGGCACGATGGGCAGGTTGAGTTGGAACGGCTCCCATCTCGCTCCGTCGTTGAAAGAGATATACATCCCCGTCTCCGTGCCCGCGTAGAGCAGGCCGCGCCGGTGCGGGTCTTCGCGGATGACGCGCGTAAACGCCCCGGCGGGGATGCCGTTGTCAATCTTCCGCCACGTCCTGCCGTAGTCGCTCGTCTTGTAGAGATAAGGCCGGAAGTCGTCCCACTTGTACATCGTCGCGGCAACGTAAGCCGTGCCCGCGTCATGTGGCGAGGCTTCGATGGAATTGATCTGAATCCATTCCGGCATCCCCGACGGCGTGACCTTCGCCCAACTCTTTCCCGCGTCGCGCGTGACGTGGACGAGGCCGTCGTCCGTGCCCGCCCAGATGACGCCCTTCGTGACGGGCGACTCCATCACCGTGAAGATCGTGTTGTAATACTCGACGCTCGTGTTGTCCTTTGTGATCGGCCCGCCCGAAGGCCCCTGCTTCGATTTATCGTTGCGCGTGAGGTCTGGAGAGATAGCCTCCCAACTTTGGCCCTCGTTCGTCGAGCGGAAGAGATGGTCGCCCGCCGCGTACAAAACATTCGCGTCGTGCGGCGAAAACAGAATCGGGTAGTTCCATTGGAAGCGATACTTCATCCCTTCGGCGCCGTGGCCCATCGGGTTTTCAGGCCACACGTTGACGGCGCGTTGCTGTCCCGTCCGATGATCGTAGCGCGTGAGATAGCCGCCGTAGGAGCCTGCGAAGACGATGTTCGAGTCCTTCGGGTGCGGCGCGATCCAGCCCGACTCGCCGCCGCCCACGTCGTACCAATCCGACTCCGTGATGCCGAAGCCGTTGGTGCGTGAAGCGATCTTGACGGTCGAGTTGTCCTGCTGCGCGCCGTAGATGTGATAGGGGAAATCGTCGTCCACCGTGACGCGGTAGAACTGCGCGGTGGGCTGATCCTGCTCCGTCCAAGAGCGCCCGCCGTTGACCGAGACGTTCGCGCCGCCGTCGTTGCCCTCGACCATGCGCTGGTTGTCGTTCGGTGCGATCCACAGGTCGTGATTGTCGCCGTGCGGCACGGGAATCTGGCTGAAGGTGCGCCCGCCATCGTTCGATTTGAAGAAGCCGACGTTGAGGACGTAGACCGATTCAGGGTTCTCTGTGTCGGCGTAGATGCGCGTGTAGTACCAAGCGCGTTGACGCAGGTTGCGCTGCTCGTTGGTGCGCGTCCACGTCTGGCCCCCGTTGTCGGAGCGAAAGACGCCGCCGTCCTCTGCCTCGATGATGGCCCACACGCGCTCCGGGTTCGCGGGCGAGACCGCGACGCCGACCTTGCCGACCAGCCCACGCGGCCCGCCCGGATTGCGCGTCAACTCCGTCCACGTGTCGCCGCCGTCCGTGGACTTGAAGACGCCGGAGCCTGCGCCGCCCGACTCCAGAGACCACGGCTTGCGAATCACTTCCCAGAAACCCGCGTAAAGCACGTTCGCGTTCGACGGGTCGAACACCAGATCAATCGCGCCCGCCTTGTCGCCGCGATAGAAAATCTTCTCCCAACTCTTCCCGCCGTCCTTCGAGCGGAAGAGGCCGCGCTGCTCGTTCGCCCCGAACGTGTGGCCGAGCGCGGCGACGTAGACGAGGTCAGGATTCCTCGGATGCACGCGCACGCGCGCGATGTGGCGCGTCTCTTCGAGTCCGATCTTCTTCCAAGTCTTGCCCGCGTCCGTGGACTTGTACATCCCGTCGCCGTGCGAGACGTTGCCGCGAATCGGCGACTCTCCCATCCCGACATAGACCACGTTCGGGTCGCTCTCGGCGACGCCGATAGCGCCGACCGAGCCGGTCTTGAAATATGCGTCCGAGACCGGCTCCCAGTTCACGCCGCCGTCCGTCGTCTTCCACACGCCGCCGCCCGTCGCGCCGAAATAGTAGACGAAGGGCTGCGACGTAACTCCCGCCACCGCCGTCACGCGCCCGCCGCGAAAGGGGCCGATCTGCCGGTAGGCGAGCGGCCCGTAAGGTTTCTTCTCCGCCGCGCCCGTCTGCGCCTCCGTCTGCCGCGCGACCACCGCGCGCGGCGTGAAGACATGGAGAACACAGACCAGCGAGAGCAACGCGACGGCGAAGCGGAATTTTTGCGAGAGAAGACTTGACCCGGTCATGTACAGGCTCCTTCGTTTTTCAGTATTCAGTTGTGGACAAGGGCGATATGCAAAAGCTTTCGATGTGGTGCACAATATATTGCCATTTGACTCCGGGGGCAACTGCTCTCTTCCTCAGGCAGGTTAAAAACATGGGCGTGGAAATTCGTCTAACGGATAGACTCGGCGAAGAAGACCGACGGCGACTCTTCGAGTGGGGCGAAGACCTCTTCGGGATGGGCGCGTTCGAGATACGTTGGAGACCGAAGGAGTTGCACTTCGTCGTCGAAGAGGCGGGGCATCCCGTGAGCCACGTCGGCCTGTTGCGCCACACGGTCGCGGTTGGCGCGCGGCGCGTCACGGTGTGCGGCGTCGGCGGCG
>JBGTBQ010000404.1:0-2693 GCA_041749275.1 Pyrinomonadaceae bacterium | reverse complement strand
GATCAAGAGCATCAAGGAGCAGTTGCGGGCGGTGCCGGAGGGGGGTCTCGCCTACGGGGTGCAGCGCTACCTGCGAGGCGGCGGGGAGCAGGGAGCAGCCGCGGCGGAGGCGAGGGCCGAGGTGGTCTTCAACTATCTGGGACAGTTGGATCAGGTGTTGGGAGCGGGGACGGCGAAGGATGGGCGGGCCGAAGACGAATTAGTGGTTGGAGTAGCGAGTGAGGGCAGCGGCGCGGGCGAAGACGCGGGGGCGGAGCGGCAGCACGTGCTGGAGATCAACGGCGCGGTGGCAGGCGGACAATTGAGGTTGCGCTGGAGCTACGGCGGCGAGCAGTACGACGCGGGAACTATTGAGCGCGTGGCCGAGCGGTATCAGGCGGAGTTAGTGAAGTTGATCGAGCATTGCCGGGAGGAGGAAGCGGGCGGGCGCACGCCGTCGGACTTCCCGCTGCTGAAAATTAATCAGCAACAACTCGACAAGGTCATTGCGAAGGCTCTTAAAACAACCGAGCAATGACCCGGAAGAGGCTTTAACACCGAATTACGCTGACCGATATGGAGCGAATCCACCACACAAGTCTTGTGCAACAGCCCCCGGACAGCGAGGTGCGTATGAGCGATCCCGCGTTGAGCCGCCGGAGAATAACGGCGAGTGATTTGAAGCCGCTCGCCGGGCTGCCGATTCTGCTGGAGGTCGAAACGAGTGCTTTGAACGCGACAGGGTGGGCCGAAGAACATCAGGACGATATTCGCGCTCTGCTCGAAACACAGGGCGCTCTGTTGATCCGCGGGTTGAAAGTGCTCGGCACCACGCAGTGCGGCAAAATTCTATCCACGCTGTTCGGGTCTGAGTTGCTCGAATACGTCTACCGCTCCACGCCGCGGACGCAGATGCGCGGGAATGTTTACACGGCGACGGAATACCCCGCCGACCGGGTGATCCCGCAGCACAACGAGAATTCCTACTCGCGGACTTGGCCGAACCGGCTCGGCTTTATGTGCCTGACGCCGGCCGCGTCCGGCGGCGAGACGCCGATCAGTGATAGCCGGGTCGTGTACGCGATGCTGCCGGGAGCGGTGCGCGCCAAGTTCGAAGAGAAGGGCGTGATGTACGTTCGCAATTACTCGACCATCGATCTGCCGTGGTCGGTGGTGTTCCAGACCGAAGATAAATCTCAGGTCGAGGCTTATTGCGAGGCGAACGAGTTGACGTACGAGTGGCTCGAGAACGACGGCCTGAGAACCAAGCAGGTCAACCCTGCCACGGCCACGCACCCGCGCACCGGCGAAAAGGTCTGGTTCAACCAGGCACACCTTTTTCATACTTCAAGTTTGGGCAAAGAGATCGCCGACACGTTGCTCGGCTCGCTCGGCGAGGAGAACCTGCCGCGAAATTCTTACTACGGCGACGGCTCGCGCATCGAGCCGGAGGTGCTTGATCTTATTCGCGTCACCTATGAACAGACGAAGGTCAAATTCGCCTGGCGGAAAAACGACCTCCTGCTTTTGGACAACATGCTCTTCGCCCACGGCAGGGAATCGTATACCGGCGCGCGGAAGGTGCTGGTGGGCATGGCGTGTCCGAACCGTTGAGGCTCCCTTGACCGGGCAAGTGCGAACAGGCTGCTCGTAAGTTGTGCCCCTGTGGCTCCGGCGGTCGGAGCAGAAAGACTGATAACCCAATGAGCGTCGATCGGATCGAAGACATCTATCCCTTGTCACCGATGCAGCAGGGAATGCTCTTTCATTCCCTGTACGCACCTGACATGCCCACTTATTTCATGCAGTTGACTTGCGACCTGCAAGGGCGTCTCGACAGAAGCGCCTTCGCGCGGGCGGCGCAGGAAGTAGTGGATCGTCACTCCGTGTTGCGGACGGGGTTCGTCTGGGAAGGGGTCGAGGAGCCTTTGCAGGTGGTCTACCGCGGCGCGGCGCTGCCGGTGGCCGAATACGATTGGCGCAACCTGCCGGCGGCGGAGCAGTCGGAGCGTTGGGAGAGACTGCGGAGTGAAGACCGCAGCCGGGGGTTTGAGCTTGGACAGGTGCCGCTGATGCGTCTGGCCTTAGCGCGGGTCGGCGAGGAGGCTTACCGGTTGCTGTGGAGCCATCATCACCTGCTGCTCGACGGGTGGTGTCAGGGCTTGGTGATGAAAGAGCTGTTTTCCGGGTACGACCGGCACCGCGGTGCCGCCGGGACGGACGGGGCGGACGAGCGAATCGGGCGACGGCCCTATCGGGATTACATCGCGTGGTTGCAGCAGCAGGACATGGTCAAGGCCGAGAGATACTGGCGCGAGACGCTGCGCGGATTCGATCAGCCGACGGTGATCTTCGAGCGCGACGGAAACCACCACGACGAGGCCCAATACAAACATCAACGCCTCCGGTTGACGCCGGAACAGAGTCAGCGGTTGCAGGAGCGTGCGCGGCGCGAGCAGGTGACGATGAGCAGCGTGTTGCAGGGTGCGTGGGCGCTGCTGCTCGCGCGCTACAGCAACACGTCGGATGTCGTCTTCGGCGCGACGGTGTCGGGCCGACCGGCGGAGTTGGCCGGGGTCGAGCGGATGGTCGGGCTGTTCATCAACACGCTGCCCGTGCGCGTGCGCGTGCGGGGCGAGCGGGAGGTGTGGGAGTGGTTGAGGGAGTTGCAGGCGCAGCAGGTGGAGATGCGGCAGTACGAGTACAGCCCGCTA
>JBGTBQ010000403.1:0-3967 GCA_041749275.1 Pyrinomonadaceae bacterium | reverse complement strand
ATGCGCTGTCGCCGCTCGCGGTGCTGGGGCGCGGTTACGCACTGGTCACGGACGGACGCGGGCGGCTGTTGCGCTCGTCGCGCGCGGTCGCGGTCGGTGAGCAGGTTCGCGTGCGACTCGCTGAAGGGGCTGTGCGCTGTCGCGTGGAAGAGACAGAGGGAGCGGGGGAAGCGTAGGATGTCGCAAACGTTGGGCGGGCCGGGCGGCGGACGGCAGAAGAAGAGCCGCATCGTGATTGACGTGGCGCAGGCGCAGGCCGAAGCGCGTGCGCGGCGTGGCGGCGGCTCCGGGCGCCGTCGAAGAATCCTGTCTCTCGTCGCGCTGGGCGCGGCGGCGCTGGTGCTGCTCGTCGCGGTCGGCGGCTATGCGTGGTGGGGGAGCTTCACGCGCGGGCCGGCCTATAGCCTCGCGCTTCTGGTTGACGCGGCGCGGCGCGATGACCTCGCGGGGGTCGAGGCGTTGATTAACAGCGACCAGATCGCGCAGGGCTTCATCCCGCAGGTGATTGACAAGCTCGCCGCCGGGGCCGTCCCGCTCCCGCCGCAGGTGCAGCGAGGACAGCTCGACGCCGCCATCCCGCAACTTATCCCGCGCGTCCGCGAGACAATGCGCGAAGAGATCGCGCGCCACATGAAAGGCGTTGCCGAACAGATGGGGAAGAACACGCCCACGCCGCTCCTCGCGTTCGCCATCTCGCGCATGTCGGAGATTAAAAAGAACGGCGACGCGGCAACCATCGCATTCAAATCGGGCGAGCGCCCGGTGGAGCTACAGATGCGCCGCGACGGCGAGCGTTGGAAGGTCGTCACGGTCAAAGACGACGCGCTGGCCTCCGACATCGCCGCGCGTCTCGCTTCGAGCCTGTCACCGCCGCCGGACTCGAACCAGACGCGCCGCCGACGACAACAGTAAGCCATGAACGGCGTCATGGAGCACTCGGAATCCGATTCGGAAAAGAAGACGCCAAAGTGACGCCGATGAATCCGGATTTTCTCCTTCACCCCGGTGAGATGCGGGCGGAGTTCGACGGCTGGGGTGTCCTGCACTACCACGAGACGAAGGAGAAGGACGATGATGCGGGCGACCACACGCGCCGCGCCGCCGAACTGATTGCCCGGCGCCCCGTGCCAGAGGAGGGAGAAAGAGAGCGTGGCCGTTAAAGTCTTAGGAGTGTCGGGCAGTATGCACGTCAACTCGCACAGCGCGCGGGCGCTTGGCGTCGTGCTCGAAACAGCGGCGGCGCACGGGGCGGAGACGCGTCTGCTCGACCTCAACACGGCTGAGTTGCCGATCTACCGACCGCACGACACGCCCGACGCGGCGAGCGTGCGCGCCGCCGCGGATGCCGTCAACTGGGCCGACGCCTACGTGCTGGCCTCGCCCGATTACCACGGCTCGATGAGCGGCGCGATAAAGAACTTTCTCGACTATTTCTGGACGGAGTTCGCGGGCAAGCTCTTCGGCTATCTCTGCGCGTCGCATGAGCGTGGCTTGACGGTGATGGATCAGATGCGAACCGCCGTGCGCCAGTGTTACGGCTGGAGCCTCCCCTACGGCGTCGCCGTTCATGGCGACGAAGACTTCGACGCGACCGCCAACATCTACAAGCCGCCGGTCGCGCGCCGCTTGCGGATGCTCGGACGCGACCTCACGGTCTACGGCGAACTCATCAAAGACCAGTTTCAGCGCGACCTCGTTGGAGACGCGGCGGACACATTCGCGGCGAGGTATCGGAAGAAGTAGCTCTTAACTATATGGAGCGCACACGAAGAAGTGGAGTGCCGGTCAGAACCGCCTGCGGTAGCGGGCGGGTGTGGCTGGGGGAGCAAACCCGCCCGCTACCGCAGGCGGTTCTGACCCGGACACGCAAGCTAACAGCTAATCGCTAACAGCTATTTATGCACGACGCAATCATCATCGGCGCCGGCCCCGCCGGACTCTCGGCGGCGCTCTGGTGCGACGAGTTGGGGTTGGACACGCTGGTGCTTGAGCAGGGGGCGGAGGTCGGCGGGCAGCTTTTGCAAGTGTACAACCGCATCGAGAATCATCTTGGCGTCGAGGCGGAGGACGGGCGGGCGTTGCGGGATGTGTTCGCGGCGCAGGTCGAGGATAAAGGGTTCGACGTGTGGACGCAGGTCGAGATCGAGAGCGTTGATTTGCGCGCGAAGGTGGTGCGTTTGCGGAGCGGCGAGGAGTTGCGCTCAATCGGCGTCATCATCGCCACGGGCGTGCGCCGCCGTCGCTTGGGCGTGCCGGGCGAAGCGGAGTTTGCTGGACGGGGCGTGTTGGAATCGGGGAAGCGGGACGCGGCGGAGTTCGCGGGGCACGATGTGCTCGTCGTCGGCGGCGGTGACGCGGCGGCGGAGAACGCGCTGCTGCTCGCCGAGAAATGTCCCACCGTGACGCTCGTTCATCGGGGAAAGAGGTTGAGCGCGCGAAGTGAGTTCATCGAAAAAATTAAGGGTGAGCACTGCATTACCATCTTTACGGAGGCGACGCTCCAGAGCATCATGGGCGGCGAGCGGGTCGAGTCGGTCGAGATACTGCGCGCCGGAGCGATCAAGCCGTTTCGCATGGCCGTGCGCGGCGTGCTCGTTCGCGTCGGCGTCGAGCCGAACACGGAGATGTTTAAAGACCAGTTGCACGCGGACGAGCGCGGTTACATCGTCGTGACCGGCGAGCAGGAGACGAGCGTCGAGAACGTCTTCGGCGTCGGCGACGTGTCGAACCCGCTCGCGCCGACCGTCAGCGGCGCGGTGGGTGCGGGCGCGACCGCCGCGAAAGTTTTAGCCTCGCGGCTGAATCGCGGCCCGAGGTAAGTTGTGCGTTCATCGGTCGCGGATTAAGAAAGGTATCGCGGTGAATTACGAGACGATGACCCCGGCGGAGTTGGAAGAGCGGATGAAGGGCGGCGACGCGCCGCTCGTGGTTGATGTGCGCGAGCCGGAGGAGTACGAGTTGGCGCGCGTCGAGGGCGCGCGCCTGCTGCCGCTCAGTCGCTTCAACGAATGGGCGGCGACGCTCGACCCGGAGCAGGAGACCGTCTTCATGTGTCACCACGGCATCCGCAGCGGACAGGTCTGCGCCGTCCTCGCGCGCGAGGGCTTTACGAAACTGCACAATCTGTCGGGCGGCATTGACCGCTGGTCGCGCGAAGTTGACCCCGGCGTGCCGCGCTACTAAAACAGGTGGGTACGGAATTGAGCCGGTCGAATATGGATGCCTACACAGAGGAGCACGCGGCGGCCTATCCGGCGGAATATCTGGCCGGGATAGACCTCTATAACGAAGGTGAATTCCACGCGGCGCACGACGCATGGGAGGAGCGCTGGCGCGACGACGCGGGGCCGGCGGAGAAGCTCTTTCTACAGGCGTTGATACAGTCGGCGGTGGTGTTTCATCACATCGAGATCGGACGGCGCGGAGCCGCGCGGCGGATGTACTTGATGGCGACGGAGAAGTTCACCCGGCTGGGGGCCGAGCGGTTCATGTCGCTCGATTTGAAGGATTATCAGGAGCAGCTTGCCCGCGCGCTGTCGTGGCTCGTGAGCGTGGCCGACCCGCGCGAGATTGAACCGCCGGAGTTCACGCCGCCGGTGATACGTCTGCTGCCCGGCGTGATGGAGTACGAATGATGCCCGTTGAATTTGGTGAAGAAGCAGAGATACACATCTCGAACATTCCGAGCGCACAAGGGGTGCGAGAGATGAAGCGGCGCGGCGCGGGCGTCGGCACAGGTGCAATCTTGCGCGCGGTTCGGCTGCTGCTCGTCGCGCTGTGGCTCGGCGCGGCGGTCTACTTCAGCTTCGCGGTGGCGCCGTCGGCGTTCGCCGTGTTGCCGAGCCGCGAACTGGCGGGCGCGCTTGTGACGAGAACGCTCTCAATCGTCAACGTCGGCGGCTTTATCGTCGCCGTGTTCGCGCTGCTCACGGCTCCTTTCGGCTGGCGCGCGGCGGGGCGCGTCGCG
>JBGTBQ010000402.1:0-6493 GCA_041749275.1 Pyrinomonadaceae bacterium | reverse complement strand
GCGCCCCGTCGCGTTCCACTCCACCACCTGCCGCCGCTCCTCGGCTTGCGTCAGCAGCCCCAACTGCGTGCCGCGCCGATCCGGGTCGGACGCGGCGCACTCCAGCAGCGTCCGGTAGTGGCCCAGCAGCCGCCGCACGGTCTCCGCCTCGAACAGCCCCGTGTTGTAAGTTATTCCGACAGATAACCCTCGCTCCATCTCTACAATGTCAACAGCGAAGTCGAACTTCGCCGTCTCTGGCTCGACCCGCAGAGCACTCAGGGTGAGACCCGGCAGTTCCACGTCCGCCGGCTCATTCTTGAAGCTTAACAATACTTGAAAGAGCGGCGGCGTGCTCTCGTCCCGCTCGACGCCCAGTCTCTCGACCAGCTTCTCGAAAGGCAGGTCTTGATAGGTGTAAGCCTAAAGGGCCACCTGACGGACTCGCGCCAACACTTCACGGAAAGTCGGGTTGCCGGAGAAGTCCGTGTAGAGCGCCAGCGTGTTTGTGAAGAACCCGATCAAGCCTTCGATCTCGCCGCGGTTGCGGTTGGCGATGGGCGTGCCGACGATAATCCCGTCCTGACCGGCGTAACGGTGTAGCACCGTTTTAAGCCCCGCCAGCAGCGTCATGAAAAGGGTGACATTCTCCTGCCGACTTAAATCCTTGAGGGAGGAGGTCAGGGTCGCTGGGAAGAGCGCAAAACACTTGGCGCCGCGGTAGGTTCGTTTCGGCGGGCGCGGGCGGTCCGTAGGCAGGTTCAGCCGAGGGGGGGCGTTGCCGAGGTGCTCTCTCCAGTAAGCGAGCTGCTCTTCCAGTACGTCACCCTGCAACCACTCGCGCTGCCAGACGGCGAAGTCTGCATATTGGATCGGCAGTTCGGGAAGCGGGCTGCGCTCGCCGGCCACGAAAGCCCCGTAGAGAGTCGCCAGCTCGCGCAGTAGAATCGCCAGCGACCAATCGTCGAACGCGATGTGGTGTACGGAGAGCAGCCCGATGTGGCTCTCTTCGCCCAGCCGCAACAGGGTGAAGCGCAGGAGCAGGTCGCGTGTCAGGTCAAACGGCTGCCGCCCCTCTTCTTTAATCAATTGCCGTACTCGGGACTGCTGCTCCGGGTCGGCGAAGGCCGACAGGTCTACGGTCTTGATCGCTAGTGCGTCGGGCCGCGACACCACCTGTGAGGGTTGATGCCCGGACTGTTGGAAGGTCGTCCGCAGCACCTCGTGGCGACGGACTATCTCGCCAAAGCTTTTTTCCAGCGCGGCGATGTCGAGGCGGCCCGTGAGCCGCACGGCATTAAGGAGATTGTAGGTGGCGCTTCCTGGTTCGATTTGTTCGTGAAACCAGAGCCGCTGCTGCGCGAACGAGAGCGGCACGGCCCCTTCCCTTCTCCGCGGCAGGATGAGGGCTTGCGAGAGTTCCACGCCTCTCTTCCTCAGACGCCTTTCGAGCAACTCGCGCTGCTCCGGTGAAAGGTTGGCCATTCTCTCCGAGAAAGGAACCGTTGAAGACATGAACGTTTTAACTCCTTCGAAAGACCCACGCGGCCCGACTCAAATTGATGCGTCGGGCGACTAAACATTACTCCGGGCCGTCTCTCCGGCCTTCTTCAAACTTCCGCCCGGAAGCGTCGCGGCGACCCTCAAAGCGGCCCTTGCCGGCCTCGCGCAAGAGGGCGTCGTGAGCCTCGTCGGCTGTCAACGCCTCGACCTCTTTCAGAACCTCTTCGAGTTCCGTGCTTTCCGCCCCGCCCCGGCCGCGGGCGATCAAGTCGGACAGGCCGGCGATTGTCGGCGCGTCGAACATGGCCCGCTGCGGCAGATTAACCTCGAAGGCGTCACGCACCTTCGTGATGACTTGCGTGGCGAGCAGGGAGTGCCCGCCGAGTTCGAAAAAGTTGTCGTGGATTCCGACCCTCTCGACCTTCAGCAACTTTCGCCAAATCTCCACCAACATCTCCTCGGTCTGCGTGTGCGCCGGGGCCGCCTCCGACTCCGTGTGTTGCTCGACTGTAAGCTGCTCGGCGAGAGCGCGCCTGTCTATCTTGCCGCCGGGGGTCAGCGGCTTAGAGTCAGTCACGACGAATCCGGCAGGAACCATGTACTCGGGTAATTTTTCGCGGGAGAAGGTGCGTAGCGCCGTCGCGTTGAGTTCCTGCCCCGGCTGCGGCAGGAGGTGAGCTATCAACTGCTTCTCCCCTGTCGTCCCCTGTCGGGTGATGACCACGGCTTCGCGCACCGACGGATGTTGTTCGAGCGCCGCCTCGATCTCTCCCAACTCGATACGATAGCCGCGGAGCTTCACTTGGCGGTCGTTGCGCCCCACGTATTCAATCGCCCCGTCCGGAAGGTGGCGCGCGAGGTCTCCCGTCTTATACAGGCGAGAGCCACGCCCGCCTCCGAAAGGATTGGGGATGAAATTGGCGGCGGTGAGCGCCGGGCTACCGAGATAGCCGCGGGCGAGGCCGTGGCCGCCGATGTACAGCTCGCCCGTTACACCGACGGGGAGGGACCGCAAACGCGTGTCCAGAATATACGACTGCGTATTGGCGATGGGGCGGCCTATCGGCATGCGCGTGGGCGCAGCGCCATCCCCCACCTCGTGCCAAGTGGCGTCTGCCGCGACCTCGGACGACCCGTAAAGGTTAAGCAACTTAGAGTGAGGCAGAGCCGCACTGAATCTGCGGGCCAACTCGACGGGCAAAATCTCCCCGCTACATACGCAGTATTTCAGCCGGGGCAGCAACGCCCCCAAATCGTGATGCTCGTCTAAAATGGCGCGAAGCAGGGTGGGCACAAGCACCACACGCGTCACGCCCTTCTTGCCGAGCACATGCACCAGCCTGCGCGCGTCTCTGACCGTCTCGTCGGGTATGACAACCAGTTTCGCCCCCGACATCAAAGGCCCCAGCGTCTCCCAGACTGAATCGACAAAACTCAGCGATGTTTTCTGGCAGCAGACTTCATTCGCCTCGAAGGGGTATCGCTCCTGCATCCAGGCGACGCGATTGAGAATGCCGCGGTGCAGGCCGACGACGCCTTTGGGCTGGCCCGTCGAGCCCGAGGTGTAGATGACATAGGCCGCATCGTCCGCCGTCACCTCGGGGAGCGGGTCGCCCTCATCCTCGCCCATGATGGCGTCCCACTCCTCCTCCAGCGACACCAGCTTCGCCGAACAATCGAGCACAGCCCCATCTAAACGACCGCCCACCAGAACGACGGCTGGGCCGGCGTCGTTCGCCATGAAGGAGAGTCTTTCCCGCGGGTACTTAGGGTCGAGAGGGACGTAAGTCCCTCCAGCTTTGAGGATGCCCAGAAGCGCTTTACAAGTTTCGACTGAGCGCTCGGCGAAGAGGCCGACGCGCACTTCCTTACCGACACCGAGCCTCACTAAACAGCGCGCTAGGCGGTTGGCGCTGTGGTTCAACTCCTCGTAGGTCACCGCCTCCCCACCCCACTCCACCGCCACTGCGCCCCCGCACGCATCCGCACGCCGCGCGACCTCCGCCCCCACCCCGCCTCCCCACCCATACCCGCGCCCCGTCGCGTTCCACTCCACCACCTGCCGCCGCTCCTCGGCTTGCGTCAGCAGCTCCAACTGCGTGACGCGCCGATCCGGGTCGGACGCGGCGCACTCCAGCAGCGTCCGGTAGTGGCCCAGCAGCCGCCGCACGGTCTCCGCCTCGAACAGCCCCGTGTTGTATTCCATGGTCCCGACCACGCCGTCCGCGAACTCCGCCATCTCAAGATTTAGATCGAACTGCGCCCTCCCTTTTTCCACCTCCATCGGAGTGAAATCAAGGTTGGCCCGCGTCGGGACTTCAAACCGTAAATTTTTGAATTGGAACATCACCTGAAACAGCGGCGGGCGACTCAGGTCACGTTTGGGCTTAAGCTCCTCGACGAGTTTCTCGAACGGCACGTCTTGGTGTGTAAATGCTTCTAGGGAGGTCTGGCGCACTCGCGCTAGGAGGTGGCGGAAAGACGTGTCGTCGGCAAACGACGTTCTGATGACCAGCGTGTTGACGAAGAACCCAATCAGCCCTTCGAGTTCGATCCGGTCGCGCCCCGCCATCGGGATGCCGACGTTTATCTCGGCCTGCCCCGTGTAGCGATGCAGGAGAGCCTGGAACGCCGCCAGCAGCGTCACGAACAGAGTGGCGCCCTGACTATCGCCGAGCGTCTTCAGAGCGGCGGATAAGGATTTGGGGAGCGAGAAGTTCTCGTGCGCGCCGCCGAAAGTTTGATTCTTTGGCCGTGGTCGGTCGAGCGGCAGGTCGAGCGCGCCCGAGGCGTCTCCGAGCTGTCGCTTCCAGTAAGAGAGATGGGATTCGAGCCGCTCTCCCTGCAACCACTCGCGCTGCCAAGCGGCGAAGTCGGCGTACTGTATTGGCAGCTCCGGCAGCGGCGAGGAAAGCCCCGCGGAGAACGCGTCGTAGTGCAGACATAGTTCGCGAATGACGACGCCCATTGACCATGCGTCGAAGATGATGTGATGGAACGTCAGCAGTAGTACGTGCTCTGAGTCGTCCGAACGAATCAGCGATGCACGCAGCAGCGGGCCTTGATAGAGGTCGAAGGGGGAGCGGGCCTCTTCGACCGCGCGGCGCTGCACCTCCGCCTCACGCTCCGCGGGTGACAACTCCCGGAAGTCCGTGACCCGGAGGGGCAAAGGCCGCGGGGGAGAGATGACCTGCACGGGCGCTCCCCCGACGGTGCTAAAGACGGTGCGGAGAATTTCGTGGCGCCGGATGATGGCGTTGACGCTCTGCTCCAGCGCGGCGACTCTGAGCGCGCCCTTCAGCCGAAACGCCGCCGAGAGGTTGTAAGAGGTGTTGCCCGGGTCGAACTGGTCCAGCAACCAGAGGCGCTGTTGAGCGAAGGAGAGGACGGCAGTATCCGAGTTCCTCGGTCGGCGTCCGAGGGCAAGCGGAGCGGTTCCCCCGTCCTTCTTCTTACTCTTGAGCTGCTGCAACAGAAGCCGCAGTTTCTCCGGGGGCATTCCGGCAATACGGTTAGCCTCGTCGCTCATAACGTTCGCCTCTTCGCAGTGCGGTCGTGGGTGGATTAGTCCGCGGAAGCGGCGCCCGTTCGAGTGCGGACGACATCTCGCCGCCCAACTAGAGGGACCGCTTCTCGAAGATCGAAGTCGAAAGCTTTGGAGCGGTGGGCGGCGCGAACAACGGCGCCGGAGACAGGTTCAACGGAAAGTCTTCACGCAGACGCGAACCTGCCTGAATGCGCGGAAGAGAATCCCCACACGGTCAAAGAAGTCGCCTTAGAAGTACGCCCCTGACACATGGTAACTTCCGTCAGTTGCGTGCGGCCAAGTTTTTGAGCGCGTGTCTACAAAGCCATGCTCCGTAGCTCCGTGAGGAGCGGAATGTTTATAGCCCGTGCTGCCCCCTTCTCTCTTTCAAGCCCCGGAGGGGCGACAGACATTTATATGCCGCTCCTCACGGAGCTTGGAGACCTCGGCTCACCCGACGAGCTATAAACATTTCGCCCCTCACGGGGCTTTTTAGACATGCTCTGAGCGCGATGCTTGAAGACACATGCGGCTTATTTGGGCCGGGTCATGTGTGCGAGGGCTTGGCCGGCGTCGTATGTGAGATCGTAGGGCAAGACGGCTCTCCCGCGGCTCGCGGCGCTCGTCAGCCGTGGGATCTATTTACCTGTTCGAGAGTGCGCTCAACTCTGGCGGAATAGATGGATGGACATCCCTTTCCGACCAGCCTGATAATGCGGGAGCGAGTATATCATGTCTCTCCGAGTTGTATTCTATGAAAGGGGCGCGTCGAGACAAGAATCCTCCCGCGCCGACGGCGTCCTCCGGTTGACGTGGGCGGAAGTCATCAAGAAAATAGACTGCCGTGTTTTTTCGCGGGTCTCAGGCGGCGACTGAGGCCGTGTCGGCTTGGGCCGTTGCGCGGTGTGGACGCGGTCGCCGTGCCGTGCGTCAGCGCCCGATCTACTCTTCAACCCGGGGGCGTACCCCGAAAGGAGGCAGCATGGAGAGAGACGAAAAAGAGGACACGACGATTTATAAAGTGGTGGTCAACCACGAGGAGCCGTATTCGATTTGGCCAGCCGACCGCGAGAACGCGCTCGGCTGGAACGACGTGGGCAAGTCGGGCACGAAGGCCGAATGTCTGGCCTACATCGAGGAAGTGTGGACTGACATGAGGCCGCTTATGATGTACCCCAAAATCTGAGCCAGTGTTTAAGGTGTAAAATCGCGGCTGCCATTCATGGAGGAAAGCATGAACAAGCAGCGAAAAACTTACCGCGCTGAACTCAAAGCGAAAATCGCGTTGGAAGCCATCAAAGGGCAACGCACCGTCAACGAGATCGCCACCCACTACGGAGTCCATCCCAATCAGGTGGCGCAGTGGAAGAAACAAGTGCTGGCGGGGGCCGAAGACCTCTGCTCTGACCGACACGCTCGCACAGCGCGCGACGAAGCAGCCTTACGAGCGCAACTCTACCAGCAAATCGGGCAACTCAAGGTCGC
>JBGTBQ010000401.1:0-2270 GCA_041749275.1 Pyrinomonadaceae bacterium | reverse complement strand
CTTGTTCTTTCAAGCCCCGGAGGGGCGGCAGCGCCTAACATGTCGCTCCTCACGGAGCTTCAGCGACCTCGTGTCACGCGATGGGCTATAAACATTCCGCTCCTCACGGAGCTTCGGCACATGGCTTTTTGGACACGCTCTCAAGCTCCGTCGGAGCGAAATGTAAATCACATTCCGCTCCGACGGAGCTACGCCGGAACGGGGGCATGTGAGCTACAAACATTCCGCCCCTCCGGGGCTGCTTCTCAATTTGTCACTTACAAGAACCGGCACGGCCTGACGATTTGGAAGGAGTGATTCATGCCGCGAACGCTCGCGCTGCTATTGTTGGCAATCTGTTTCTGTCTTCCTTACGCGCATCGGGCGACGGCACGTCAACCGCAGGCAACCGTCTACGCCTGTCCGATGCACGAAGCCGTCACGTCGAAGAAACCCGGCGACTGCCCGCGCTGCAAGATGCGGCTGGTCGCGCGCACGACGGCCAGTCAGGACGCGGGGAAGGAAAAGGGAGCGGGTGCGGCGCGGAGCGACTGGGCCGCGATGTCCACCGCCGAGCGCGCGCGGGAGATGGAGCGTTTAGCGCCCACCTCCGAGCACACCTGCTTGATGCACCCGGAAGTCCGGCAGGCGCAAGAAGGTGTGTGCTCAAAGTGCGGGATGCCGCTCGTGGCAATCAACCCGTCGGTGCGCGGCGTCTACAAACTCGAACTTGCCGCGTCGCCACTCAAGCCCGTTGTCAACCGGAAAGTGCGCCTGCGCTTCGTCGTCGGGCATCCGGAGACGGGCGCACCCGTCAAACGCTTCGTCCTCAACCACGAGAAACTCTTTCATCTCTTCATCGTCAGCGAAGACTTGGCCGAGTACCAGCACATCCACCCGCAGCTCAACGCGGACGGCAGCTTCACCGTCGAGACGGTGCTGCCGCGCGCGGGGCTGTACAAACTCCACACGGACTTCTTCCCCATGGGCGGCACGCCGCAGGTCATCCAACGCGAACTCTCGACGGCGGGTCGCCGAACGCGACGAAGCGCGACGCCCGCTTCGCTCACGCCCGACGCGACATTGACGAAGACGGTTGACGACATGAAGATCACGCTCGACATGGGCGAGGGCTTGCCGCACGCGGGCGTGCTCATGCCGCTCAAGTTTCGCCTCGCCGACGCGCGCACGGGCGAGCCGGTGCGTGAGCTTGAGCCATACCTCGGCGCGTGGGGCCACACGCTGATTCTGAACCGAGACCAATCGGAATACCTCCACTCGCACCCGACCGAGATGCTGCCCGCCGAGACGGACGACGGCGCGCGCGCGCACGGCGGCCCCGAAGTCGAGTTCAAGGCGATGTTCCCCGCAGCCGGCGACTACCGCATCTGGACGCAGTTCCAGCGCGGCGGCAAAGTCAGCACCGTCTCTTTCACCGTCCGCGTGCTCCCATCCGCATAAGAAGCGAGTGTGGCGCGCGCGCCGCCGTCAGCCGCGAGAAGTTTTATTTTCAGCTTCTACTGACCGAATACGGCTCACTGCTTGTCACTACCCAATCTCTTTTCTATACTGCCCTTGCGATTAACTTCCAAAAAGATTCGGAGCCGCGACCAGAACTTTGCAGCCTGTCACACATCAGGGGCGCTTGAACGCCGAAGGGTTTCGCTTTGCCATCATATCGAGCCGGTGGAATGATTTTCTGACGGCGCGGCTGGTCGAAGGCGCGCTCGACGCGCTCGAACGACTGGGCGCCGCCGAAAGCGCGGTCGAGCATTTCCGCGTACCCGGCTCGTTCGAGATACCGCTCCTCGCGCTGAGAGTTGCGGAGTCCGAAAAATACGATGCGGTCATCTGTCTCGGCACTGTCATCCGCGGCCAGACCCCGCACTTCGAGTATGTCGCGGGCGAAGTCACGAAGGGCATCGCGCAAGCCGGCATGGAGACGGGCGTGCCCGTCGTCTACGGTATCGTCACCGCCGACACCTTAGAGCAGGCGATTGACCGCGCCGGGGTCAAGGCGGGCAACAAAGGGTTCGAGGCCGCCATGGCGGCGGTGGAACTAGTCAATCTTTACAAAAATACGTTCGAAAGGGATGAGGGATAGAGGATGAGGGGTGATAAAGATATTGTCTTATTTCATCCCTCATCCTTTATCCCTCATCCTTTATCCAGAGGGTTATGGGTTTAAGACGTAAGGCGCGCGAATGCGCCTTGCAAATGCTCTTTGCGGCTGATGTCACGGGCGCGGCGCGCACGGGCGAGCCGGGCGACGCCGAGGCCGGCGCGTCCGC
>JBGTBQ010000400.1:0-9798 GCA_041749275.1 Pyrinomonadaceae bacterium | reverse complement strand
GGCGCGCCGCCGCCGCGCCTGCGTCCGTCGCGGCCTTGACCGCCGCCACGTCGCCGCGCACGATGGCGGTCACGAACCCCGCGCCGATTTTTTCATAGCCGACGAGCGTGACGTTCGCGGCCTTGACCATTGCGTCCGCCGCCTCGATCATCGCCACGAGGCCCTTCGTCTCAACCATTCCGAGTGCTTCCTGAGACATCCGTTTTACTCCTCAATAAGAATTAGACCTAAACCATTGAACCGAATCCTGCAATTCATCAAATGCACGCGATGAAAGAATCCGTTCGATACGCGCATTCTTAACATGATACTTAGGCCCGAAACAACCAAGGCCGAACTCCGGGTCGAGTTGGCCCACTATGACAACGTCAGTAAGATTGATGCTTTTAAAATATTTTTCGTGAGTTCTGGCCGCTAGCTCGTCCAACGGCAGTTTAGCAAGTTCGCTCGAATCGAGTTCGACACTGACCCACGCTCCTTCTTCAGTGTCGCAAGCCGAACCGGCTAAAACAATATAAGGTGTTCGTTGCGTCAGAGCACGAAAGCGTATTGTTTTACCCGCGAATGAGGCAGGGTTTGAATTAAGCTCACAAAGCGAGAGCGCTTGATTCGCCTTCCAGACCGAAACCACACTTACGCCCGCAACGAAAGTTATTAGCGCAAGAGTTAGTCCATAAAGCAATCGCTTCATCAACAGTTCTCCTTACAATCGCGCCGCTTGAGCCAACAACTCAATGAGTTCTTCACGCGTGAGCGAGATTTTGCCGTTTGTGTTCGCGGCGTTCGTAGCGCGGGAGGTAGCCGCCATGTCGCGTTCGCCCGTCGGGCAGAGGATGCGCGTCTCGTGCAGGTAGCCGCATGACTGGCAGCGTGCGCTCTCGTCGAGATAGCCGGCCTTCTCGCGGACGTGAATCAATTTTTCAATCGAGTCGGGTGCGAGATTCCGCGCGCCGCCGAGCATGCGCGCGAGGATGGCGATCTTCGCCGTGTGCTCCAGAGTTTCGAGCCGGTCGAAAGCTTGCCACAGATCGGCGCCGTAGGCCACCGCGCCATGATTCGCCATCAGCAAAGCGTTGTGGTGCTTGACGAGCGGGCGCATCGCCTCGGTCAACTCATCGGTCGAGGGCGTGCCGTACTCGGCAAGCGGGACGCAGCCTAAAGTTAAAATCACTTCGGACAGAATCGGCTGGTCAATGGCTAACCCTGCGACGGCGAAGGCCGAACCGTGCGGCGGGTGCGCGTGGCAGACCGATTTTACGTCCGGGCGCTCGTGGTAGATCAAAAGATGCATCGCCAACTCGGACGATGCGCGTTTGTCGTTGAGCGCCTTGCCATCCAAATCCGTGACGGCGAGCGAATCTTCGGTCATGCGCCCCTTGCACGTCATCGTCGGCGTCGCAAGGATACGCCCGTCGTCGAGACGCACGCTCACGTTGCCGTCCGAAGAGACGACGTAAGAGCGCTCGTAGAGTAGCTGGCCGACGCGCACGATCTCGCGCCGGGCTGTCTGTTCGTTCATGGCGAAGTGATGACGCGCCACGGCCTGCCGCGCACGGTTTTGACGGAATCCTTATCGAGCGTCAGGCGGCACGTGTAGACCTCCGGCGAGTGCGACATACGCAACTCTCCGCCGCAGGAGTATGTCACGTCAGCCCAGACGGGCATCGGCCTTCCGTTGCGCGCCGCGGGGGTAAAAGCTATCTCGCGGGCAGCGGCGGTCGCCTCTTCAATCAAGGCGTAGGAAGACGGCCCCAGTTGAAACTCGTTCCCCGACACCGTGCCGTCCGCGCCGAACATGAGGCGCATACGGACGGAGCAGCCTTCGCACTTCGGCTCGCCGGCTTTCGCGTACTTCGGCGCTGGCATCGAGCGAATCATCAGCCATGTTCGGCTGCTGTGTTCCTCACGCCAATGGCGATGCGACTTGCGCTTGCGCGGGACGTTGACGCCCAACAAACTGGCTGCCGCGACGCCGACCAACAGGGCCAGCGTGAACGGCACTACTCTTTGGAGAAAGCACGTGGGCATGGTGTTCTTACCTTTCGGCTCTAACCCTGTAGCTCCTGCTCTTCGCGTTGCGCGATCTCCTCATAGGGGAGAAGGCCGCGCGGATTGGTGATGCATGTAATCGGCGGGCGCGCGAGGAAGTACGATAGCGATTCCAGCGAGATGGTCAAGTCAACGGTCTTCACCTTGACGCCCAAACGCGCGTGCAGCCGGACGGGTGCGAAGTTCAGGACGGCCTTGACGCCCGCCGACATGATCTGGTTCAAGACCCTCTGCGCGACGCGCGCCGGCACGGCGACAACCGCCACGTCTATCTCTTCGTCGCGCACGACGCGGGCGAGTTTCTTTACGTCGTGCACCGTGACGCCGGGCCTGCCGACGCGGCGATTGATCTTCGCCTTGTCGTTGTCGAAGAGCGCGACGACCTCAAAGTTCGACGCGGCGAAGCCGTTGTAGTTGGCGAGCGCCGCGCCGAGGTTCCCGGCGCCGACGATGCCGACGCGGTGCGCGCGGTCGAGACCGAGGATTTGCGTCAGGTGGCGGCGCAACTCGTCCACCGAATAGCCGACGCCGCGCGTGCCGAACTCGCCGAAGTGCGCGAGGTCTTTCCTGATCTGCGCCGAGTTCAGGTTGAACTGTTCACCTAGCGCCTTTGACGAAATGGTCCCGATCCCGGCAGCCGCCAGCAAATTCAGGCAGCGCAGGTAGACGCTCAGACGGTTCGTCGTTAGCTCTGAAATCTTCTCCGACTTCATCTGTCCCTTTTCTCTGAGGAGAGCCGGGGCCAAGTATAGCGCGTGCGAGGCCGCCGGGGAAAGACACATCGTCGGCGCCGCTGAACACTCTACCCACATTCAATTCTCCGCGCCGCCCGCGTTAAACGAGCGCGCGGAGTTTCAGGCTTCGCCCACACGCCAGCCGTGGCGCAACCCGCGCTCAAGACGGAGCGCCGGCCACATCGCATGATGTGGTAGCCAAAGAAAAACGGGCTACCAAATGTTGGGAAAACGAAGGAATTTAGATCGAGGTCTTGTCCGGATTGACATAATAAGCTGAGACAATTATCTTTTGCGTGCCGATGCCACTCGCGGTCTCCTGTCATCAACTTCTTCGTCGAGCTTTTGTCGTTGCTTATGGAGACTCTCTTTTGCCCCTTCATGTAGGAGTTCTCAATGCACTCAGCCATCGTCAACAACGCCCGCCTCAGAGAAGATTTGAGCACGATCATCGAGTCGAAAGAGTTGGGCCTCTCGAATCTACAAAAGGGTTATCTCCGCTCGCGCTGGATGGAAGAGATGTTGCAGTTGAGCCGCAGGCATAATCGCGCTCTGCGCGGATTTTATGCTTTGCGGTTGGCAACCGTCCTCGGCTGTCTGCTGATTCTGATGCTGGTCAGCGTCAGTTTTCAGGAGGGGGTGTGGGACACTTCCATCCGCTGGCTGACCATCTTCTTCAGCCTGTTTGTCTCGGCCTGTGTCGTGATCGAGCATCTCTTCAACTTCAGCGAAAGTCATTTGAGACATGAACGGACGGCGGAGCGGCTCAAGGGCGAAGGCTGGCGTTTTCTCCAATTGAGCGGCTCTTATCAAATCTACACCAGCCACTCCGAGGCGTTCCCCATGTTCGCCAACAAGGTGGAATCCCTGAACCAGTCGAACGCCGAAGAGCACAACTTCGGCGCGGCGCGGCGCAGAAAAGCGGACACCTACGAGAACGAGGCCGAAACCCCAAAAAAGTACTTCCCGCTGGAGAGCACCGAAACGGCGGAGACTCCGGCGAAGGTGCGCGGCGTGGTCAACCTCCATACGAATCCTCATCGCGCCCAGTAAACCATCTCGCCGCCGCTGTCATCTGGGAGGTGCTGCTGCGCCGGGAGACGGAACTGGCGCAGCTTCAAGCCGAAGCCATGTCAATGAAAGATGATGGCGGAGAATCTTTTTGCGCGAACAAGATTTGGTATATCAGGTTTGAGCCACGGTTGCGGGGTCTCGTCGGGAACAACGCGCGGAGAAACGACCCGCTCCTGCGTTCGGAAGAGGCCTACGAACTTTCATACCGCAATTTATACAAGCTGCTGCCCAACTGTCGGGATTGTGTCTGCGCGCTCTGGTAATAGAGCTTTCGTCACATGCATCAAGTGAACATCGAAGTGGCGAAGACACCTCCGCCCGATTCGATAGAGGCGGCAATGAATGGTACTGACACGACCTTCGATGCTTATCCCGTCAAACGTCTATGGTGAAACCTAAAGAAGCCGCCGATTACAAAATCTGGCAAGTCATCGCCGCGTCCGCCGTGGGGACGATGATCGAGTGGTACGACTTCTATATTTTTGGAAGTCTCGCGACGACCATCTCGCCGCTCTTCTTCCCATCGGGCAACGACACGCTGGCGCTCATCTTGTATCTCACGACGTTCGCCGTCGGCTTCGTCGTGCGCCCTTTTGGCGCGCTCTTCTTCGGGCGCATCGGCGACAAGGTGGGGCGCAAGTACGCCTTCCTCGTGACGCTGCTCATCATGGGCGGCGCGACCGCGTGCATCGGCATTCTACCGACTTATGAAACCATCGGCGTGGCCGCGCCCATCCTGTTGCTGGTGATTCGCATCCTGCAAGGTCTCGCGCTCGGCGGCGAGTACGGTGGCGCGGCGGTCTATGTCGCCGAGCACGTGCCGGACGGGCGGCGCGGCTTCTACACGAGCTTTATCCAGATCACGGCGACGCTGGGGCTGTTCGTCTCGCTCGCCGTCATCCTCGTCGTGCAGAACACGATGAGTACGGCGGCGTTCTCGGCATGGGGCTGGCGCGTGCCGTTCCTCATCTCGATCTTGCTCGTCGGCGTTTCACTCTACATCCGTCTGCGGATGAAAGAGTCGCCGATCTTCAGTCACATCAAGGGCGCGGGGATGACCTCGGCGAAGCCGCTCAAGGAGGCGTTCACGCAGTGGGTGAATCTGAAGCGCGTGCTTATCTCTTTGTTCGGCGCGACCGCCGGGCAGGGCGTCGTGTGGTACGCGGGGCAGTTCTATGCGCTCTTTTATTTGGACACGGTGCTCAAGGTAAACCCCACGTCGGCGAAGTATATCGTCGCCGTGGCGCTGCTGTTAGGAATGCCGCTCTTCGTCTTTTTCGGCGCACTTTCGGATCGCATCGGGCGCAAGTGGATCATCATGGCGGGCTGTCTGCTCGCCGCCGTCTCGTACATCCCGATTTACAAGGCGATGCAGGCGTCGGCAGGCTCGAACGTCGTGACCGCCATCTCGCAGCCGGACAAGATCACGGGCGCCATCTCGCTCAAGCCGCAGACGGAAGTGAACGGCGTGTTGCAGCCCGCCGCGGAAGTTCTGACTTACACCGATATCGGCAGCCTTCTCAGCAACTCTACGGCGTGGAAACTGATCCTGCTCGTCTTCGTACAGGTCATCTTCGTGACGATGGTCTACGGCCCCATCGCCGCCTATCTGGTCGAAGCGTTCCCGGCGAAGATCAGGTACACGGCGCTGTCGCTTCCCTACCACATCGGCAACGGTGTGTTCGGCGGACTGCTGCCGGTCATCGGGCTGTGGGTCGTCGCCGAGACGGGCAACATCTACGCCGGCCTCTACTACCCGATAGCGGTCGCGGCCCTCACCTTTATCATCGGCTCGCTGCTGCTCACAGAGACGAAGAGCGTGCTCATCTGGAAGGAACTGGAGACAGACCGCGAGGACGGGTTGGTGAGCGACATCGAAGGCCCGGCTTGAGTTCGGATGAGAACAGTTTTCGATTGGATGGTCGGGTGACGGTTGCGCTGTGTTTCGGAGTGCCCGCTCAATACGAGCGGGCACTCCGAAGTACAGCGCGCTTCTGGTTAATCTTCATCTATCTCACTTAAAAAGCTCTCGCCCGCACTGAGTTTCAAACCGAAATTCTCGGCAATCGTCTGCCCGATGTCGGCGAGCGACGCGCGGTCGCCCAAGCTCAAGCCCGCGCGCGCGCCTTTGCCGTAGACGATGAGCGGGACGTACTCGCGCGTGTGGTCGGTGCCGCGATAGGTCGGGTCGTTGCCGTGGTCGGCGGTGAGGATGAGCAGGTCCGTGTCGCGCATGGCGGCTTCGATTTCGGGCAGCCGCGCGTCGAAGTGTTCGAGCGCGCGGGCGTAGCCTTCCACGTCGCGGCGGTGGCCGTAGAGCATGTCGAAGTCCACGAGGTTCGAGAAGATGAGACCGCGCGAGTCCTCGCGCAGCGCGTGGATGGTCTGGTCAATTGACTGGTCGTTGTTCTTACCGGGCAGTTCCACGGTGACGCCGGTCGAGTCGTAGATGGAAGCGATCTTGCCAACGCTGACCACGTCGAGGCCGTTCGCGGAGAGCAGCGGCAGCAGGTTTTCGCGCGGCGGCGGCACTGCATAGTCGTGGCGATTCTCGGTGCGCGTGAACGCGCCGGGTTCGCCGATGAAGGGTCGCGCGATGACGCGCCCCACCTCGTGCTCGCCGCGCAGGATATTGCGCGCCGTCTCGCAAATTTCGTAGAGCCGCGGCACCGGGAAGACCTCTTCGTGCGCGGCGATCTGGAAAACCGAGTCGGCGGACGTGTAAACGATGGGCTTCGCCGTGCGGACGTGCTCCTCGCCGAGTTCCTTGATGATTTCGGTGCCGGAGGCCGGGATGTTGCCGAGGATGCCGGGCACGCCCGTCTCTTTGATAAAGCGCTCGACGATCTCCGGCGGAAAGCCTTGCGGGTAAGTCGGGAAGGCTTGTTCGAGAATGATGCCAACCATCTCCCAGTGGCCGGTCGTCGTGTCCTTGCCGTTCGAGCGTAGGGCGCAGCGTCCGAACGAGGCGCGCGGATTTTCGGCGGGCGGCACGCCGGCGAGCGGGCGGATGTTGCCGAGTCCCCACCGCTGCAAGTTCGGCAGGTTTACGGCGCGGTGCTCGCAGATGTGGCCGAGCGTGTCGGAGCCGGCGTCGCCCCATGCGGCGGCGTCCGGCATCTCGCCCGCGCCGAGGCTGTCGAGGACGATGAGTGCAATGCGGTTAAAAGATTTCCCTTCAGACGTTCGCATAAAATAAAAAAGACCTCTCTTGATGAATGTGCGGGCTTCAACTCTCGTCCATCGTTCGTTCCAGCGCCGCGCGATCCCAGCCGGCGAGATTCGCGCCCGCCTTATATGTGCTTTGCAGAAAGTCGAGCAACGTTGCTTCCGGTCGCTCCGCGAGTCGCACGTCGTCGTAGGGCAGAACGAACCCGGATGTTTCCGGATTGTAGAACGCGCCGCCGGGCAGAATCTTCTCCCGCGCGAAGCCCGGCGGCTCCGGCGCACTGTAACAATAAAAGGCCGGCTCCTTGACGTTGCCGCTGCCGGGCCAGAAGCCACAGCTAATCACCTCGTGCGAGTAGGCTTCGCGCATGATCGCGTCCGCGCCTTCGCGGGCGGGCGCGCGGCGACCGGAGAAGCGCGTCACCGCCAGATCGAAGCTGCCCCAATAGAAGTGGACGGGGCTGCACTTGCCAATGAAGCGCGCGCGAAACTCGTTGAACACTTTGTTTGATTGCACGAGGATACGCCAGAGCCGGTTCGCATACTCCGGGTCGTAGGAAGCGTGGATGCTATCTTCAGTGAAACGGATGGGGTCGGGAATCTCCACGGGTACTGTGTAGATGTCAATCTCAATGCCGAGCGAGCTTAGTTCGGCCATCAACGCGCGGTAAAAATCCGCGACCGTGCGCGGCTCTAAAGCGACGGTGGCGGTGACGCCGTCGCCGGTCTTAACGTTGAGATGGTGGTCAATGAAATCGAACTCGATCTCGAAGACGCGTCGCCCGTAAGGAATCGCGGAGGTGGTCAGTCCGCGTGAAGAGACGTAGAGCGGCACGTTCCACCAGTGGTTGACGAGAGGCGTCTGCGCGAGCCGGACTTTGCCGACGATCTGCGTCCACATGTGGAGCGTGGCGTAAGTCTCCCGCCACTCGTTTAAGGGCAGGCTCGGCCATGCTTCGGCGGCGGGCGAATCGTTCTTTATATTTACTTCGCTCATCTCGATCTCCAGCCACGACGCCGACATGCATCACGCCGCCGCGGGGCGGTCTTAACTTTTCGGCGCCTGATAACCTTCGCGCGCGCGCACCTGTGCGTCCTTCACGCCGCGCACCTGCACGCGGATGGCGCGGAACGAGCCGTCGCGCGCCTTGTTCGTCGGGTAATAGCCGAGACTGTACTGCGTGCCGATCTCTTCGGCGACCTGTCGGAAGGCGCCGCGCGCGTCGCGCAGGTCGGCGGCGGGGAAGGTCTTGCCGCCCGTGTCGCGCGCCAGATCGTCCATCTCCTTGCGCGCAAGCTGGTAGAGACGGCGGCTGATGTCCATGCGCTCGAACTGTCCCATGCGGCAGAAGTCCGTGTAGTCGGCGACATCGGCGCGCGAGGCGAAGAGACGGCGGTAGCGTTGAAGCTGCGAACGCGATAGGCGAATCGCGCCGTCGTCCTGACAGTCGCGCATCAAACGCTCCTCGACAAACGCCTCCGTGTTGACCTGCACGAAGTAGGCGACCACGCCGGCCTTGCGGAAACGCTCGCGCGCCTCTTCAAAGTCGCTCTCACTCGTCGAGTCAACGCCGTCCGTGAGCGCGACGAGGGCGCGGCGGCCACGCAACTCCGCGCGCGGCGGGTCGCGGAAGATTTCCTTCGCCACGCTCTCCAGCCCATCATAGAAAGGCGTGCCGTAGCTTGCCCCCAACGCCTCAATGGCCTCGCGCAGTTTCTCGCGGTCGTCCGTCAGTCGCGTCTTCACTTCGACCGTGGCGAGCTTCTCGCTCCCCTGCTCTTTCGTGCTGAAGGCGAGGATGGCGACGCGGTCGCCGGGCCGGAGCGCCTCGACGAAGACGTTGGCGGCGCGGCGGATCAAGCCCACTTCGGCGCGCGTCGAACCGGAGGTGTCCAAGAGAAGCGCGACCTCGAAGGGCGCCTCGGTGGTGGCGAAGTTGGTGATCTGCTGCGGGCGACCGTCTTCGAGGATCGTGAAGTTGTCGGCGCGCAAACCCGCCACGGGCTTCCCGCGCGCGTCCGTCACGACCGCCGGGACGGAGACGAGCTGCGTGTCAATCCGCACGACATCATCTTCTTCGACCGTCTCACCCTCGCCGTTCTTCCGCGTCGGTGTTGGTCGCGCGTCCTTTGCCGAGTCCGCGTCACCGTTCGACGGCGCGGAGCCGACGCGGCGCGGTCGCTGCTGCGCCGCGCGAGTCTCGCCGCCCGGTGCGTCTCTGTTTGGAAATTGAGCAGGCACGACGAGCAACGAAGAGTGAAAAACGATGACGGCGAAGGCGCCCCACGTCGCGCGCTTGATGCGGATGGAAATCTTTAACACTGATTACAACTCCGACGAGAAATTCTCGGTAAAATATAGCCGCAAACATACGCGGACGGAAAGGGGTGGACGCTTTTTATCAACCACGTCGAGTTTAGCGAAGCGGATTCCCGCGTGGGTCGGACATCCGCCGCGCCGCATAAAATCGAGCGACTGGCGCCGCTTGACACCGCCGCCGCGCTTCTCTTAAAGTGTGGATTCGGCAAGGACGAACAATTCGATTTGCTTGATGAAAGTTCTTTGCAGGCACGTAGGTCAATGGTAGACGGCCACCCTTACAAGGTGGAGGTTGGGGGTTCGAGTCCCTCCGTGCCTACCAGTTGCGCGCGGCCTGCCCGCGTTTGAAAATTCGTGAGACTTGCTTTGCGGAGTCGTAGTTCAGTTGGTTAGAACGCCGGCCTGTCACGTCGGAGGTCGCGGGTTCGAGTCCCGTCGGCTCCGCCACTAACC
>JBGTBQ010000399.1:0-29415 GCA_041749275.1 Pyrinomonadaceae bacterium | reverse complement strand
TTGAGGTTTAGCAATCTCAGGCATCTGGTTTAGTATCTGTGTGACTACGGTCATCAGCCAACTTCCTTTGGTTGTATGTTTGGTCACACACATCTAAATGGAAGTTGGCTTTTCTGTCAAAAGTTGTCCACAGTATTGATTTCCAAGTTGAATCCAAGCCCTAACCCTACTCCAATTCGGTGGAAAATAAAAACGGTCGCTCTCAGGCGACCGTCAAAGTATGATTGAAGCGGGAGACGGGACTCGAACCCGCAACCCTTAGCTTGGGAAGCTAATGCGCTACCATTGCGCCACTCCCGCTCAAAACCAGCGGCTTCAGAGAATAAGACTCAGCCTAACCTACCGCGGGTGTCTGCATGTTTGCAGTCGGGTCGAGATGAACTGTAACCTCGGTTTCACCCATTTTATGACCCAGTACGGAGACAAAATAACCAGCGCCCACTAAAGCTGCCGGAATTTTAGCTTCGCCGAAAAAATATACCCGACTGCTCTCGACGCGTCAAATCAACCTCTCTTCACTTCGATGAGTGCGCCAACTAAACTCTCGATGTCGTCCTCATTATTGAAAAAGTGAGTGGCGACGCGGAAGCCTTCAGGTTTGATCGAGACGGCGACGCCGCGTCCCGCGAGATGCGCGACGACGCGGCGCGGATTCTCGGCCTTTACAAGTGTCTCCGCCGAACGCGTGGCTTCCCGCTTTATCGGTGAGAGAAATTCCCAACCAGCTTCCGCCAATCGTTCAGTTAAATAACGGTTGAGCGCGAGGGCGCGGCGCTCGATATTCTCCGTGCCGATGTCGAGCATGTACCGCGCGCTCGTGCCGAGCGTGAAGATACTGGCGAAGTGCGGGCAGCCCGTCTCGGCGCGCGAGCCGGCGTCCGCGCGTAGCGTGTACGCGTCGTTCCGCATCTCGAAAGGTTCTTCCACGCTCATCCAACTGACGGCTCGCGGGCGCGTCCCCGCGAGCAGTTCGCGTGAAAGATAGACGAAGCCGGAGCCAAAGCCCGCGAGCATCCACTTGTGGCCGGTCGCGCACAAGGCATCCACACGCATTTTTTTCACGTCAATCGGCAGCACGCCCGCCGACTGGCTCGCGTTAAGGACGAAGGCATGTTTGCCCTTGCTTACTCCTACCTCCTCCGGGTTCAGCCGAAAGCCGTTTGAATACTGGACGTGGCTGAGACAGATGACGGCGGTCTTCTCCGTCTTCGCCTTGATGATGTCTTCCGTCCGCAACTCACCCGCGACGGCTTTAACCAGATGCACGCGCACGCCTCGGTGCATCCACGTAATGGTCGAGACTGGAAATTCCAGTTCGCACGAAACCACCTCGCCGCGCCCTTCGAGCGCGTCAACGATCAGGTTCATCCCTGTTGAGGTGTTCGTCGTAAAAGCGATCTCGTCCGGCTCGGCATTGATGAGACGAGCGATTGTTTCTCTCTCTCGCTCGCGCCGCGCGGCCCACTCTTCCCAGCGCCGGTCGCCGGACTCAAGCACATCGCGGTAGAACTCCGACGCCGTTTCCGCAACCTGACGCGAGACCGGGCCAGTGCCCGCGCTGTTCAGGTACGCCAACCGTTCCGTGATGGGGAAATTCGCGCGTACACGTCGCCAGTCCACTCGGTTCATAGCCTCCGTCAAACTCATTCCGCGCACCTTCCTCCCTTCCGCCCTTGACGATGCTCTCTCGCCGGACTATCTTCGCTGGCGTTCAGCCATCATTGATTCTTCCCGGAGTTTTCGTTAAATGTCTTCATCCACGGCCCCTACGGCACCCGCTTGGGCCATCCCCGGTTATCTCGAATCACGCGACGGACGCCTCTTCGTCAACAGCGCCGACTCGCTCGCCCTTGCGCGCGAGTACGAGACACCGCTCTTCGTCTTCTCCGAGCCGCGCATCCGCGCCAATGTCGAGCGGCTGAAGCAGGCCGCCGCGCGCGTCGAGCGCCCCGTGCGGTTCTTCTATGCCTCGAAGGCCAACTCCAACATGGCCGTCCTCCGCACCGTGCGCGAGGCGGGAATTGACGCCGAGGTCAACAGCGGCGGTGAGCTATTCAAAGCCTTGCGCGTGGGCTTTCGTCCCGATCAGATCATCTTCAACGGCACGAGCAAAACCGAGCGCGAGATTGACGAGGCCATCAGCGCCGGCATCTATTCCATCAACGTTGATTCCGTTTTCGAGATCGAACTGATTGAAGCACGCGCGCGGGTGCTCGGCAAGCGTGCGCGCGTCGCGCTCCGCCTCGTTCCTGAAATCGGCACGCGCTCGCACCTCGGCTTGCAGACCGCGCTCCTGACCTCGAAGTTCGGCATCTCTTCGACCGAAGTGCTGGACGCCTTTCGCCGCGCCTTGCGCCACCCGGAACTCCTCCATGTCAGCGGCATCCACATCCACGTCGGTTCACAGACGCCGGACGTGGAGCCTTTCGCCGCCGCCTTCAAGACGATGTGGGAGCACCTCAAAGCGATCCACGACGAGTCGGGCCACACGCTCGAACACATCAACCTCGGCGGGGGCATCCCCGTCAACTACCTCCGCGACCGCTCTCAGGCCGAAGAGCTACCCGAACACGAACGCGATATGCTCGGCGCCGACCTCGAACCCACGGAGGTGCTCACGGGCGCGTTGCGCGCGGCGCGAGAATCCGCGCGAGACGCCGAGGCCGAGCATCTGCTCGACGGCGTGACTATCCTGCTCGAACCCGGCAGAAGCGTCATCGGCGATGCCGGGCTGCTGCTCACCACCGTCCGCAACATCAAACAGCGCCCGGAGACCGGCGACGTGTGGATTCTGACCGACGCCGGTTACAACCTGCTGCTCTCGATGAACAACTACAAGTGGTACTACCATCTCATCTCCGCCGCGCGCGCCGACGCACCCACCGACGCGGGTTATAAGGTCGCCGGCCCTTTGTGCGACTCCGGCGACGTTTACTTCGACATCGAACGCGGCGGGCGTCTCCCAGACTACCGCAAGCTCCCCACGAACGTGCGCCCCGGCGAACTCCTCGCGCTTCTGAACACCGGCGCCTATACCATCGCGCAGATGTTCCCCTACAACGGACGCCCGCTGCCCGCCGCCGTCTTGGTGCGCGAAGGCGGGCAGGCTGAAGTCATCCGCCGGCGCGATTCCTACGAGGATTTGCTGGCGGGAGACGTTTGGTAGTTGCCAAAAATGACGACACCATCGCCACAAACCATCACGCTCATCCGCGGTCTGACGCTCATTGCCGCCGTCTCGATCATCATCGGCAACGTCATCGGCACGGGCGTCTTTCTGAAAGCGCGCGTGATGACGTGCAACGTCGGGACGCCGGGCATGGTCATCACGGTCTGGGTCGTTGCCGGTTTGTTGAGCTTGGCGGGCGCGCTCACCTACGCGGAACTTGCCGCGATGATGCCGCGCGCGGGCGGCGAGTATGTCTTCGTGCGCGAGGCTTACGGATCGGGGGCGAGTTTCCTCTACGGGTGGATGCAGATTTTCATCGCCAAGACCGGGTCGCAGGCATCTGTCGCCGTCGCCTTCGCTATCTTTCTCAACGACCTGACAAGCGGCGCTCTAAGCACGATCTACTTCACGCCGCGCCTCTTCGGTTACGACTTCCCCATCGGCATCCCGCAGATTATCGCTCTCTCGCTCATTGCCGTCATCACGCTGCTCAACTGCGCGGCTGTCGTCGTCAGCGGATGGGTCGCCACGGCGCTCACGTGCGTGAAGATCGCGCTGGTGCTTGGCATCGGCGTCGGAGCCTTCGTGCTCGCGCAGGGTGATTGGGGCCACTATGCGATGGCGAATGCCGGTGGCGCGTGCGAAGGAGTTGATCAGGCCGCGCGTTTAGGCATCGCGGGATTTGGGGCCGCGATGCTTGGCGCGCTGTGGGGCTACGACGGGTGGAACAACCTGACGCTGGTCGCGGGCGAGGTAAAGAACCCGCAGCGCAACATCCCGCTCGCACTCGTCGGCGGCACGATTGCGATCATCCTGCTCTATGTCTTCGTCAACCTCACCTACTTTTACGTGCTCGATCCGACAACGGTCGCCGGTGTCTCGAAAACCTCTTCGGTGGCGCGCGAGGTGGCGCTCAGATTCCTCGGCCCCGCCGCCGTCACGCTGATGGCCGCCGGACTGATGGCTTCATCCGTGGGGACATTGCACACTTCGATTTTGACGGGCGCGCGTGTGCCCTACGCGATGGCGCGCGATGGGTTGTTCTTTCAAAACCTCGCGCGACTAAATCCGAAAACACGCGTGCCCATCGGCGCGCTCATCGTGCAGGGCGTCTGGGCGTGTATCCTCGCTCTTTCCGGCTCGTTCGACACGCTGACCGATTATGTCATCTTCGGTTCGTGGATTTTCTACGGGCTGGTGACGGCCTCGATTTTCCTGTTCCGTCGCCGGATGCCGCACGCCGAGCGGCCTTATCGCGCGTGGGGCTATCCGGTCGTGCCCGTTCTCTTCCTGCTCGTCACGGGGTTTCTGCTTGTCAACACTTTGCTGACGACGCCGGTGCAGGCACTCGTCGGGCTGGGCTTGATTGCCCTCGGCCTTCCGGTTTATTACTTCTTCTTCAGACACAAGCGCGTCGTCGTGGTTGAGAATCTGGCGGACGACGCATAGCTTTCTGGGGATAACCAACGTGGTCACCGCAGCCGCAGTGAGAAGATTCGCTTGGGATGAATTGACGGACGACGAGTTGCTCGACTTGCGTCTGTGCGACTTGCCCCTGCGGATTGAAGGCACGCCGCTCGAAGAGCGCGTCGAGCGTCTTTACGCCGAGTTGGAAGAGCGCGGTCTGCGCTTCCGCCCGCATGTCTGGCTCTCCGAAGAATGGTTCTCGCCCGACGGAGTGCCCGGTTTCGCCATTCCCTTCTACCTCGCGCATCCGCGCTTGATGAAGCTCGAACGCAAACAGATGCTCGAAGTAGAAGGCGGCTCCGACAAAGAGTGCATGCGGATCATGCGTCACGAGACGGGCCATGCGCTCGACAACGCATATCTCTTCCGTCGCCGCAAAAGTTGGCGCGACCTCTTCGGCCCGTTCGCACTCAAATATCCCGAAACCTACATGCCCGACCCGACCAGCCGCAACTACGTGCTCCACCTCGGCGCGTGGTACGCGCAGGCGCATCCGGCTGAAGATTTCGCCGAAACCTTCGCCGTCTGGCTCGCCAGTCCTCGCGCGGTCTGGCGCAGACGTTACCTCGGCTGGCTCGCGCTCAAAAAAATCCAATATGTTCACCGTCTAATGGAAGAGTCCGCGGGCAAACCGATGAAGAACACCGCTCGCCGCCACGTCGAGCCGCTCGGCGAGATTAAAAAAACTCTGCGCGACCACTACCGGCGCAAGCGCGCGCGTTACGGCCTCACGTGGTCTTCAAACTTTGACCGCGACCTGAAGCGCATCTTCTCGAATGAGCCGCGACACGCCACGCGCCCGACCGCCGTCAAATTTCTTCGCGGCATCCGCCGCGAGTTGATCCAGCGCGTCGCCGAAGGGACGGGCGTTCACTATTACACGATTGACCAACTCCTCTTAAAGATGATCGAGCGGTGCAAGCATCAGCGCCTGCGCGTCGTGGGCCGTCAGGAATATGCCAAGCAACTCGTCCTCGTCATGCTCACCGTCCAGACGATGAACGTCGTCCACACCGGCTACAGCAGGATCGCTTTATGAAGCCACGGCGGAAACGACAGCTCCGCGTCATCGTCCTCGTCCAGCACGACCTAATCCCGCCCGACTCTCTGGAGGGCAAGAGCGCCGCTGAGATCGCCCGCTGGCAGTCCGAGTACGATGTTATCTCGACGTTGAAAAGCATGGGGCACGACGTGCGCCCCGTGGGCATCTACAACAGCCTGACCGTCATCCGCGAAGCCATCGAAGAGCACAAGCCGCACGTCGCCTTCAATCTGATCGAAGAGTTCGACGGCTTCCCGCTCTTCGACCAGCACGTCGTCAGCTATCTCGAACTGAAGCGGCAGAATTACACGGGCTGCAACCCGCGCGGCCTGACGCTCGCGCGCGACAAGGCGCTGACAAAAAAAATCCTCGCCTATCATCGCATCCACGTACCACAGTTCGCCGTCTTCCCGCGCAACCGCAAGGTCTATCGCCCGAAGCGTTTGAAGTTCCCGCTGCTCATCAAGTCGCTGATCGCCGAAGGCTCCGCCGGCATCTCGCAGTCCTCTATCGTCCGCGACGACGAGAAGCTGGTCGAGCGCGTCGAGTTCATCCACCGGCAAACGAACTCGCCCGCCATCGCCGAGCAATATATCGAGGGGCGCGAAATCTACCTCGGACTGATCGGCAATGATCGCGTCCAGACCTACACCCCGTGGGAGATGTTGATCGAGAAACTGCCGGAAGGCGCGGCGAACATCGCCACGAGCCGCGTTAAATGGAGTCCGAAGTATCAGTCGAAAGTCGGGCTGGTCACGAGAGCCGCCGAACTGACGCCGGAACAGAGACGCCAACTCGAACACCTCTCGCGGCGCATCTACCGCCTCTTGATGTTGAGCGGCTACGCGCGCCTCGACTATCGCATGACCGAGGACGGAACATTCTATCTGCTTGAAGCGAATCCCAATCCAAACATCGCCTACGGGGACGACTTCGCCGACTCAGCCGATGCATCCGGCGTGAACTACGAGCAGCTACTCTGGAAAGTGATGACGCTCGGCATGAGCTACGACCCGATGCAGTAGTCCGGGGAAACGATTCCGACGCGCCTATTTCTTCAGCGCCTGCCTCAACGCTCCTTCGATCTCCGCCTCGGCGAATTTGAAACCTGATTCTTTGAGCCGCGCCGGCTCGACGCGCGTGCTTGAGAGCAGGAGCGCATCGGCCATCTCGCCAAAGGCGAGGCGCGCGGCGAAAGCCGGCATGGGAAAGATGGTCGGGCGACCGAGCACATTGCCCAGCGCCTTGGTGAACTCCGCGTTCGTGACCGGATTCGGCGCGACGGCGTTGACGGGGCCGCGCATCTCTTCGTTGGTTAGTGCATACCTGATGATGCCCACGAGGTCGTCGAGCGTGATCCAGCTCATGTACTGCTCGCCGCTGCCCACCTTGCCGCCGACACCGAGCTTGAACGGCGTGAGCATCTTTTGAAGCGCGCCGCCGTCGGCGCTCAGGACGACGCCGATGCGGAGGTGTACGATGCGGATGCCGGCTTGGCTTGCGGGCAGCGCCGCCTTCTCCCACTCACGGCAAACTTCGCTTAGAAAGTCATCGCCCGCAGCACTCTCCTCGACGAGCACCTCACTGCCACGGTTGCCATAAAAGCCGATGGCCGACGCGCTGACCAGCACTTTCGGTTTATCTTTCAAGCCGGCGAGAGTCTCAGCGAAGAGGCGCGTGCCGACGACGCGGCTGTCGCGGATGCGACGCTTCTTCTCATCCGTCCAACGCCCGTCGGCGATAGACTCGCCCGCGAGATGCACCGCCGCGTCGTGCCCCTCCAACTCTTCAGCGTCAACAACTCCCGTCACCGGGTCCCACTGCACCGCGACCGAGTTCGGCGCGCGAAAAGTCTGCGCCTCGCCGCGCACGAGCCGCGTGACGCCATGCCCTTCCGAAATGAGAGAACGAATAAGAGCCTGACCGACAAGGCCGGTCGAACCTGTCACGATAACCTTCAAAGTGATACCTCCGTTTAAAAAAGTCAGAAGTCAGAACGATGAATGATAGGCAGCTCTTTGTTATTCATCGTTCCGACTTCCGGCTTCCGACTTCGGCTAGCGCCTCCGCCGCCACTTCCCTGTCGTCGAAGTGGATCTTCTTCGTGCCAACGATCTGATAATCCTCGTGCCCCTTGCCGGCGATTAGCACGAGGTCGCCGGCCCGCGCCTCGGCGATGGCATGATGAATCGCCGCGCGCCGGTCAGCGATCTTGAGATAAGGCTTTCCGGCTGACTTCAGACCGACTTCGACATCGGCAAGTATCGCCTCCGGTTCTTCCGTGCGCGGATTGTCGGAGGTGGCGATCACGATGTCGCTCAGACGCGCCGCGATCTCGCCCATCGGTGCGCGCTTCGTCCGGTCGCGGTCGCCGCCACAACCGAAGACGGTGATGACGCGCCCATCAGCCACCTCGCGCGCCGTCCTGAGCACGTTCAAGAGCGCGTCGTCCGTGTGCGCGTAATCAACCACGACGGCGAAGCCGCCCCTGTGCTCCACGCGCTCGAAACGACCGGGCGCACCGCCGCAGGTGCTAAAACTCTCGACGAGTGTATCAAGCGAAAAGCCGAGTGAGAGTCCGCAGGCCGAGGCGGAAAGTAGGTTGTAAACGTGCGGACGCCCCACGAGCGGCGTTTCCAACAGACGCTCTCCCCCCGGCGTCACGAGCCGCAGACGCATTCCCCCCGCTGTGTATTCAACCTCGCGCGCCGTCACTTCGACACTCTTCTCAAGCCCGAACTTTAAGACGCGCCGACCCTCGCCTTCGAGTTCGGCGGCGAGCCTTTCGCCGTAACTGTCATCAATATTGATGACGGAGACGCGCGGGCGCTCACCCGTACTCCCATCGAAAAGCTTTCGCTTCGACGCGAAGTAGTTCTCCATCGTGCCGTGGTAATCGAGGTGGTCGCGTGTCAGATTGGTGAAGACGGCGACCTCATACCTGAGCGCGTCGCAGCGATGTAGGTCGAGCGCCTGTGAAGACGACTCCATCACGCCGACGCCGCACCCGGCGGAGACGGCGCGGCGCAGATGTCGCTGAACGTCGCTCGCTTCCGGCGTGGTATGCAGTGCGCTCTCGCGTTCGCCCGCGACACGGTACTCGACCGTGCTCAACAGAGCGACACGCTCGCCCGCCGTCTCGGCCAGCGCCGCGACGAGGAAGGCCGTCGTCGTCTTACCGTTCGTCCCAGTGATGCTCACCAGACGCAACTCCCGCGAAGGATGCCCGTGCACCGCATCCGCCGCGAACGCGAGCGCGCGGCGCGCATCACCGACGCGAATCCAGTTGCCCCTGAATTCTTCTGGCCGCACTCTCTCGGAAATGATCGCGACCGCGCCGCGCTCGGCGGCCTGCCGGACGAAAGTGTGCGCGTCCACGTTCGCCCCACGGATAGCGACGAAGAGCCAACCGGGTTGCACCTGCCTCGAATCATGCGTCACATCAACGACGCGCTCGTCGGCTTCGCCCGCCAGCACGCCGCCCACCGCTCGCGCCACGTCGCCAAGCGTCACCGGTTGAATCTCTGTTGCCACTTTTAAAAGCCCTTGCCCTCTTCGCCGCCAATTTCCAGATCAACGACGAGTGGCAGGTGATCCGACGCCTGCGTCTGCACCACGCGCGTCCGCTTCGCTCTCAGCCCTGTCTCGCGTTTGATGAAAACGTAATCAATCCTTTTGACGGGCCTGTCCGCCGGAAAGGTCAGGCTGCTCTGCGCCTCGCCCGTCCACACGTCCGAGAAAGTCGTCAGCATCAGCCGGTAAGTGTCACCCGACGGCTCGTCGTTGAAGTCGCCCGCGATGATGACCGGCCCTTTGACGCTTTCGAGCGCGGAAAGCAATTGCTTCGTCTCGAACAATCTGTTGTCCGCTTTTTGATAGTCGAGATGCGTCGTGACGAAAGAGATGGTCTGTCCAAAGGGCGCGACTTCGACGCGGATGAATCCACGCCGCTCGGCTTCGCGCAAATGCTGAAAGCGACGATGGTCAATCGAAAGAATCGGGAACCTTGAAAGGACGGCGACACCATACTGCCCGCCCTGAAAGTCGAGGTTGTGCGCGAAGGCATAGTCCATCTTCGTGAGCCGCGCGAGTTCCTTGATCTCGTCAATTCGCTGTGTCCGCTCGACGCCCCGGTCAACCTCCTGTAGTCCGACGAGGTCGGGCCGCTCACGCTTGATAACTTCCGCGATTCGAGCAAGGTCGAGTTTTTTGTCCATGCCGATGCCGACGTGGATGTTGTAGCACATCACGCGCAGGCGCTTCATCGAGCCGGGCGACAACGCCCGCGCCGCCGGGCTTGGTCTAACGTCGGCAGGCAAAGCGCTCAGGGCTACTAAAAGCGCAGCCGTCGCCAACATCCCGCCCGAACGTCCGTAGGTCAGTCTCCGCATTATGTCAGACTTTGATAAAAATCTTCTTCCGGTAAAGGATCGTCATCAAACCAAGCCACAGCAGTACGAAGCAGAGCGCGTAAAAAAGCGAAGCGTTGATCGGCGAGGCCCATGACGCGAAGAAGTTCCGAAATATCACACTCTGCAAGGAGCTTGGCTTGCCGTCCGGCCCCGCGAGTTTGATGAGTCCGAGGCCGCGCGCGAAGAGACCGGAGAGGAAGAAGACGGCGAGAGCATTCGTGCCGAAGATGACGAACGGCGTCGCCCAGCGCCGGACGCCCTTGAGGTCAATCAGCCAGTAGCAAACGGCGAGCAGTTGCAACGCCATTCCGGCGGTAAAGACGACGTAGGAACTCGTCCACAACGGTTTATTGATCGGAAACCAGTGGTGCCATCCCCACCCGACGATGACGCCCGCAACGCCTGCGACGAACATCGCCGCAACCTTCTCGGTGGGCGGTTGTCGCGCGCGCAGGAGATGCCCCGTCAATACGCCGCACAAGGTTGTGGCGATGGAGGGAATGGTGCTCAGGATGCCTTCCGGGTCGTAGAGCGGCTTCCATGTGTGACCGGCGAGAATCATCCGGTCGAGGTAGGCCGCGAGATTCCCCTCCATGCTCAAGTCACCCGCGCCGAAGCCGGGCACGGGGATGAGCGCCATCAGCATCCAGTAAATGATGAGCAGCGCCCCCGCGATGACGGCCTGTGTCCGCCAGTTCGTTTTTAAGAAGATGAGGGCGGCGAAGAAGTAACAGACGGCGATGCGCTGAAGCACTCCGGGAATACGCATCGTCGAAAGATGAAAGTAAGGGAAGCCGGACAGAATCAGGCCCAGAGCGAAGATGAGAATCGTGCGGCGTGAAATTTTGACATATAGGTCGCGCTTCCCGCCCGCGGACTCGGCCCTGCGGCTCAGGGCGAGCGTGATTGAGACGCCGACGATAAAGAGGAAGAACGGAAAGACGAGATCAGTCGGCGTCCAGCCGTGCCACGCGGCGTGCTCCAGCGGGTCGTAAATCGCGCCCCACGTGCCGGGGTTGTTGACGAGTATCATCCCGGCGATGGTCAGCCCGCGGAACACGTCGAGCGAGACGAGGCGCTCCGCTTTCGTTATATCATCGCGTTCGGTGGTGTGTGTGTTCGTCATTTCACTTTCTCGCCGTCAACTGAATCCCCGCGCCGATCTCGAACAATCCCGGCACGCTCACGGGCAGCCGCCCACGGAACGGAGCCTCGCCGAAAAGTACGCGGACGGCAGCGGCCTGCGCCACGTCCTCAATGGCGTAAGCCGTCGCGTAGACGCTCGCATCAGGAAACTGCTTGATGAGATAAGGCCCGCTAAAGGCAACGACGGCCACAGGCTTTTTCGTGGCGACGAGCCGGCGCACGAACTCGGCCTGCGCTTCGGGCAGCGCCACCGTCCCCTTGCCCGCCGCGCGCTTCACGAAAGCCGCGACGACGATGGTTTCCGCATTTGTGCATTCCGCCAGCATCGTTTCGTAATCGGCGGCGCTCGTTTTTGGTTCGACCCGCAGGATGCGTGCGTCCGGCACGCGGCGCTTGACCTCCGGGATGAAGGTGCGGCCTTCCTCCGGATCGTCGTCCGCCGCGACCACGACGAAGACCGTGCGCGCGGCCCGCACCGTGTCGAGCGGGAGAAAATGTTTATCATTACGCAGAAGCGTAATTGAATTCTCCGCCGTCCTTCTGGCTTCCTCCATGGCTTCCGCGCGCTCAATGGACTTGCCCAAGTCGGCGACATCAACCGTGCGTCGTGCGGCGAGTCCGAGGCGATGCTTGGCGTGGAGGATGCGGCGCACGCTCTCATTGATTCGCTCTTCCGTCATCTCTCCGCGCCTGACCGCCTCTTCAATGGCGTCAATCGCCGCCTTCGTATCTGGCGGGCTGAGTGCAAGGTCGGCGCCCGCCTTGATCGCGCGAGCGGCGGCCTCGCCGCCCGGAAAACCGCGCGTGATGGCGCCCATGCCGAGCGAGTCGGTGACAATCAAGCCCTTGAATTTAAGCTCGCGGCGGAGCAGGTCGGTCGTCATCTTCGTTGAAAGAGACGCGGGCAGGTCGTCGCCCGTGATGACGGGCGTAGCAACGTGCGCGGTCATCACGGAATCAACACCGGCGGCGAGCGCGGCGCGAAACGGGACGAGTTCGATGCTTTCGAGCCGTGCGCGGTCGGCCTTAATCGTGGCGAGGCCGATGTGCGTGTCGGTGGCGGTGTCGCCGTGACCGGGGAAGTGTTTGGCGGTCGAGAGCACTCCGCCTTCGCGCAAGCCCCTCACCGAAGCGGCGACGAAAGCGGCGACGCGGCGCGGGTCTTCGCCGAAGCTGCGGACGTTGATGACCGGGTTGTCGGGGTTGTTGTTGATGTCGGCGACGGGGCCAAAAGACCAGTTGACGCCGATGGCGCGCATCTCTCCGGCGGTGATCTTCCCTTGCCGATGTGCCGCCTGCACGTCGCCCGCCGCCGCGACGCCCATGTTGTTCGTGAAGGGCGTGCCGCTCTTCATCTGCATACGCAAACCGCGCTCGTAGTCGGCGGCGACGAACAACGGTACTTTCGCGCGATGCTGTAGCTCGTTCGTGAGCGCCGCGACCTCGGCGGGACTACCGCCGCGCACGATGATACCGCCGAGTTTGTTCTCGTCCAGCAACCTCGCCAGATTGTCGAAGCGCTCGCCCCCTGCTTTTACCGAGTCAACCTGCACCGGCGTCATCACCATCTGCCCGATCCGTTCGCGCAAGCTGAGGGCTTTTAAAGTCTCTTCCACCCAACGTGCTTCCGACTTGCCGTCCCGGTCTGTTTCGTACCCCCATCCCCCGCGCGGATTTTCCGGTGCGGCGCTAGTCGCCCAAACCGCCGTGGCGATGAAAGCGAGCACAAGGAAGATCGGCGCCGTGAGAAATAATTTTCGCTTGTCCATCAGTTTCGGTTCTTCAATTCCGCGCGGAGACCCAAGTCGGAGTCGGGTCGCCGGAGTGCGGCGACGTGGTTTCGTGTTTTGATATTGCTTGCCTACTTCGTGGATAATGCGACTGAATACTTGCGCCGACAATTAGCACTTTGGCGAACCCCTGTCAACGCGGTCGCGCGTGACCTTGCATCAATTTCCATGGAGATGAAGCAGCCGTGTCCCTGATGCTCGAAGAGATTACGCAGCAGCCGGTGGCGCTCGAAAAGACCATCGCGGAGGAGCGCGCGAAGGTCGTCCGCCTCGGCGCTTTCCTGCGGACGCGCGACATTGATCTGATCTATCTCGTGGCGCGCGGCTCGTCGGACAACGCCGCGCTCTTCGGTCGCTACCTGCTCGAAATGACGACCGGCATCCCGGTCGCGCTCGCCGCGCCCTCCGTCCACACGCTCTACGGCGCGCGGCTCAAGCTCAAACGCGCGCTCGTCATCGGCGTCTCGCAATCCGGCGAAGGCGAAGACATCAACCGCGTCCTCGAAAGCGCGCGAGACGGCGGGGCTTACACCATCGGCATCACGAACGAGGCCGCATCCTCGATGACAAGTCTGGTGGACGAGACGCTCCTGATGCACGGCGGGCGCGAGCGCTCGGTGGCGGCGACGAAGACCTACACCGGGCAGTTGATGCACTTCTACATGCTGGCCGAGGCGCTCGCGGGCGGCGACCGGCTCAACTACGAGGCGATACCGGAGTTCGCCGACCGCGCGCTCAACCTGCGCCCGGAGGTCGAAGAACTGGTTGAACGTTATGTCTTTATGGAGAACTGCGTGGTCGTCGGTCGCGGACTGGTTTATGCCAACGCCTTTGAGATGGCGCTCAAGCTGATGGAGACCTGCTACGTCGTCGCGGAACGTTTCTCCTCCGCCGACTTCCTGCACGGCCCGCTCGCGGTTGTCGAGCGCCACTTCCCGATCTTCACCTTCGCGCCGCCGGGCGTGACGCTCGCGGGCGTCAAGGAACTGCTCGGTCGCCTCAAAGAATTGCGCGCGGACACGCTCATCTTCACGTCAGACCGCGAGGCCGCTTCACTCTGTACGCGCGCCTGTATGCTGCCCTCCGAGATTGACGAGATGCTGGCGGTCATCCCCTATATCATCCCGGCGCAACTCTTCGCCGCGCTGCTCGCCGACGCCAAAGGACTCAATCCGGATGCGCCGCGCTCGCTCGCCAAGGTAACGCGGACGCTGTGAAAATGTAGTCCATCCAATACCCGACACGACGCGCCGGTTTACCGCATCGTGATGTATGAATGTCCGACTTGACGCCTAAGATGAAACTGCTCGTCATCGGCGGAACGAAGTTTCTTGGTCGTTATGTGATTGAGGCAGCCCTCGCGCGCGGGCACGAAGTGACGATGTTCAATCGAGGCGTGCGCGATCCTTCGCTCTTCCCTGAAATCGAGCGGCTGCGCGGCGACCGGAATTGCGACCTGTCGGCGCTCGAAGGCAGGAGTTGGGACACAGTGGTTGACACTTGCGGATACACGCCGGGCACGGTAGGTCGCTCCGCCGCGCTGCTCTCAAATGCTGTCGAGCATTACACCTTCATCTCCTCCCTCTCGGTCTACAAAGATTTCGCCACGCCTGCGCCGGATGAGAGTCGCCCCGTCGGCGTCATCAACGAAGAGCAACTACGCGAGGCCGAGGCGAGCGAGCCGACGCCCGACGGCATCCCCGCGCAAGCTTACGGCGAGGCTTACGGCCCGCTGAAAGCTCTCTCCGAGCAGGCTGCCGAAAGCGCGATGCCGGGGCGCGTGCTCAACGTCCGCGCCGGGTTGATCGTCGGGCCGCACGATTACAGCGACCGCTTCACCTACTGGGCGCGCCGCATCTCGCGCGGCGGCGAGGTGCTCGCGCCCGCTCCGCCCGGACAGCGCGTGCAGCTTATTGACGTGCGCGACCTCGCGGATTGGATTGTGCTGATGGCGGAAGAGCGATGGGCGGGGACTTTCAACGTGAGCGGGCCGGATTATCAACTGACGATAGAAGGAATGCTCGAAGAGTTGCGCGCGGCGAGCGATAGCGATGCGCGCGTAACGTGGGTCGGTGAAAAGTTTCTGCTCGACGCGGGCGTCGCCCCGTGGTCGGAGCTACCACTGTGGCTGCCCGACGTGCCGGAGGGCGAAGAAGAACGGGGCGCGAATCAATACTTCTTCCACGTCAACTGCGCCAAGCCCATCGCCGCCGGTCTCAGATTCCGTCCGTTGGCGGACACCGCCCGCGACACACTCTCTTGGGACAGGACGCGCCCGCGAGACACGCCGCTGCGCGCCGGTTTAACCGCCGCGCGCGAAGCGGAGTTGCTCGATGCGTGGAGCGAGCAGCGTTAGCTTGCGGCAAGCTTAATGTTGGATGTACTCGTGGAGCAGTTGGAGTTCCGCGCCCTGCTCGCTGATCTCGACGCGCATGATGTCACGCATCGAGAGCATCCCGACGAATTTTTCGCCGTCCACGACGGGCAGATGACGGCTGCCGATCTGCTCCATCCGTTCGAGCGCTTCGTGCGGCGTCTCGGCACAGTCAATGACGGCGCGCGGCGCGCTCATTACATCGCGAATCGCCACCTCCGCCGGGTCGAGGTGCTTGACGATCACACGCTTGAGCAAATCGCGCTCGGAGAAGATGCCACATAGCTTGCTTTCCTCGTCGAGCACGCAGACCGCCCCGATGTTGCGGTCCGCCATATACTCCGCCGCATCAAACGCCGTCGCCGTGTCGCGCACGAAAAAGGATTCACGATTACACACCACATGCCTGATTGTCGTCATGCGCCTGTCTCCCCTCCGCGTGTTAGTTGGTTCGAGCCGGCCCATTATACAGGGATGAGCGTGGCGATTAGAAGATTTTTCGGTAGCGGCTCAATAGCGGGGAGGTGACAGTAGGCCCACCCGCTACCGCAGGCGGTTCTGACCTGTCACCTCCCCGCATTGAGCCACTACCCTTTATTCATCTTCTTTCATAGGAAAAGCAAGCTGCTTCAATCTATCAATCAAATTGTTCAGATAGTCTCTCAATTCATCAGCCGAAATATCACTTGGCAGTCGGGCATCATCGCCAAATTTTATTTGATTGAGAACCCAAGCAAGCTGCGCGGGCGACAATCCGGTCTCTTTTTTAGCAGCAACCTTTAATGCGTTTTCCAAACTAAAGCCTGCATTTTCGAGTGCTTGAACATCCACCAAATCACGAATTTCCGAGCGCGACAACAACGTGCAAAGTTTATTCGCCAAGATTTCATCGGGCGAATCAATCCGAATTCCATTTATCTCGCGTTTTTCGGGTTCGAGTTGAAAAACATATTCGCGGACTAAATCAACGATCACCGCTTCATCGCCGCGCTTGACCAACAAACGCCGAAAATCGGGCGAGGTGATGATTGATTCAATCGCTGCGTCTAAACTTTTTGCCACCTCCCGGACAATCGCAAAACCACTTTCAATTTCGTCTTCGAGCGTGAATAAATCTAAATCCTCAGTTTTACGATGTCCGAAGTAAAAGCCGACCAATGCCGCGCCGCCCGTCAAATAAAAGTGATTTTCACGGCTGAAAAACTCGCGCAGAAAATCGCTCTGTAAATGGTTCAGCGTAGAGTTAATCAAGCAAACCTTCCTTTGCCCAATACTCAAACAAAAACGTCCAAAACGCGCGTCGCCGTCCGAGATGTTTTGAAACTGCATCCCAATTTCGCCAAACTTCCCGCGGTGTCGTGAATTTCCAAACTTCGGTGTCGCGGGCTTCGCGTAAGATTTTCCCTAACAGACGAATTCGCTCTTCATCAGAACCTGAGCTTAACTGATGCTTCAATTCGGCAACCGTCATCGGCGCATCCCACAAAAAATAAGGCGTAGATGAAGGCGAATCTAAATCGGATGATAATAAATTGCTCATTTTTTACTCCACATCAAATTCACTTTAAGGCGAATTATAAATGCGACTGCCGTCTAAGTTTTAGACGCAACCTTCTCCTGTAACCAGAGATTGACGAACGTTTCCGTTGCCACTCCTTCGCGCCGGGCGATTTTTCTCACGTCCCGAATTAGCTCGACCGAAACGCGCACTTCGGTTGAGCATCGCTTGAGGTCAACCTCGAATAATGTTCGCGGACGGCCTTTGATTTTCAAGGTTGAGAAAAGCAAGTCCCCCCGCTATCCGACAGGCTTCATACTTTATGTGCGAATGCTCAGAGCGTTGGCGACCCACCCATAGAGGAAGAAGCCAATGAGGAACAAGCCCCCGAAGATCAACGTCGAGTCGGAATCATAAAGTGACAGCCCAAAGACGAGGAACACGAGCGAGCCAAGCACGACGGCGTAGATCGGCATAATCTTCCTCCCTTTCGGCGACTCCGCATCGAAGGCACTGGCGATAGGCAATGTCATCATGCCAGCCCCGGCGGCGAGCAGGTAGAAAGATGAAACCCCCGTCGCAAAACCGAGGACGAGGCTCGTCAGCGCGAGCAGGATCGTGGCGCCGACCCGGTTCGACGACTTGATCTGTTTCTTCGAGAGCGCAATGCGCCCCACGGGATCGAGCCGGAGAATGAGATCGAAGAGAGGTCGGGCAATCCACGTCATCACAACGAAGGAGAGATAGAGTCCATAGACCGGATAAAACAGCGGCGCGAGTTCCGGGTTGCTCTTCATCCCGGCGCGAAGAATTCGTGAGAGAAGAAAGAAGCCGATGATGAAGAGCCACATCTGCCGCCCCGACAGACGCGACGACCACAGAAAGTAGCGCAGCATTATTCGGTAGACGGGGTTCCGCGCTTTCAGCACCTCGACCACGCCCTCGCGCGCCCAGTCCAGTTGAGCGTCTATCCGCAAAGCCTCGCGGAAATGGCCCATCGCCTGCTCGTATTTGCCGCGGTGCATCTCCTGCCAGCCGCGGTTGGCATGACTCAGCGCGTTCTCCGGCTCCACGCTCAACGCGCCCTCGATAGCGATTGCCGCGTCGTCGCTCAGGCCCAACTGGTTGAGCGCCATCGCCCGCAGGTTGATACATCCCACGTGCTCCGAGTTGAAATACAGGCCGTTCTCCGCGGCGTCGAGCGCCTCCTGCCAGCGGCGGCGCTGAAACTTGATGCTGCTCAGTAACGCGAAATAGTCCGCCTCTTCCGGGTCGAGCCGAATCGCTTCGTTGATAGAGGTTTCAGCCTCGGCCAAACGATCATGGTTGTGGTAAACCCACGCCAGCGTGTAATGCGCGTAGGGGAATGTCGGCGCGAGATGCACACTCAAGCGCGCGGATTCCACCGCCTCCCGTTGTTTCTTCTGCTCCGACAGGCACAGGGCCAACATCGCATGCGCCATCGAGTCGTCCGGCACGGCCAGCAGATGCTGCCGCAATTCTCCTTCGGCCAACTCGTGCCGCTCCTGTTCCATCAGGACGCGCGCACGCTCGATGTGCTCGCCGGGATTGTTGATGACAAACTCTTCGTTCATAAATAAGTAGACGGGAGACGGGAGTCAGGAGTCAGAACGAGGAAACTGCTTTTCTTCTGATTCCCGTCTCCTGTCTCCAGTTTTTCAAACCATTCGTTTCGCCCGCAGATAGTCGAGCAGGTCGTCATACATGCCGCCCTCGTTGGAGAACATCGCGTAGTTGCGCGCCACCTCGAACCACGGGCGGGTGCTGGGCTTGATCTCCTTCATCGCGCGCTTGAAGTCGTTCTGGCGGATGGGGCGCGCGCTGCCGGTCTTGATGGACTCTTCCATTGCAAGTTCAGCCGCTGACTCGACCAGATGCGCGAGGTCGGCGCCGGAAAAGCCATCCGTCTTTTCCGCCATCGAGCGCAGGTCAACGCCTTCGTTGGGCCGTTCGCCAAGATGGTAACGCAGGATCGCCCCGCGCGCCGGGGTGTCGGGCGGGAGCACGAGAAGCGTGCGGTCGAACCTGCCGGGACGGCGCAGCGCCGTGTCCACGTCCCACGGATGGTTCGTCGCGGCGAGGACGAAGACGCCTCGATTGTCGTTGCCGATGCTGTCCAACTCGGAGAGGAGTTGGTTGACGACATCTCGGCCCCCGGAGTGTCTTTGCAGACTGCGCTTGCGGCCCAGCGCGTCAATCTCATCAATGAAGAGCACGCAAGGGGCGTTGCGCCGCGCGGTTTCAAAGATTTCGCGCAGGTTCTTTTCGCTCTGGCCGATGTACATGTCGAGCACGTCCGCCAGCCCGATGGCGATGAAGCGCGCGCCCATCTCGCCCGCGACCGCGCGCGCGATGTAGGTCTTGCCGCAGCCCGGCGGGCCATAGAGCATGAGGCCGCCACGCAGAGACTTCCCGTAGAGCTTCATCATCTCCGGGTTCCTGAGCGGCGCGAGCAGCGAAAGATCGAGACGCCGCTTCACTTCCTCCATCCCCGCCACGTCCGACAGTTTCACATCGGACTCTTCAGCCTCCCAGTAGCCTTCCGCCTGCTCGTCTTCAAACGCGAGGAGCGGCACGGCGTTGTTTTTACTTTTGTCGGTGCGGTCTCCACGGTCGGAGCCGAAGACCTCTTCCAATCCCTCGTCGAGCGACTTCAAATCGTTCATGCGCGGTTGATTGCTCTCCGTCTCGTCCTTTGCTTCGGGCGTCCCTGAGAGCGCGCCGGCGATGCGGCGATAACCTTCCGCTCGCTGGCGGTCGCCCAGCGCATCGGCGGCATCCGCCGCGAACAACAACGCCCCGACATGGTCGGGCTGCGCGGCAAAAATTTTCTGGCAGTGGTCGAGCGCCTGCTGCGCCCGCCTCGCCTTCAGCAACAACGAGGTGAGGTGCAGGCGTAACTCGACATTCTCCGGGTCTGCCACGACGGCGGCTTCGATGGCCGCGATCACACTCGCATCAATGCTCATGAATTTCAGTCTTCTCGATCAGTCAATTCCAACGCGCCCGCGCATTCAAAGCTTCGCTGCTCTCCGCTTCGCCATGCCACGTGACGAAAAACAATCTGTACCGGTCGGGGTCTTCGAGCGTGATGAAGCGACCGCCCCAGCCTTCGTCCACCGGCGGCGCGATTTCGGAGCCGAGCGCGCGCAGGCGTTCGTAAAACTCGTCCACCTCAACCACCGTCAGGAAGAAGTGGACGCCGCGCCCGCGCCGAACCATCGTCACGGGCACCTCGGCCAGCATCAATTTCAAACGTCCGGCGCGCAGTGTCGCCAACGGCGGCTCCGCTTCCGGCGTGGAAGCTTCGACCTCGAAACCGAGCCGCTCGACGTAGAAGGCAAGCGACTCTTCGAGACTGTTGACTTCGAGAAAGAGAAGATCGAGACCCTTGACACTCATCGCTTCAAATTACCACACGCATCACGTCAGATCATCGTGATGAGATAGAAAACGCCGCAGGCGCCGCCGAGGATGCAGAACCAGAACGCGAATTCCTGCGCCCACACGAACCGACGCGCCGGGTGCGCCGGCCCCATGCGCTCGCGCGCGAAGACGAGCGCGCCATGCGCCATAAAGACGCCGAACAGCACAATCATCACGCCGAGCATGGCGAGCGGCCACAGGAAAATCACGTAATGGAACCTCACCAGCAAGATCAACACCAGCCCCGCCGCAAGGCAGAGGGCGGCGCCAGCCACGCGACCATAGACCGCGTCGGCCTGCGCGGCGTGTGTAGTGGTGGGCACGTGCGCCTGATATGCGTGCCGCGCGCGGGGACGGCGCGCGTCGTAGTCGCGGCGCGCTTTTGCATCGCCGAGCACTCGCCATGCTTCGTTGATCGCCTTCATCTCCTCTTCATTGCCGCCGCGATCCGGATGATGTTGCCGCGCGAGCCGCTTGTAACGCCGCTCAATCTCCTCACGCGTCGCCAGTGACCCCGCGCCGAGAATAGTGTAGTAATCTTTATCCCGCTCTTGCATTGACGAAGCACCGCTTTGGGAGTTTTTCGCGCTGGAGAATAGTAACGCTTCAGCTAAATCTCGTCCATAATCCTTCGGAGATTCACTACCTTGCAACGCGGGTGGTAATCTTCCATCGGTTGTCTCAGTTGACTGTTGAAGGACGAAATGATTATGGCATTGACATTCGCGGCGGGCGACGACCTTGTGTTTCAGGTCGAGAGCGGTTTCGGCATCATCCGCGTCTTGGCGGTCGAAGGCGAAGGCGCGGACATGATTTGGCACGTCCTGATCTACGAAGACTTTTATCCGGAAGTGGAAGCGGCAGAGAGTGCGCTGGCGAGCGGCTCAGGTCTCGCTGTTCGCGTCCCGCATCTCGCGCTCACCGACCACGCCTTCGGGAAAACACCCGCCGCGCGGCTCGGCAACCGCCCTGTCAACGACGCGGAACTCGTAGCCTACCGCAACTGGAAAGAGACTGACGGCGCGGTTTCAGACCGCTCAATATTGCTCATGCTCGGCATGCGCTAGCGTGCCCTGCTCACAGAGACATCCCGAAATGCTCTCGCAGCGCCGACCTGTATTCTTCCGGCGTGCTCAACTCACGTTCATCACGCGCGCCATCCGCCGCGGTCGAAATGAGACGCATCTCGCTTAACGTGACGCGGCCCGTGGGCATCAGCAGCGTGCAGACGCGGTTGCGCGTAAAGTGAGAGCGTGGCGAGGTCTGATGAAAGCGGCACATCTCTTCGTAGTCGGCGAAGAGGCGCGGCTCCATGCTGAAACGATATTGCGGCTGCCACGCTCCATCGCGGCTGCGGCGGGAGAGGACTCGGCGGGAGTCCGCCTCTTGCGTGATGCGATACGCAAGACCGCCGCGCCACTGCTCGCCCTCGTCGTCGAGCAGCAGCGGCTCGTCGAACGAATCGCCAAAGCCGACATCGGCCAACCAGCGTTCGTTGAGCGTTACGGCCAGCGTCATGTGGTCGAAGTCCGGCCCGAACTCTTCCCCTCCGAAGACGCCCGCCGAAAGCATCTCGACGCGGAAACCCAACTCACGCAGCAGCGCCGCGAACAGCCCGTTCAACTCGTAGCAGAAGCCGCCGCGCCGCCGCTCGATGACTTTCTCGGACAGCGCATCTTCGGCAAGGACAATCGGCTCGCCCAGATGAATGCTCAGATTCTCGAACGGAACCGCCAGAAGATGCGCCCGCTGCAAGGCACGCAAAGTTTCGGCGGACGGGTCACGCGCGCCGCGATAACCGATCCGCTCCAGATACTTTTCTACGTCCAGTTTTTTCATCTGATTGAAAACGTGGCCGCGCCGCCAGTTCAGTTTCCCCTGATCTCGATGCCCGACACCGCGCGCCGGAGTAGCCCCTCGGCAACGTCCTTCCACATGCGCTCCGCCTTGCCGTTTTTGGCGAAGTCCTCCGCAAGCAGGCCCGACCCGCCCAAATCTTCCAGATAGATAATCATCAGTTCGTTGCGCTTGCCGGCGTCCACCATGTGCACGAGCCGCTGCCAGAGCAATTCGTTACTTGCCATCCGATAGCCCTTGTTTTCGAGAAAGGCGCGGGCGCGCGCGCCGTCGGAGTCCGGGCGCTGTTCCGCCTTCGCGGCCTCGACGGTGCGTGCCAAAGAATCTGCAATGAACTCGTAGCCGCCAAGGTTAGCGGTTTTATCGCTCTTGTAATTATAGGTGTGGTTGTTGCCCGGCAGATAGCCCTCGAACTGCACCCAGTAGAGACGGCGAATGCGCCCCTCCTTATCCGCGTCAACGAAGAAGTGCTGCTCGGCATTCGCCACGTCGTAGAGGATGAAGCTCTGTCCGCCGATGTACTTGAAATCTTTCCCGAACTTGATGCGGACGGCGGGCAGCGCGGTCGAGATCAGTTCCCTTTTCTTTGCATCGAAGGTGCGCGCGGCCCGGACTCCGCCCGTCACAGGCTTGTTCTCCTGTGTCGCTCTACCCGACAGCTCGGAGAGCGTCAACAGGCATATCAGTGCTGCGGCGCAGGCCAACAATCTCTTCATCGTCTCATTTTCTCCTTGCATTCGTCGTCGTCGTCTCCAAGCTTAACGCAATTCCGAAACAGGCAGAAGCCCGAACGTCAGGGTGGGCAGCAGACCTCGCTTGGCTGTCTGACGCCCGCTCTGACGTTCGGGCTTCCGCCCGTCAACTCTTATTTGCTGTTAAGGCCCGAACCGGCCACGGTACTCGATGGAGGAGATGAAGGCTTTGACCATTTCGGCCTGAACGAAGTTGCCGTTGAACTGGTTGAGCTTTGAGAGCCAGAAGTTGTAGCCATCGAAGTTCGCATCGGGTGGGTCGTCGGGGTTGCGCCGCAGATAGCCGAAGTACTGCATCAACACGAAGGCGCGGTTGAATTCCAGCGCGCGGAATTGAGCGTTGTCCGCCACTTTTCCGAGGACGGTGGCGCGCGTCTCGGCGCCGTTGTTCAGCCCGTTGATAAGGGCGTCCCGCTCCGCCGGAGCGGGCGTGATGCCGGCTTTGGAGAAGAGCGTGTCCACGTATTGTGTGTTGGTCAGCGGGTCGAAGATGGCTTTGAAATCCGCGCGTTGCACCCAGCGGACGGCAAACGCCTGTTTGTTCGCTTCGAGTTGCTGCTGCCAGTTGCCGACGCCGACGACGACGCCCTGCCTGATCTCCTGCGTGTCGGAGATGAATTCAAGAAAGCGCGGCTGCCGGTCGAACGACGCTTCGTAAAAACGATAGGTGAGATAACCCGTCTCCTGAAATTCGATGGAGAGGAAGAAGGCGGCGCTGACGTTGATGCGTTTCAACTCACGACACTGCGTGTCCGCGCCGCACGATTCAATCTCGTTCACCCAGAAGGCGAGGCCGGCGGGGTCAGGTTCACGGCCCAGAAAATCGTGGTATTGCCGGCGGACGAAGAACGTCGAGTTATCAATGGGATTGCCGGCGGGCGGCGGCGAGTCGTTGTCCAGAATAGTGAGCGCCAGACTGGATGGCGTGTTGAGCAGAACCGGGCCGGTCAGATTCGAGAGCGTGACGACAAAGTTTTCGTTGGGTTCGGTGAAGGCGTCATCGGTGATGAGGATGTCGAAAGTCTTTTGCAACTCGCCCGGTGCGAAAAAGAGCGTCCCACGCGCGGTCGTAAAGTCGGAGCGGTCGGAGGCTGTCCCGTTCATCGTGGTGTAGTCCACGGTTGCGGCGCTCGATGTATCGCCGAGACGGAGCACCGCAATGGTTTTGAATTGCGCGCTCTCCGCAATCTCCTGATTGGTGGCGTCGAACTGGATGATGGAAGTTTGCGTGGCTGCGCCGAACTGTCCGCGTATCTCGCCCGCGGGGAAGTCCGTGCTGTGGATGTTCGTGTAAAGCTTCCCAGCCTTGAGGTCGCTTACCTGCCCCGGTGTGAGAGTGATTTGGAAGTCCGTGAAGTTTCCGTTGGGCAGATCGAAGATGGGCGCCGCGTTCTCGCCCGGAGAGGCCGGGCCATGGATGTGCGCGAGCGTCTGCGTCCCCGTCAGATTTTGGAAGCGGAGAGAGACGCGCGCGGTCGTCTCATCCTTATCCAGTAGCAGCGTCGCCGTGCCGCGCGCATTTGTCGAGTTCGACGGCACTTCCTGTAAGCCGTCGAGGTTCGCGACGAAGAGAGCCGGTTGCGCGAAGATTTCATAGACCGCGCCGTTGGAAAGCGAGACGACGTAGAGATTCCCGTTCGGGCCGGTGCGGATGTCGGTCGTGACGCCAAAGTCTCGACCGACGAGCAGGCTCTCGCTCTCGGCGAGGTCGAACTTGTCCGCGTTGTCGGCGACGAGGTCGGCGAGCGCCGGGTCGTCGGTTGCAATGCCGTTGCGGTCACTCGTCAGGTTGAAGCGGAAGAGGTAGCCGCCGAGGAGCGTCGTGCGCGAGGCGCCGACGAAGAGGTCGTTGGCATACTGCGCGCCGAGGGCGTTGCCGCTCGCAAATCCGATGGGCGAGGGCGCGACGGCGTACTTCCAACTAAACTTCGGTTCGGTGTAGACGGAGCCGGACAGGTTATAGAGCCGCGCGAGCGCTTCGGCGGGCGTGTCGGCGATATTCGTGGGCGGCCAGCGATTCTGTTGCAGGCTGTTGCCTCGGCTGACCTCGATCTGTTTGAACTCGGCGACGCGCGCGGACGGCCCCATCAGTTGAATCCAGCCGCCGTTGAAGCCTGCCGTAACACGGTTGATTTCATCGAAGGCGTCGTCGCCGTTCTCCTGTGTCCAGAGCGCGCCGCCGATGGGGTCGAAGTCCATGCCGAAGCTGTTTCGGATGCCATGTGCGAAAATCTTTTTGACGTTTGCCGCCGCCTCGCCCGTGAGACCGGAGTTGTCGTTGAAGAAGGGGTTGTCGGTCGGCGTGGTGCCGTCGTCGTTGAGACGGAGAATGACGCCCGACAGGTGCGCGTCATCCGGTGCGGGGCCGCCAAACTGGTCATCGGGCACGACGGCGCCGGGGCAGATGGTCGTCGGGCCGCACGGGAGATTCTGTAAGAAGCCGCGCCGGCCTTCGTCGCCGATGATGATGTAGAGCTTGCCGTCGGGACCGAAGCGGAGCACGCCGCCGTTGTGGTTGCCGCGCGGGGGCTGACCGGCGTCCGTTTGCAAGGCGCGCAAACGGATGATGTTTTGATTCTGCGTGAGCGTCGTGCCGTTCCAGACGAAACGGTCAACCCGATTGCCAAGCAGTGGAACCGACTCAACGGCGGTGGTGTCGGCTCCGGTAGAGCTTTCCGTCCAGTACAGATAGATAAAGCCGTTGGTCGAGAAATTCGGATGCAGCGCGATGCCGAGCAGTCCGCGCTCCGAAGCGCTGTTGACGGCGAGATCGAGCACCGTCCCCTGTGCGACGCCGTTCGTGACGCGCCGGACTCTGCCGGACTCTTTTTCGAGAATCAGGAAATCGTTCGCGCCGATGAAGGCCATCGTGGTTGGCTGGTTGAGTCCGGAAACGACGGTGCGGACGCCGAGGTTCGAGACGGTCATTCGCGGCGACCCACCGGGCGAGGCGACGGGGATATTGGAGATAACGGTATTGTTCGCGGGAAACGGGTCGTTCTCAATGCTTCTTCCGGTTGCGGTCGTATTGAAAGTTCCCGCAGCGGGCGGGCGCACCGTAAAATCAATCGTGCTCGACTGCCCCGCACCGAGGGCGTTGAAAGAGCAGTTGTACTCAAGTTCATTTGTGTTCACGATGAGCGTGCAGGCGCCCGCGCCTTTTACGAACGAGGACGTGTCGCGCGGCAGTATCACTTTCAGCGTTGGCGTCGAGGCCGTCGCCGGGCCGTTGTTCGTGACAATGATCGTGTACTTCAAATCAACGCCAACCTGCGCCGGATTCGGCGAGACGGATTGACTGATCGAGATGTCCGCGTCGCCGGGGCTGACGACATGCATTGCGGCCTGCGCCGTGTGGGAGAATTGGCCGCTCATCGCATTGATGTCGAGTGTAAAGCTGCCGGTCGGCGTGTTTACCGAACTTGAGACGGAGAGCACTGACGTTTGCGGCGAAGCGTCGGTGATGTTCACCATCGCGGGCTGGAACGAGGCGAAAGTGCTTGCCGGGAGTCCGTTGACGCTTAAGGCGACCTGCCCGGTAAAGCCGTTCAGGGGCGTGATGGTGACGTTGTAAGTCGTGCCGCCGCCCTGCGCGAAGGTTCGTGCTGAAGGAGTGACCGAGACAGAGAAGTCTGGCGTGGGCGGTTGAAAAGTGGCGGCGGCGAAGGTGAAATAGATGTTGTCGCCGGAGGTGTTGTCGTCGCCGTTCGCCTGATTGCCGGCGGCGTAGAACGTGACCGGCCCCACGTCTTCGGCGGGCGCCGTCCAGCGAAACGTCCAGCTCGCGCCGTTCCGTTGCCCGAAGAAAGTGCCCTGCGAGGTGTGCTCGATGTACTGGCGGTTGGGGAACGGCCCCTGATTGTCGAGCACCTGAGTCAGATTATCGAGCGGCTCAAGCGCCCCGGCCTTCTCGTCGCTCGGGTCGAGCGCCGTGAGTTGGAAGCCCCAGCGCATACGCGTCTGGTCGGCGTTCGCGTGGGTGACGGTGATGTTATAGGTCTGCCCCGGCGTGTAGGTCTGTGGGATGCTCATGGTGAGCGTCCCCGTACCGGGGTTTTCGACGACGTGGCACTCGGCGCACGCCTCCGGCTCCTCGCCCGGCGCGCGTGTGTAGCCCGCGGGCGGCCCCGATGAGAAGGCGTGGACGCTGCGATTGGTGAAGTTGTTGGTAAAGAGAGATGCAACGCCGATGGCGGCGAACAGGATGACGACGAGGAGTTTGATTTTGACCATGACGAGACGCGCCGGTGTAATTCCGTTTCTGTTGCGGGGGGCGGCGATAAGATTTTAACGCGGAGCGCGCGGAGAGGCGCGGAGCGCGCGGAGAAACCCCTTCTCAACTTTATGGTGTTCGGTTATGGGGTTTCTTCTCCGCGTCCTCCGCGAGTTCTCCGCGCCCTCCGCGTTATGAATCAACTCATATCATACCCAACCGGCGGTATATAAAAACAGCCCGACGATTGGTCGCCGGGCTGCCTCAGTGTAATCAAACCTGTCTTGACTCGCACGCCACCCGCCGTCCTCACACCATGAAGCCGAGGTTCGGCGTGGCGAAGCGGTTGATGAGCGGGAAGACCGCCGTGAGATCGCTCGTCGGGAGTCCATACCAAGTGGCGAGCGTCGCCGCGTACTGCTCGACGGAAGTGGTCGGAATCCAGCGCCCGCGCGGACTGGAACCGCCGTCCGTGTCATCGGGGCCACCGAGGGCAAGTGTCGGGTACGTGCCGTAGAGTCTGCCGCCGAGCACCGCGCCGCCCATAATCAAGTGATGATTGCCCCACGCGTGGTCGGAGCCGACCGCATTGCCGCTGCCCGCCGGATTGAGTGTGCGCCCGAAGTCAGAGAGCGTGAAGGAGGTAACATTGTTCGGCACGCCCAACTCAACCGTCGCGTTGTAGAAGGCGTTCATCGCCTGACTGACCTGTTGCAGGAGGGCGTCTTGCCCGCCCAGCGCCGCCGGGTGTTGGTTGGCGTGCGTATCGAAGCCGCCGATCTGCGCGAAGAAAATCTGGCGCTTCATGCCGATGTTAGCAACCGGATCCGTACACGCCTTGATGAGTAGAGCAATCTGCTTGAGCTGGCGTCCCAGCGACGTGTTTGGAAAAACTGTGGCCAGGACGGGACTGGCTGAGCTGAGAGCAGCGTCCGTTAGAATGGCGCTCGAGCGCGTATCGCTCGCAGCTTTCACCAACTTGAAATTGTTGTCATAGGCTCGCAACGCGTTGAAGGCGGCGAGCCGAGAGGCCTGCTCGCTGGCCGTACCGGTCATGGTGAGTTGCAGCACGTTTGCGAGAGTCGTGTTCGAGTCAGCCACGGCAAGCTGCCGGGTATCGACTCCGGTAAGAAACAGATTTTGTCCCGCAATGGAAACATTCTGCGGAAAAGTAGCCCCGCCATTCAAAATGAGCGTCTTGTCGGCAACCCGCCCGCCCCAGCCAGTCTGGCTGACGTTGTTGGCGATCGCAGTTTGAAACAGTCCGACCTGGTCGGAATGCGAAAAGAGCTGCAGCGGCTTCTTGCCCGTGCCGTTCTGGTAGGTCGTTCGCGTCAGCGGCTCGACCAGCGGTCCGGTGTTCGCGACCACGGCAATTCGGCCTAGATCGAAAAGGGCTTTGACCTCCGGCATACTCGGGTGTAGGCCGTAAGAACCGCCGCTTACTGGCGAGAGCGGAAGGAAGCTATTGGCGCCGGTTTGCGGGATGGCCAGGGTCGCTGCGCTGCGCGCTGCCGAGTAGGCCGCATACTGGCCCAGGTCAACGAGCAGGTTGTTGCCATCGTTTCCGCCGTTCAGGAATATGCACACTAGCGCTTTGTAATCAGTCGCGGACTGAGGCGCTAGCGCATGGATCGCCCCAAAACTTTCTACGCTGGAAGCCATTGCCATGCCGCCGAGCGCACAAGCGCTATTTCGAAGGAAGTCTCTGCGTGTTGTAGCCATGATTTTATCTCTGTATGTCGTACTGCGATGAAGTCGCCACGAGGTATGCCGCCACCTGCGCCCGCTTGCGCGCGAAGGCGGCGTCGGAAGTGGGAATGGCATTCATCGCGGTAACAATTGAGTTGCGCACCTCTGTGGACATCGTGCCGTGAAGCATTAGGGCGTTTAGCTGGTCCGCTATCACGTCAGGAGTCGAAGCGTTTGCTTCGAGATTCGCGAGGTCAACTGAAGTACCCCTCGGGCGATCAGGACTGAGTGCCGTCGGCGTCGTGTTGGCAGACACTCCGGTGTAAATCAGAGTGTTAATGTTGTTAGCCCGTCTCAACGTGGTAGAGGTCGAAAGAATCCCAAACGCCGGTCCCAGAATCTTGGTCCCGGGAACTTCATACTCTGGCTGGTAATAACTAAAGACCGTAGCAGGTTCGAATATGGACTGATCCAGCGAACCGGTGAAGTTAACCGTAGAACGATTACCCAAAACGCCGTCGCTCGTCGTTGTCTTATCGAAAGACTTAACGTTGAG